>NZ_JBPZHA010000005.1:0-375685 GCF_051857515.1 Hydrogenophaga sedimenti
TTTGCGCGTGCGCCGCGTACTCAGATTCAGGCCAAGTTCTCGTTGGGTCATCACGCCATTGTTCCTGTCGTGCCTCGCTCATGCCATTCGGGCTTGACCGGGGGTTTTGAACACCATCCCTAAAGAAGTGCATAGCAGGCAGTCAACGGCTTGCTCAAGAGACTTTGCCTTCTCGGCAACCCGATCGCGACAAGGAGTTGATATCGCGCCAGCGCGACGGCAGCATGTGCCTGCATCCAGGAAGACGCATCTGCGGCCGGACCAGGCATGGCGGCATCAGCAGGGTCTTCGTGACCGCAACGTCATCCTCGTCAAGGGCGAGGTGGTGTTCGAGGGGTCTTCGGAAGAACTGCTGTCCGGGCCGGAACTGCTGGAACAGTATCTGGGCGTCTGACGCCGCTCAGAGCAGCGGCCGCAGTTCCCGCGCCGCATCCAGCAGCAGCGGCAACAGGTCCTTGCGCATCACCGCCGGCACCAGGCGGTCGGGCGCGGCCACCACGTTGAGCGCCGCCACCGTCTGCCCTTTCATGTTGCGCAGTGGCACCGCCAGCGCGTGCACGCCCAGCTCGTGCTCTTCGCTGGCGACCGCGAAGTCGTCGGCCTTCACCTGCGCCACGATCGCGCGCAGGGCCTTGTGATCCACCGTGGTTTTCGGGGTCAGGCGCGGCAACTCACGGCCCTTGAGCCATGCAGCGAACTCCGGCTTCGTCATCGCCGCCAGCAACACCCGCCCGGTCGAGGTGGCGTGCACCGGCAGCCGGGCACCCAGATGCAGGCCATAGGCCATCAGCCGCTGGCCGCCGACCGACGCGCTGCGCGCCACGATCACCACCTCATCCCCATCCAGCACCACGGCCGAGAACGATTCGTGCGTCTGCGCCGCCAGACGGTTGAGCGTGGGCTGCAGCAGGCGCGGCAAGCGCGCCGAGGCGAGGTAGCTGCCCGAGAAGCGCAGCACCTTGGCTGAGAGCCAGTAATGCGTGCCGTCGGTGTCGAGATAGCCCAGGTATGCCAGCGTGAGCAGGTGGCGCCGGGCGGCGGCGCGCGTGAGCCCGGCGCGCTCGGCCGCCTGGGTGGCGTTCAGGCGCTGGCGTTCGGTGTCGAAACTCTCCAGCACGGCCATGCCCTTGGCCATGCCTTCGATGAAATCCGCCTTGGCGATCTCCATGCAGGTTCTCCAGCAAAGTGTTGCGCGATCATCGCACAAGCAAGCCAATCACCGCACAGAGTCGTCCCGCAGGGCATGGTCAAGCGGCGCCCGGAAACCTACAGTCCCGTCACCCGTTCCACACAACCAGGAGACATTCCATGCGCACCCAAGTCGCGATCATCGGCGGCGGCCCCTCCGGCCTGATGCTTTCCCAGCTTCTGCACCTCAAGGGCATCGACACCATCGTGCTCGAACGCCAGAGCCGTGAGTATGTGCTGTCGCGCATTCGCGCCGGCGTGCTCGAACACGGCTTCGCCAAGCTGATGCGCGAAGCCCAGTGCGGCGAGCGCATGGACCGTGAAGGCGAAATCCACGACGGCTTCCTCATCTCCGACAACGGCAAGATGAACCGCGTCGACCTGCACAAGTACAGCGGCGGCAGCTCGGTGGTGGTGTACGGCCAGACCGAACTCACCCGTGACCTGTACGAAGCACGCGACAAGATGAACGGCGTGGTGATCCACAACGCCGAAGACGTGCAGCCGCACGACCTCAAGAGCGACCAGCCCTACGTCACCTACCGCAAGGGCGACGAGGTGGTGCGCATCGACTGCGACTATGTGATCGGCGCCGACGGCTTCCACGGGGTGAGCCGCAAGTCGATCCCGCGCGAGGTGCTCAAGGAATACGAGAAGGTCTATCCCTTCGGCTGGCTGGGCGTGCTCTCGCGCACCAAGCCAGTGTCGCCCGAACTGATCTACGCCAAGCACGAACGCGGCTTCGCGCTGTGCTCGCTGCGCTCGCAGGTGCTCTCGCGCTACTACATCCAGGTGCCCCTGACCGACACGGTGGAAGACTGGAGCGACGACAAGTTCTGGGAAGAACTCAAGCGCCGCCTGCCCGCCGACGTGGCCGAGCGCCTGATCACCGGACCCTCGATCGAAAAGTCGATCGCGCCGCTGCGTTCCTTCGTGGCCGAGCCGATGCGCTACGGCAACCTGTTCCTGGCCGGCGACGCGGCCCACATCGTGCCGCCCACCGGCGCACGCGGTCTCAACAGCGCCGCGTCGGACATCTACTACCTCTACCACGCGATGGTCGCGCACTACAAGAACGGCGACGACTCCGGCCTGGAGAACTACTCGGCCAAGGCCCTGGCCCGCGTCTGGAAGGCGCAGCGCTTCTCGTGGTGGATGACCACCATGCTGCACACCTTCCCCGACAACCTGACCTACGACCAGAAGCTGCAGCAGACCGAGCTGGAGTACCTGTTCTCGTCCGAGAAGGCCCAGGGCTCACTGGCGGAAAACTACGTCGGCCTGCCGTTCTGAACGGCCCCGGTCACAGCTGTCGCCCGGACGCTGGCCGGGCGTCAGCGTTCCGGGTTAAAAACGGGTCATGGCTGCCAAGAACCCCTCCTCACCCACCACGTCCAAACCCGCCGCCGCGCTCAAGCCCCTGCGCGGCGTGCGCGTGCTCAGCCTCGCGCTGAACCTGCCCGGCCCGGCCGCCTTCCTGCGCCTCAAGGCCATGGGGGCGACCTGTCTCAAGGCCGAGCCGCCCGGCCCCAAGGGGACCAGCGGGGACCCGATGGGTCAGTACAACCGCGGCGCCTACGACACGCTGCACGCCGGCATCAAGGTCGTGACCCTCGACCTCAAGACCGAGAAGGGGCAGCAGAAGCTGCACCAGGAACTGGCGCGCACCGACGTGCTGCTGACCTCGTTCCGCCCTTCGGCACTGGCCAAGCTCGGCCTCTCGTGGAAAGCGCTGCACAAGGCCTACCCGGCGCTGTCGGTGGTGGCCATCGTCGGCGCGCCCGGCGCGCGCGCCGAAGAGCCGGGCCACGACCTGACCTACCTCGCCGACGCCGGCCTCGTGACCGGTCTGGACCTGCCGGCCACGCTGTTTGCCGACATGGGCGGCGCGCTCATGGCCAGCGAAGCGGCACTCACGGCCGTGCTGGTGCAGAAGACCAGCGGCAAGGGCTCGTTCCAGGAAGTCGCGCTGAGCGACGCCGCCGCCTGGCTCGCCCTGCCCCGCAGCTGGGGCCTGACGCAGCCCAAGGGCGCCGTCGGCGGTGCGCACGCGGGCTACCGCGTCTACCCCTGCAAGGACGGCCGCGTCGCCGTGGCCGCGCTGGAGCCGCACTTCGCGGCCTCGCTGTGCGCCGCGGCCGGCGTGGCGATGAACGGCATGGGCAGCATGTTCCAGCCCGCGACCCACCAGGCGATCGCCGCCTTCCTGGCCGGCCAGACGCGCAAGCAGCTCGATGCGCTCGCCACCGCACGCGACATTCCGCTGCACACGCTCGGCAGCTGAACGCCCGGCCTCAGTTCGCCAGCGAAAACTCCACCGCTGCCAGCGCGTGCAGGGCGGTGGTGTCGAAGGTCGGGATCGGGCTGTCTTCGGGGCGGATGATCAGCGGCAGCTCGGTGCATCCCAGCACCACACCTTGCGCACCGCGCGAGCGCAGGTCGGTGATGCAGCCGGTGAACCACTGGCGCGAGACCTCGTGCAGCTCGCCGCGGCACAGCTCCTCGAAGATGATGCGGTGGATCTCTTCGCGCTGCACCTCGTCGGGTAGCACGCAGCGGATGCCGCGCTGCGCCAGTCGCTCGACATAGAACGCCCGCTCCATCGTGAAGCGCGTGCCCATCAGGCCGACCGTGTCCAGCCCCTGCGCGAGGATGGCGTCGGCCGTGACATCGGCGATGTGGATCAGCGGCACGTCGGTCGCGGCCTGCACCTGCGGCGCCAGCTGGTGCATGGTGTTGGTGCCGATCAGCAGGCACTCGGCGCCGGTGTCGGAGAGGCGCCGGGCGGCGTCGCACAGGATGCCTGCCATGCCGTCCCAGTCGCCCGCGCGCTGGCGCTGGGCGATGTCCTGGAAATCGAGGCTGACCAGGTTCATGCGCGCGCTGCTCAGGCCGCCCCGGCGTCGCGCCACCTCGCGGTTGATGATCTGGTAGTAGAGGGTGGTCGACTCCCAGCTCATGCCGCCGATCAGGCCAATGGTTTTCATGGGTGCTCCGTGCTGCGTTGAATGCAGGAAGTTTCCCATCGCTCCCGGGGAAATGGCTTGCCTTTTTCGCCTTATGAAGCGCAATATTGAGCATTGATTTGCTCAAATCGACCATGAAAAGAAAACTGGATGCCACGGACCGGCAAATTCTCGCGATCCTGCAGCGCAACGCGGAAACCCCGCTGGCCGAGCTCGCCGCCGCCGTGCACCTCTCGTCCACGCCCTGCTGGCGCCGCATCCAGCGCCTGCGTGAGCAGGGCTTCATCACGCGCCAGGTCGCCCTGGTCGACGCCGCGAAGATCAACCTGGGCGTGACCGTCTTTGTCTCGGTGCGCACCAGCCAGCACAACCAGGCCTGGTTCGAGCGCTTCCGCGACGCGGTGCGCGACATTCCCGAAATCGTCGAGCTCTACCGCATGAGCGGCGACGTCGACTACCTGATGAAGATCGTGGTGCCCGACATCGCCGCCTACGACCGGGTCTACCAGCGGCTGATCCGCTCGGTCGATCTCTCGGACGTCAGCAGCAGCTTCGCGATGGAAGAACTCAAGAACACCACCGCCCTGCCGCTGGACTACGCCGACTGAAGGGCACTGCCGCCGTCTTCAGCGTTGCGGCGTCGGGGTCAGCACCTCGCGCGCCCAGCCCGGCAGTGGCCCGGCCTGCCAGCTGACCACCCCCGCCCGCAACCGCGCCACCTGCCGCGGCGGCTGGAACGGCTCGCCCGGCGGCACCGAGGTGTCGTAGAGCAAGGCCAGATCGGCTCGCCGCACCGCCACGCCCAGGTGCCGCACCGTGCGCGGGTACCGCGCCAGGATGCGCTCGGGCGGTACCGGGTGTCCGCCCTCCTTCACGCGCTGCGCCACGCGCCCGAGCAGTTGCTGCGGATCGTCGACGCAGACCACCAGCAGCACCACCGCGAAGCCGGCCCGCTTCGCCGCGGCCATCAGGTCGAGCTTGGAGGTGTGCGAGAACACGGTCTCGCTGGCGAACGAACGCCCCTGTTCGAGGCACTGCGCCCGCCGCGCGTCGGCCCACAGACGCGCCTGCCGGGAACGCTCGGCCGGGTCGGCCACTTGTTGCAGCTGCGCCGCCTCGTGCAGGTCGGCGTTGATGAACTCGGCACCGGCGGGAATCAGGCCCTCGGCCACGGCCGAGCGGTAGAGCGTGGACTTGCCGGCGCCGTTGGGACCGGCCAGCAGATAGAAAACCGGGGCGGCCAAACCGGGCGTCGCCTGGCGAGGGTTCAGGCGGCGCGGGGCAGCGCGGCGTCGGCCTTCTGGCGGTTGGCGCTGACCGTGCTGCGCACCGCCTGCACCAGCCGGCCGGTGGTTTCAGCATCGGCAAAACGCGCCTCGATCGCGTCCAGCGACTCGTCCAGGGCACCCCCACTCTGGCGGGCGTCGTAACGGGCGATGGCCTCGCGGGCCTCCTGCACCGTCAGACCGGTTTCGTCGGCGATGCGGCCCAGCGTGGCCCAGTATTCGATCTGCCCCGCCACCGAGCGGCGCTGCGGCTGGGCCGCCTCACGCGCCTGCTGCACCAGGGCAGCGGGCAGTTTCACGGAAGCAAACGGACTCGGGGATGCGGGCATGACAGACTCCTGTTTGGCGCATTTTGCGCCAAAGTGCGGCATTCGGCAAATTCGTATCATCGGCTGCTCAAGGAGGAATGCGCCGTCATGCGAAAACAAGGCACCGTCCGCCGAGCCCAGGCTGCGCGAACGAAAGCGCCCGCCTGGCCTGCGTTCACGCTGATGCTGGTCTGGGCTGGTCTGCTCATCGCGGGTGTGGCACTCGGTCGCCTGGGCTGGCTGTTCCTGCCGGCGGCCCTGCTCCTCAACCTGGTCACCTTCTTCGTCTACTGGCGGGACAAGTTCGCGGCGACCAAGGGCGCCTGGCGCACGCCGGAAGACACCCTGCACCTCTTCGGCCTGCTCGGTGGCTGGCCCGGTGCGTGGTTTGCGCACCAGATCCTGCGGCACAAGTCGGCCAAGCAGGCGTTCCGCAATGTCTACTGGATGACGGCGATCCTGAACGTGATCGCCCTGGGCGCCTGGGTGCTGCTGCCCTGGCTGCCCTTGCCCCATTGAAGTGGCGCCCTGCCAGGGCGCCAGGACTTATTCGCCGCCGCCGAACAGCCGCGCGAAAAAGCCCTTCCTCTTCTTCAGGTGCAGCTCGCGGATCAGCTCCTCCTTGATCTGGGCCTTCATGTCGGCGTCGCCATGGCCGACATTCTTCAGGTAGATCTTCACCGAGTCGCCGTAGCTGCGGTCGTCGTTGCGGATGTGGTTGAACAGCCAGCGTGAGAGCATCGCGTGCAGTTCGGACGCCACGTCTTCGCCCGCGTCGAAGCGCATGCGGTACTCGCCCACCTTGCGGGTGAACAGCTCGTGGATCTTCTTGTGCGGGCCGGCAAACATGTAGCCGGCGTCCGCCATCAGCGACTCCTCGAACGCGAAGTGCGACAGCGTGTAGTCGACCATCTCGTCGATCACGGCGCCGACGGCCGCCCGGTCGTGGTGGTCGCGTGCGTCGTAGAGCTGGTTGATGTATTCGACGATCCGCTTGTGCTGACCGTCGATTTCGCGGATGCCCGTTTCGAGATCGGACGTCCAGTTCAGATGTGCCATGTGGGTGCCTCTCGTCAGGTGACAGGTGCCACCCGGAAAAGTGACAAATTGTGAGAGAGAACCCGCGCCGTTGCTGGTGAATCCGGCGCTTTCATGACTTATCTCAACCCTTCAGGCCAGGGCAGTACACGAAAGTTCAGTACACCCGGGTAACCTTGAAGCCTTTGCCCTGCAGCAGCCTGGGCAGGCCCTGCGGTCCCACCATGTGCAGCGCCCCCACCGCCGCGAACACGCTCACGTCCACGTGCAGCCGTTCGATCGCATCGGCCAGCCCGGGGTTGCGCCCGTCCACCAGGCGCGCATAGGCCTCGCGCTCGGTCGGCGTATTCAAGCAATCGCACCAGTCCGCATAGGCCTCGATGTCCTTGAGGTCGCGCGCCTCCCAGGCGCGGGCCAGCCGCTCCAGCCCCTGGTTGGCCATCGGCCGCTGCAACTCCGCCAGCGCCTCGCGCACCATGGACGCCGCCTCGTCGTCGTCGCGCGCGAGGATCGCCGAGAGCTGCGTCTGCGCTGTCTCCAGCCCCACCACCGGACGCTGACCACCCAGGCTGCGCACCAGCAGCACCGACTCGGCACCGTAGAGCGGAAACAGTCCCAGGCGCTGCGCCTGCGCGACCGCCAGCTGAGAGACATGAAATTCCGCCGCGCCCCGGTCCAGATCCGCCGCCGGCAGGCACTCGGCCGCCCAGGCCGAGCGCAGCGACTGCATCAGCTCGGCCGGCAGCGCCCGTGGTGGCCCCTGTGTCGCCCCCCGCAGGGCCGACTGCACCGCGGGGTCGGTCACATCGATCTCCAGCGCCAGCACGCCGGTGCGCGACAGCGACGCCTCGGCCCGCGGCCCCAGCGCAAACCACTCCGGCCGCCCGGCGTGGATCGTCCCGTACAGATAGGAGTCGCGCCCGTTGCGACCGATGCGCCAGAGAAAGCCCCGGTCGGTCGCCTGCTGCTGGGCCTTGAGCATCAGTTCGCGGCTGGGGGGCGTGGGCTGGGGCGGGCAGGAATTGGCGTCGGCTGGCGCGGCGATGGAGCTTGCCGCGGAGCACAGGCCGGCAAAGGCCAAGGCGAGTCTGGCGAATTGACGGCGGGACAGCGGGCGAAATGACATCGGTGAATTGTCGGCGCTGTGCCCAGTGCGATGGCCCGTGGCCAACAAGACCACAACCGGGTTGCGCCCAGCCCCCCGGCAAGCAATCGGCTCACCCCGACCGCTGACTCCTGAAAAGAGTGCAGTACGATATTTCGGTCAATTTGCTTTCAATCGTTAATATTTTTTACACCTTATCCACTATTCGCGGTGGTCATCTTTCAAGGAGGAACTTCATGAATCGCTTGTCCAAAATGTTTTTTGCCGCGGCAGGAATCTCGATCCTGACCGCCTGCGGCGGGGGCTCCAGTGAGCCTGCCGACGCCTATGTCGGCGCATGGAGGTCGGCCTGCTATTCCTATGTGGGAAATGACGGCAATACCTACTTTGCAAGAGACACGAACAACTTCACGAAGGCTTCAGCGACCTCTCTGAACGTGACCTTCTCCGATTCGACCGCACACGCCGACCCTGCCTGCAACAACGTGCTGGGTGCCATTTCCAATCCGGCCGGTGGAACTGTCCAACTGGGACCCAAGGCCAGCTTTTTGGGTGGCGAAGTGGACTCGATCAGCGCGACCTTTCCCTCGCGCACTTTGGTTGGCTACATGACGGTCAGCGGATCACAGCTGTTCATCATTGCAGAAGCACCCAACATCCCTCTCACTGGCTGGGGTGTCGGATCGCCCTACACCAGAACCGAGGCCAAACAAGCGCCTGCATCTGCGCTGCTCAAGAGCATCGGGGTCAGCGATGGTCTGGCTCCGGCAACACCGCTGGGTGGGTACTCCAGGTAACAAGCCACGGCCCGAAGCTGCCCAACAGACCCGGGCCGATTCAAGGTGCGGTGGGGGCCGCGTCGGGCTCTGGCTGTGAATGTCCGGTGGCAGTCACCGCTGCGCCGAACGGGCTGTCGGCCAGCGCCTGCGCACATTCCTGCACCATCCAGCGGCGGAAGCGGTGCAGGGCTTCGCTGTTGCGGCGGCTGTTGGGCTCCACCAGAAAGTAGCCCCGCTCCGTGCGCTGCGGGCTGTCCACGGCGGGCACCAGCTGGCCGCTGCGCACCAGCTCGTCCACCAGCGGGGCCCAGCCCAGCGCCACACCCTGTCCCGCCGTGGCGGCCTGAATGACCAGCGGGTAGGTGTTGAGCGTGAGGTCGTGCCCGGTGCCCGTGCGGCGCAGGCCGTGGGCGGCGAACCAGCCGTCCCACTGCTGCCAGCGCTGGGGTTCGGCGCTCTCCAGGTGCAGCAGCGGCAGCGCCCGCATGTCGGCGGCCTGCCCGCTCAGGCGCTGCCGCGCAAAAAACGCCGGGCTGCACACCGGCACCACGATCTCGGGGATCAACGCTGTCGCGCTGCAGCCGGGCCACTGCCCGTCGCCAAACGCAATGGCCATGTCCACCGCTTCGCCGCGGATGTCGAACTGGTTCTGGCTGGTGACGATGCGCACGTCCAGCTCCGGCACCAGCTCGCGCAGCGTGGCCAGGCGCGGCATCAGCCAGTAGGTGGCAAAGCCGAAGTCGGTGGCCACGGTCAGCACCTGGCGCTCGCGCCGCGCGCGGATCTTGGCCGCCACCTCGCCGATCCCGCTCAGGCTCTCGCGCACCGCCGCGACGAGTTGCAGGCCCTCGGGCGTGAGCGAGACGCCGCGGTGCTCCCGCTTGAACAGGGCCGCGCCCAGGTCGTCCTCCAGCAGGCCGATGCGCTGGCTCACCGCCGGCTGGCTGGTGCCCAGCTCGCGGGCGGCGGCGGTGAAGCTCAGTTGCCGCGCCGCGGCCTCGAAAAACACCAGGCTTTGCAATGGGGGGAGTCGGCGCGCATCTCGCATAAGCCCACTTTATACGTCCATAAGCAATACCGGGCTTCACCCCTCTCAAACGCCTCCCTAAACTGGCCCTCACACATAAACCCGTTTTATGTTTTTCAAGCCGCTGACAGGGAATCCGCACCCGTGAACCGACCCAACATCCTCATCCTCATGGCCGACCAGCTGACCCCGTCGGCGCTGGCCGCTTATGGCAACACGGTGTGCAAGACGCCCACCATCGACGCGCTGGCCGCCGCCGGTGTGGTGTTCGACTCGGCCTACACCAACAGCCCCCTGTGCGCGCCGTCGCGCTATGTGTTCCTGTCCGGCAAGCTGCCGTCGGCCATCGGGGCCTACGACAACGCGGCCGAGATGCCGTCGGAAGTGCTGACCTTCGCCCACCATCTGCGCCACGCGGGTTACCGCACCGTGCTCTCGGGCAAGATGCATTTCTGCGGCGCCGACCAGACCCACGGCTTTGAAGAGCGGCTGACCACCGACATCTACCCCGCCGACTTCGGCTGGACCCCGGACTGGGAACACCCCGAGGTGCGCCCCAGCTGGTACCACAACATGGGCTCGGTGCTGGACGCCGGCCTGTGCGTGCGCACCAACCAGCTGGACTTCGACGACGAGGTCGTCTTCCTCGCGCAGCAGAAGCTGTTCGACATCGCCCGCGACGCCGACCCGCGCCCGTTCTGCATGGTGGTGTCCATGACCCACCCGCACGACCCGTATGCCATCCCGCGCGAATACTGGGACCGCTACCGCCACGAAGACATCGACATGCCCAAGGTGCGCGACGACATGGTGCCGCGCGACCCGCACACCCAGCGCCTGCGCCATGTGAGCGACATGGACCGCACCCCGGTGAACGACGAACAGGTGCGCAACGCCCGCCACGCCTACTACGGCGCGGTGTCGTACGTGGACGACCAGATGGGCCGCATCCTGAAAACGCTGGAGCAGGCCGGCCAGGCCGACAACACCATCGTCGTCGTGCTGTCCGACCACGGCGACATGCTGGGCGAACGCGGGCTTTGGTACAAGATGACCTACTTCGAGAACGCCTGCCGCATCCCGCTGATCGTGCACGCGCCCCAACGCTTCCAGCCGGCGCGGGTGGCGGCCAGCGTGTCGTCCATGGACCTGTTGCCCACGCTCATGGACCTGGCCTTCGACGGTGCCGCCCCCGAGCGGCCCGAGCCGCTGGACGGCCGCAGTCTCTGGGGCCACCTCACCGGCCAGGGCGGGCACGACGAAGTGGTGGGCGAATTCCTGGGCGAAGGCGCGGTGGCGCCGCTGGTGATGCTGCGCCGGGGCACGCTCAAGTTCGTGCACACGCCGGTGGACCCGGACCAGCTGTACGACCTGGCGGCCGACCCGCTGGAGCTGCACAACCTCGCGGCCGACCCGGCCCACGCGGTCACGTTGCAGGCCTTCCGCGGCGAGGTCGCCCAACGCTGGGACATGCCCGCGCTCACGGCCGAAGTGATCGCCAGCCAGAAGCGCCGCCGCTTCCATTACGCGGCGCAAAGCCAGGGCGCGGCCCAGCCCTGGGACCACCAGCCCTTCCAGCCCGCCAGCCAGCGCTACATGCGCAACCACATCGACCTCGACACGCTCGAAGCCCGCGCCCGTTTTCCGACTGTCCGTTCCGCCTGATCCACCCTTCCCATCCTTCACCTTCTGAGGAGTTCTCCATGGCCCATCACCGCCTCGTTCTTGCGTCCTGTGCTGCGGCACTGGGCCTGCTCGCCAGCCACGCCCAGGCCGCCGAGCCCGAGTCCTGCCGCCAGGTCCGCATGGCCGACCCGGGCTGGACCGACATCACCGCCACCAACGCCTTCGCCGGCGTGGTGCTCAGCGCCCTGGGCTACGAACAGAAGGTGTCGTCCCTGAGCGTGCCCATCACCTACGTGGGCGTGAAGAAGGAACAGATCGACGTGTTCCTGGGCAACTGGATGCCGGCCCAGAAAGCGCTGGTCGAACCGCTGATGAAGGAAGGCTCTCTGGAGGTGGTGCGCGCCAACCTGCCCGGCGCCAAGTTCACGCTGGCGGTGCCCGCCTACGTGGCCGACGCCGGGGTGAAGACCTTCGCCGACCTCGCCAAGTACGCCGACAAGTTCGACAAGAAGATCTACGGCATCGAGTCCGGCTCGCCCGCCAACCAGAACATCAAGAAAATGATCGACGCCAAGAGCTACGGCCTGGACGGCTGGTCGCTGGTCGAATCGAGCGAGCAAAGCATGCTCAGCCAGGTGGCCCGCAAGGAAAAGGGCAAGGACTGGATCGTGTTCCTGGCCTGGGAGCCGCACCAGATGAACACCAAGTTCCGCATCAGCTACCTGGACGGTGACAAGGACTACTTCGGCCCCAACTACGGCAGCGCCACGGTCAACACCGTCTCGCGCAAAGGCTACGCCGCCCAGTGCACCAACGTGGGCAAGCTGTTCGCGCAGATGGAATTCAGCGTGGACCTGGAAAACAAAGCCATCACCGAGGTGCTGGACACCAAGATCGACGCCAAAGCCGCCGCCATCAAACAGCTCAAGGCCAACCCCAAGGTGCTCGACACCTGGCTGGCCGGCGTCAAGACCTACGGTGGCGACGACGGGCTGGTCGCGGTGAAGAAGGCGCTGGCGCTGAACTGACGCGGCGGTGGGGTGCCCTTACCCGGCGCCCTACCGCCCCTTGCCCTTGACCCCCGCCCGCGGCGGCAAGCCCGTGTGCTGGGTGAGGATGCGCCCCTTGACCGGCGCCTTGCCGGCGGCGCCTGAGGCAGCGGCGCCCTTCGCCGCACCACCCGGCTTCACCACCGCCGCCGCCCGCTCGCTGGCTTTCGCGCCCACAGGCGTGCTGTTCTTCTTCCGTGCACTCTGGTACCCGCCGTCGGTCATCGGCTGGAAGGTCGGGATCAGGTGGTGTTTGCCGTTGCCGATCAGGTCGGCGCGGCCCATGGCCTTGAGCGTTTCGCGCAGCAGCGGCCAGTTGTTCGGGTCGTGGTAACGCAGGAAGGCCTTGTGCAGGCGGCGGCGTTTTTCGCCGCGCACGATGTCCACCCGCTCGGCCCGGTCGTCGCGGTGCACGCCCTTGAGCGGGTTGAGGTTGGTGTGGTACATGGCCGTGGCGGTGGCCATGGGGCTGGGGTAGAAGGTCTGCACCTGGTCGGCGCGGAAGCCGTTTTTCTTCAGCCAGATCGCGAGGTTCATCATGTCCTCGTCGCTGGTGCCGGGGTGCGCGGCGATGAAGTACGGGATCAGGAACTGCTTCTTGCCCGCCTCTTCGCTGTACTTCTCGAACATGGTCTTGAAGCGGTCGTAGCTGCCGATGCCGGGCTTCATCATCTTGGACAGCGGCCCGCCTTCGGTGTGCTCGGGCGCGATCTTGAGGTAGCCGCCCACGTGGTGCTGCACCAGTTCCTTGACGTATTCCGGGCTCTTGACGGCCAGGTCGTAGCGCAGGCCGGAGCCGATCAGGATCTTCTTGATGCCCTTCAGGGCCCGCGCGCGGCGGTAGATCTTGATGAGCGGGTCGTGGTTGGTGGTGAGGTTCTGGCAGATGCCGGGGTAGACGCAGCTGGGCTTGCGGCAGGCGGCTTCGATGGCGGGGCTGCGGCAGCCCAGGCGGTACATGTTGGCGGTGGGGCCGCCGAGGTCGGAGACCACGCCGGTGAAGCCGACCACCTTGTCGCGCATCTCTTCGACTTCGCGAATGATGGAATCTTCGGAGCGGCTCTGGATGATGCGGCCTTCGTGCTCGGTGATGGAGCAGAAGGTGCAGCCGCCGAAGCAGCCACGCATGATGTTCACGGAAAAGCGGATCATTTCCCAGGCCGGGATCTTGGTCGCACCGTCGTGTTTGCCGTGTTCGTCGGCGTAGGCCGGGTGCGGGCCGCGGCCATACGGCAGATCGAACACGTAGTCCATCTCGGCCGTGGTCAGCGGGATCGGCGGCGGGTTGATCCAGACGTCGCGCGCCGTGGCGCCTTCGCCGTGCGCTTGCACCAGCGCGCGGGCGTTGCCGGGGTTGGTTTCCAGGTGCAGCACGCGGTTGGCGTGGGCGTAGAGCACGGCGTCGCTCTTGACCTGTTCGTAGCTGGGCAGGCGGATCACGGTGCGATCGCGCGGCAGCTTGGCCACGCCGCCCAGGCCCTGCGGGCGGTGGATGGTGATGGGTTTGACCTGCGGATCGCTCGCCGGGGCAGAAGCGCCCTCTTCCTTGGAACAGCTCTGGCCCTGCGCCTGCGCCTGTTCGCTGGTGGTCTGGTAGGGGTTGATGTGGTCTTCGACGTGGCCGGGCTGGTCGACCTCGGTCGAATCCAGCTCGATCCAGCCCTCGGCCGTCGGGTCGCCGGGGCGGCGCACGAAGGCGGTGCCGCGCACGTCGGTGATCTGCTCAATGGGTTCGCGCGCGGCGATGCGGTGCGCCACCTCGACCAGCGCGCGCTCTGCATTGCCGTACAGCAGCAGGTCGCACTTGGCGTCCACCACGATGGACCGGCGCACCTTGTCGCTCCAGTAGTCGTAGTGGGCGATGCGGCGCAGGCTGCCTTCGATGCCGCCGAGCACGATGGGCACGTCCTTGTAGGCCTCGCGGCAGCGCTGGCTGTAGACGATGGCGGCGCGGTCGGGGCGCTTGCCGCCCACGTCGCCGGGGGTGTAGGCGTCGTCGCTGCGGATCTTCCGGTCGGCGGTGTACCGGTTGATCATGGAATCCATGTTGCCCGCGGTCACGCCCCAGAACAGGTTGGGCTTGCCCAGCGCCTTGAAGGGCTCGGCGCTCTGCCAGTCGGGCTGGGCGATGATGCCGACGCGAAAGCCCTGAGCTTCGAGCACGCGGCCGATGACGGCCATGCCGAAGCTGGGGTGGTCCACATAGGCATCGCCGGTCACCAGGATGATGTCGCACGAATCCCAGCCGAGCTGCTCCATCTCCGCCCGGCTCATGGGCAGGAAGGGCGCGACGCCGAAACGCTTGGCCCAGTACGGGCGGTAGCTGGTCAGCGGCTTGGCGTTGCGCGCGAAAAAGGAGACGTCGATCGGGGCATTCATGGGGGGCGCTCGGGGTAACCCGCAAGTGTAGGTGTTGGGCATCAACCTTGTTGCTGTCCGGGACCGCAAGAAATGTCCGCATGCCGTGTCCAGAATGGGCCGCTCCCCACCCTTTTGGAGCGATTTCATGCCATTCACCGCCCAGCCGCAGGCCCTGCACGTCGTCGGCATCGCCCTGCGCACCCACAACGGCGAGGCCTTCCAGACCATTCCAACGCTCTGGGCGCGCTTTGCCCAGTCCGGCCTTGCCGGGCGCCTGCCGCACCGCCTGTCGGACGATGTCTACGCGGTCTACACCCACTTCCAGAACGCGGGCGTCGACAACCAGGGCTGGTACACCCTGGTCATCGGGCATGCCGTGCCCGGCGACACACCCGCGCTGCCGCCCGAAGGATTGACGCACGTGGTCGCACCGGCCTCGCGGCGCGCGGTGTTTGAGGTGGCGCAAGGCCGGCCCGAGCTGGTGGGCGCCGAATGGCAGCAGATCTGGCGGCGCACCGACCTGCAGAAAACCACGCTGGCAGACTACGAGCATTACCGGCCGGACGGCAGGATTGGCATCCACATCGGTGTTTCCGGGAGCCCGAATGAACGAGAAGATTGATCTGAAGAAGACCCTGAAGGACCTGTATCTGGCGTCGGCAAAAGAGCCGGCGGTGGTCGAGGTGCCGACGCTGCGCTACCTGATGGTCGATGGCGAGGGCGATCCCAACACCGCGCCGGCCTACGCCGAGGCGGTGGAGGCGCTGTTTTCGGTCTCCTACACGGCCAAGTTCATGGTGAAAAAAGGGCCGCAGGCCATCGACTACGGCGTGATGCCGCTCGAAGGCCTGTGGTGGTCCGACGACCTGTCGGCCTTCCGGACCGGCGCCAAGGACCGCTGGAAATGGACCGCAATGGTCCTGCAGCCCGACTTCGTGAGCGACGAACTGATCGCCGAGGCCATCGACGAGGTGCGCAAAAAGAAGAAGCTGCCGGGCGTGGACCGCTTGCGGCTGGACCGCCTGACCGAAGGCCGTTGCGCCCAGATCCTGCACGTCGGCCCGTTCTCCGAAGAAGGCCCGACCATTGAGCGGCTGCACGACTTCATCACCGGGCGCTCGGCGCTGCGCGGCAAACACCACGAGATCTACCTGAGCGACATCCGGCGCGCGGAGCCGGCGAAGTGGAAAACCATCGTCCGGCAGCCGATGGCATGAGCACCGCCCGGCCGTTCCGAAGGTGCTCGGCCCCGCAGCGCTCGGCGCGAAGGGAATTTCAGTGAGCACCACACCATCACCGCAATGGGTCGACTACCGGGCGCAGTTGCTGCGCGTCACCGCCCACATCCACGACCACCTCGCCGAGCCGCTGGACCTGGCCGAGCTGGCGGTGGTGGCCGACCTGTCGCCGTTCCACTGGCACCGGATCTACCACGCGCTCATGGGCGAGACGGTGGCCGCCACCGTGCGGCGCCTGCGGCTGCACCAGGCCTCGGGCCACCTCGCACAGACCGCACTGACGGTGACCGAGATCGCCCGGCGCTGCGGCTACCCGAATGCACAGTCGTTCACCCGCGCGTTCCGTCAATTCTTCGGCGAGAGTCCACAAGCCTGGCGCGAAACGAGGACCGACGACTTGCCATGGCGGACTGCCGCGGCGGCGCAGCCGGACGGCTGGCCGGTGACGGTGCGGCAGGTGCCGGCCATCGAGGTCGCGGGCGTGCCACACCGGGGCAGCTACATGCGCATCGGTCGCGCCTTTGAAACCGCGCAGATCCAGTTTGCGGCGCAAGGGCTGATGCGGCCGGACACGCGCTGGCTGGCGCAGTACCTGGACGACCCGTTTGCCTATCCCGAGGCGCAGCTGAGTTCGCGCGCCGGGTTCTCGCTGCCGCCCGGCGCCGAGGTCGCGCCACCGCTGCAGCGCTTCAGCCTGGGCGGCACGCCCTGCGCCGTGCTGCGCTACCGCGGCCCCTACCCCAACATGCGCGACGCCTACCAGTGGCTCTACGGCTCCTGGCTGATCGCATCCGGCCACCGCCTCGCCGACCAGCCGGTGTTCGAGGACTACCTCAACAGCCCGCGCGACACGGCCCCGGCCGACCTGCTGTCGGACATCTACCTGCCGCTGGCCCCTTCAGCCATCGCTGCCCGCTGAGGCTCAGAGGTCCTTCAGCGCCGCTTCGATGTGCGCCTGGAACACGGCCGGGTTGGCCAGCGCCTGGGCGTTCATCAGCGCGAGCTTGACGAGGAACAGCTCGGTCTTGTTGGGGCCGACGGCGTCGATGGCGGTGGCGAGCTGGTCGTAGACCTGTTCCAGGCCGGGGATGGACAGCCCGTTGTTCGGGGTGTTCGTGGGGGTGTTCGTGGCGGCGTTCTGGCTGCTCATGCTGGGGCTCCCGTGGTCAGGCCGGCGGCGGTGTGGAGGGCGGCGCGCAGCCGCCTGGCGTCCAGCGAGGTCCAGCGGGCGCAAACGTGCTGGTCGGGCCGCAGCAGGTAGGCGCCGCCATCCTGGAGGCCGTGGGGCTGGCGCAGGTGGCCGTCGGCGTCGGGCAGGGTCTGGTCGGCGCCGGGCACCGGCTGGCTGGCGCCGACGGCGATCACCTGCAGCGGCAGGCCCTGGGCGCGCAGTTCGTCCATCACAGCCCGCAGGTCGGCCGGGAGGGTGGCGTCGGAGGCACAGAGCAGCGTGAAGCGGTGGTCGAGGTGGTCGAGCAGGAAGTCTTCATCGCCCAGCCGCACGTTGCGCGGCGGCGCGCCGTGGCCCGGGCCGGCAACAAATGCGTCGTTGTCGTCGCCCACGGCATTGAGCGGCGAGGCGCCGTATTCGTGCGGCCGCGAGGTGCGCCAGTGGTACAGCGGCCCGACAAAGGGCTGGCTCAGCGAGAGCGAGAGCACGGCGTCGCGCAGCAGGCGGAAACCGCGCGTGGGCGGCGCCATGAAGCGCGTGCTCTTGCCCGCTTCGTCGATGATTTCGCGCGCCGCGGCCACGCGCTCGCTGCTGTAGCTGTGCAGCAGCGACTCGGGCGCCACGCCCCGGGCCACCAGCGCCAGCCGCCAAGCCAGCGCCTGCGCATCCTGGAAACCGGTGTTCGCGCCGCGCACGCCAAAGATGGGCAACAGGTGCGCCGCATCGCCCACGAACAGCACGCGGCCGTGCACATAGTCGGGCAGCGTGAGCGCTCGCGCCGAATAGACCGAGCACCAGTCCATCTCCCAGGGCGCGCCGGCGTGGCCGATCATGGCCAGCTGCGCGTCGATGCGGACCTGGAGCGACTCGGGCCGCAGCGCGTCTTCGGGTGTCTCGCCGGGCGGCAACTGGTAGTCCAGCCGCCAGATGCCGTGCGGCTCGCGGTGCATCAGGATGGTGTTGCCCGGGTTCCAGTCGGGGTCAAAAAAGGCCAGGCGTTCGGTCGGCAGCGGCAGGTCGACCCGGATGTCGGCGATGACGAACTTGCCTTCGTAGGACGCACCTTCGAGCTTGAGGTCCATCAGCCCACGCACGGCCGAACGCGCACCGTCGGCGGCCACCAGCCAGTCGGCCTTCAGCGTGTACGGGCCTTCGGCGGTGTCGACCTGCAGCGTGGCGCCCGTGCTGTCCTGCTCAAAGGATTCCAGCTTGTTGCCCCAGCGCAGCTCCACCAGCGGGTTGGCCGCGCAGGCCTCCACCAGGTACTGCTCCAGGTACTGCTGCTGCAGGTTGATGAGCGGGAAGAAGCGGTCGTCCGGGTCGTGCGGGTTCTCCATGCGGAACACGCGCTGGCCGCGGTAGATCGAGTTGCCAAAACGCCAGGGCAGGCCGTTTTCCGTCAGCCGGTGCGCCACCCCCACCTGCTGCAGGATCTCCATCGAGCGGCGGGTGAACACGATGGCCCGGCTGCCCTCGGACACCTGGCGCTCGGCTTCGAGCACCACGCTTTTCACGCCCTGCTGCGCCAGCGCCAGCGCGGTCACCAGGCCGATCGGCCCGGCGCCGGCGATCACGACCGGGGCGTGCTGTTCCGCCGGGTGCTGAGATGGCAGCCAGGCGTCGAACACCTGGTAGTCGTAGTAGATCGAGCGCCGGGGTTCGGCGTGCGGCTGGTACATGGTCTGTCTCCTGTGCTGCCGCGCAGTGTAGGCAGCCGTCGCCTGCTGCATGTCCTGAAAGCAGGACATCAAGGGAAAGCCCTCAGCCGGCCGACTCCAGCAGGGCCGCGACCAGTTCGCGCTGCCCGGCCACGCCCAGCTTGCGGTAGACCCGCTGGCAGTAGGTCTGGGCGCTGGCGGGGGTCAAACCCAGGCGCCCGGCCAGGGCGGCGGTGTCCAGCCCGTCCATCAGCGCCATCACCACATCACTGTCGCGCTGCGTCAGCGCCGGCCAGCGCCGCACCGCGCGCGCCAGCAGCAGGCCGCGCAGGTCCTGGTGCACCGCGAGGCCGGTGTGGTGCAGGCGCACGGCCTGCACGATCAGCGGCGCGAAGGCCTCGACCACGGCGAGGGCCGCGTCGTCGAACGGTCCGTGTTCGGTGCCGCGGTACAGGTGCACCGACATCCAGCGCCGCCCTTCGTACAGCGCCAGCACCGCCAGCCGCTCGGCCACCTGCGGCAGTTCGTAGCAGGTCTGGCGGTAGTCGGCGTGGGCGATGTCCGCGCCGGTCTGCCGGTGCAGCAGGATGCGCGGCGCCTCCGCGCCGGCCTTCTGCGCCGCGGCCCACTCGGCCTGCATCACCGCCGCCAGCCCGTCGAGCCGGTAAAAGCGGCTCACATAGGCCTCGGCGATGTGGGGCAGTTCCTGCGTGCGCGAACGGTCGCCGACCGCGACCACCACCGGTTTGCGGCCGGGCTCGAAGGCGAACACCGTGCACTGCGCCAGCGGTGCGTGCGCCCCGACCAGCCGCAGCAGGTCTTCGGCCACCGCGTCGCGCGCGCCCTGCCCGAGGTGGGACAGCAGCGCACTGGCCTGCGCCAGCGGCAGATCCAGCGCGGGGAGCGGGCGGCTGCCCAGCACCCAGTGGCGCGGCGGGGGTTTCGACATGCGGGGCACTGTAGCGCAGGCGACCGCGACCGCCCCCCCGCGCTCCTAGCATGCAAGCCACCGCCACAGGAGACCACCATGCCCGACTTCAGCACCCTGCGCATCGCGCCCGACCCCGACCAGCCGCGCATCGCGCGCCTGCTGCTCAACCGGCCCGAGCGCTACAACGCGATCAACGACGCGACGCCGCGCGAGATCCGCGCGGCGGTCGAATGGGCCAACGCGCAACCGGAGATCCACGTCATCGTGGTCGAGGGCGCGGGCAAGGGGTTCTGCGGCGGCTACGACCTGGTCAGCTACGCCGAGCAGCAGATCGAGCACCCTTGCCAGCAGGAAAGTTACCCGTGGGACCCGCTGGAGGACTACGCCGTCATGAAGCGCAACACCGAGGACTTCATGAGCCTCTGGCGCTCGGCCAAACCGACCATCGCCAAGGTGCACGGCGCGGCGGTCGCTGGCGGCAGCGACATCGCGCTGTGTTGTGACCTTCTGGTGATGGCCGAAGACGCGCGCATTGGTTACATGCCGACCCGCGTCTGGGGCTGCCCGACCACGGCCATGTGGACCTACCGCCTGGGCCCGCTGCGCGCCAAGCAGATGATGTTCACCGGCGAGGTGATCGACGGACGAAAGGCCGCGGACTGGGGGCTGGCGAACGAGGCCGTGCCTGCCGATCAGCTGGACGCCAGGGTGATGGCGCTGGCCGGCCGCATCGCCGGCGTGCCGCGCTCGCACCTGGCGATGCACAAGATCGTGGTGAACCAGGTGATGCTGGCGATGGGACTGGAGCAGTCGCAGCAGATGGCGACCGTGTTCGACGGCATCACGCGCCACAACCCCGAAGGCCTCTGGTTCCGCCGCTACGCGCAGGAACAGGGCTACAAGGCGGCGGTGCAGTGGCGCGACGGCGGCGCACCGATCCCCGAGGGCGACGAAGCCCGCGCGCTGATCCGCGAGATGGAATCGCGCCAACCGCGCTGAGCGCATGCACGAAAACACAAGCGCGCGTTACGCAACAGGCGCAACCAGACGTACGGTGCATCTCGTTACCCCTCTTACGGAGCCAACCCGAATGTAAGCCGCATGCTCCGTAGCATGAGTGCTTCACTTTCAGAAGGAGCTCGCATGGCACTGCATTTCGGTAAACGCGAAAACGAACCCACCAACAACCTCAACTCGGGCCTGAACACACCCCGCTACGGCGCCAGCGGCACCAGCACGACCAACACCACCAGCTCCCCGAACGACACCCGGACCACGTCCACCGCCCCGGCCAGCAGCACCGTGCCCGAAGGCGGCAGCAAGCTGACCGTCGGCCCGAACATCAAGCTCAAGGGCGTCGAGATCACCGATTGCGACACGCTGGTGGTCGAAGGTCTGGTCGAGGCCACGATGGACTCGCGCGTGATCCAGATTGCACAGCAAGGCGCCTTCAAGGGTTCGGCCGAGATCGACATTGCCGAGATCCACGGCGTGTTCGACGGCAACCTCACGGTGCGCCAGAAGCTGGTGATCTACGCGACCGGCAAGGTCACCGGCAAGATCCGCTACGGCAAGGTGGTGATCGAAGAAGGCGGCCAGCTCTCCGGCGACATCGAATGCTCGGTGGCTGGTGCGGCGAAATCGGCCTCGGCGGCGGCGGCCGGCGGCGCGAAACCGGCCATGGCGCTCGCCGCGTAAAGCTCGCCCGAACCGTTCAACGCGGTGTCTGCGCCCGCTATGCTTGGCGCATGTACACCGCGTTCTTCGGCCTGCAGCGCGATCCGTTCACGATTTCGCCCGATCCGCGCTACCTCTTCCTGAGCGAGCGCCACCGGGAAGCCTTTGCGCACCTGATGTACGGCGCCCATGGCGGCGGCGGTTTCGTGCTGCTCACCGGCGACATCGGCACCGGCAAGACCACGGTGTGCCGGCACTTTCTCGAACACACCCCGGCGCAGAGCCAGGTCGCCTACATCTTCAACCCCCGGCTGAGCGTCATCGAGCTGCTGCGCAGCATTGCCGACGAGTTCGGTTATGCCGTGCCGGCGCCTGGCAACCGCGAGACCACCGTCAAGGAACTGGTCGACCCGCTCAACCGGTTCCTGCTGGTGGCCCATGCGGCCGGCCGCAACCCCATCCTGATCATCGACGAGGCGCAGAACCTCTCGCCCGAGGTGCTGGAGCAGCTGCGTCTGCTGACCAATCTCGAGACCCACGAACACAAGCTGCTGCAGATCGTGCTGATCGGCCAGCCGGAGCTGCGCGGCATCCTCGCGCGGCCCGGGCTGGAACAGCTGGCGCAGCGCATCGTGGCGCGTTTTCACCTCGGTCCGCTGGACGAGGCGGACACCAAGCGTTACATCAGGCACCGGCTCCAGGTCGCGGGCCTGGCCGGCCCCTTGCCGTTCACGCCCCGCGCCATGCGCCGCGTCCATGCGCTGAGCGGTGGCGTGCCGCGCAAGATCAACCTGCTCTGCAGCCGTGCGCTGCTGGGAGCGTATTCGCTGGGCGCCAGAAGCGCCGGTCCGGAAGTGATCGAACGGGCGGCGCTCGAGGTGTTCGGCAACACCCGCACCGCACCGTCCCGGGTCCGCTCGCTGGCCCTGCTGGTCACCGGCGGGCTGGCGGGGGCGGTGCTCGCGGGCGCCCTGCTGTGGGGGTGGCGCACGCCGCCGGCCACCGCCACCCTGGCTCCGGCCGCCCGTCTGCCAGCCCCAGCGGCCCCGGTCGCCGCACCGGTCGCTGCACCAGAGGCAGCCCCACCCGCAAAACCCGTCTCGCCCTCACCGACGGCCATCAACACGCCACCATCGGCCAGCGAACTGCTGGCCAGCGAAGAGGCCGGCTGGCGTGCGCTGGCGCCGCGCTGGGGCATGGGCCCGGTGGATGGCGCACTGTGCCCCGCTGCGCTGAAACAGGGCCTGCAGTGCTACTCCACCTCGCGCATGACGCTGCACGGCATCGGACAGATGGACCGCCCCGCCCTGCTGCGCCTGCACCTGCCGGCCGGCGAGGGCTACGTGGTGCTCGAAAGCCTTGACAACGACCGCACCACGCTCTCGACCGCGGAGCGCCGCTGGACCGTCGACACCGCCTGGCTGCAACGCACCTGGCAAGGTAGGTACCTGACGCTCTGGCGCACGCCCGAGGGACAACAAGGCCTGCTGAGCAACGGCCTGGCCAGCCCGGCCGCCGCCCGCTGGATGGAACGGACGCTGGCCACCCTGCAACAGCGCGGCGAGATCGACCCGAAGGCGGGCACGCTGGCCGCCAAGGTGGCGGCGTTCCAGCGTTCGCGCGGCGTCGAGGTCGATGGTCGCGCCGACCCGACCACCCTGATACTGCTGAACCGGGCCAGCGGCGAAAACGAGCCGCGCCTGTCCGCCACGAACCCCTGAGCCGATTCATGTCCTACATCCTGGATGCCCTCAAACGCGCCCACGCCGAACGCAGCCATGCGGCGTCCGCCGGTGCCCCCCTGTCCGGCGCGCAGGCGTTCGCGCTCCCCTCCGCGCCCGGCAGCCGGCGCCTGCCCCAGGGCCTGTTGCTGGGCGCCGTGTCGCTGATCGTGGTGGCCGCGCTGGCGACCTGGTGGCTGCGCAAGGAACCTGCACCGGCGCACACCGAGACACCGCCAGCAGTCATGGCCGTGGCGCCGGCCCCTGCGCCGCCGCCTGGCGCGGTGCCAGTCGACACGGCCCCGGCACCCCAGGCGCCCAGACCCTTCGTGGGCCCCACCCAGTCGGCGGCACCGGTGCTCAGGCCGCCCCCCATGCCGGCCAATGCCACCGAACGTGCCCAGACACCCACCCCGGCCCAGTCGGCGGCCAGGGGCGCGGCCCTGATGCCGATCCAGGGCCGCCCGGTTGGTCCGGGCGACGCGCCCCCGAACGCACCACCCGCCGAAGGCGCCAGCGACGCCACCGGCACCATGGCCGCCGGTGCGCCGGCGGCCCCGGGTGCGGGCGTGCCGGCCGCGCCGCCGGCACCGCCACCGGCAATGCCCGCCCCGCTGCCCGTCACGCGTTCCCCCAGCACCACGACCACCACGTCGGGAGGTCCGAGCGGCGCCCTGGCCTCGGACACCGGCCTCAAGGTCACCGGCGCCACCTATTCGGAAAACCCGGCGCACCGCCTGCTGATCGTCAATGGCAAAGTGGTCAAGGAAGGCCAGGAGGTCGAGCCCGGCCTGGTGCTGGAGGTGATCTCTCCCCGCAGCGCCGTGTTCAAACGCCAGGGAACGCGCTTCAACGTCAACTACTGAAGGGCAACCACGCCCACATACGCCCTGCTTACGGCAGCGCCGTCCGAAAGCCCCTGCAAAGGAGGCGACAATCCTGTTTTCGTCCCACAAAAGAGACTGCGGAGCCCTGCATGCGCATTTCCAACCGAAAAAGAATCCTGATCACCGGGGGAGCCGGCTTCCTGGGCTCGCACCTGAGCGAGCGCATGCTGGCCGAAGGCAACGACGTGCTGTGTGTCGACAACTTCTACAGCGGCACCAAGGACAACGTCGCCCACCTGATGGGCAACCCGCATTTCGAACTGATGCGCCACGACGTCACCTTCCCGCTGTACGTGGAAGTGGACGAGATCTACAACCTGGCCTGCCCGGCCTCGCCGATCCACTACCAGTGGGACCCGGTGCAGACCACCAAGACCAGCGTGCACGGCGCGATCAACATGCTGGGCCTGGCCAAGCGCACCAAGGCCAAGATCTTCCAGGCCTCGACCAGCGAGGTCTACGGCGACCCCGAGGTGCATCCCCAGCCGGAAAGCTACTGGGGCAAGGTCAACCCGATCGGCATCCGCTCCTGCTACGACGAAGGCAAGCGCTGCGCCGAAACCCTGTTCTTCGACTACCACCGCCAGCACCAGGTCAAGATCAAGGTCGCCCGCATCTTCAACACCTACGGCCCGCGCATGCACCCCAACGACGGCCGGGTGGTGAGCAACTTCATCGTGCAGGCCCTGCGCGGAGAAGACATCACGATCTACGGCGACGGCTCGCAGACGCGCAGCTTCTGCTTCTACGAAGACCTGATCGAAGGCTTCGTGCGCCTGATGGCCAGCGGTGACGACGTGACCGGCCCGATCAACCTGGGCAACCCCAACGAATTCACCATCCGCGAACTGGCCGAGGCCGTGCTGCGCAAGGTCGGCGGCAAGTCCAAGCTGATCTGCCTGCCCCTGCCCTCGGACGATCCGAAGCAGCGCCAGCCCAACATCGAGCAGGCCAAGGCCGTGCTCGGCTGGCAGCCCCAGGTCCAGCTCGAAGAAGGCCTGGACAAGACCATCGACTACTTCCGCCGCTTCCTGCAACAGCAATGAGCCAGACCCAGCACGACATCGTGATCGTGACGCCGGTCTACGAGGACCAGGAGGCGAGCGGTCGACTGTTCAATGAGCTGGCCAAGGAACTGGGCCAGCGCGTGTTCGTGATCGCGGTGGACGACGGCTCGGTGCGCCAGCCGCTGGACATCGCCAGCCTGCGCGAAGGCGGTGTGGACGGCGTGGTGCTCAAGCTGCGCCGCAACGTCGGCCACCAGCGTGCGATCGCGATCGGCCTGGGCTACGCCGACGAGCGCCTGCTGCCGGGCCAGCGGGTGGTCGTGATGGACTCCGACGGCGAGGACCTGCCCTCGACCATCCCCCCGCTGCTGGCCCAGCTGGACAATCCGGCCATCGATGTCGTGGTGGCGCAGCGCAAGAGCCGCGTCGAGACCTTCAAGTTCAAGGCCTTCTACCAGGTCTACAAGCGCTTCTTCAGCCTGATGACCGGGCGCCCGATCAGCTTTGGCAACTTCATGGCGCTCAAGCCGGCCGCGGTGCGCCGTCTGGTCGCCATGCAGGAGCTGCCGATCCACGTGGCGGCGGCCGTGCTGGCGTCCAAGCTGCGCACCGGCATCTGTCCGCTGGACCGCGGTCCGCGCTACGCCGGCCAGTCCAAGATGAACTTTGTCGGCCTGGCGCTGCACGGCTTCAAGGCCCTGATGGTGTTCGCCGAAGACGTGCTGGTGCGTGTTGGCATCTTCAGCGCGGGGCTGGCGGTGCTGTCCATCGGTGGTTCCGGACTCGCGATCCTGCTCAAGCTGTTCGGTTACTCCACGCCCGGCTGGTTCTCGATCGCCCTGGGCGTGCTGCTGCTGATCTTCCTGCAGACCGGCGCGCTGGCGCTGATGACGCTGATGCTGACCGGCGTGATGCGCAGCGGCAGCGTGGTCACCGCCGTGGCCCACCGCGAGTTCATCGCCGAAGTGTTCGAGACGGCGCCATGAGCGCCACGGCGACCTCCAGCCACCCGCGCGCCGAACTGATCCGTTTCATCGTCAACGGCCTGGTCGCCACCGCGGTGCATTTCGTGGTGCTCACCGTCAACCTCAAGGTGCTGGGCTTCGGCTCGGCGGGTCTGGCCAATCTGGTGGCCGCCGTGTTCGGCATCACCACCTCGTTCCTGGGCAGCCGGTTCTACGTTTTCGCCGGTTCGGCGCAGCAGGCCTGGATGCCGCAGGTGGTCAAGTTCAGCGGCCTGTACGCGGTCGCGGCCGTGCTGCACGGGCTGGTGCTCTGGGCCTGGACCGACCGCCTGGGCCTGGACTACCGCATCGGTTTCGTCATCGCGACCGGCATGCAGGTCTCGCTCAGCTACCTCGGCAACAAATTCCTGGTGTTCAAGTCATGAAGCTGTTTCGCGCCTTTGCCGCCACCGTCCTGTTCGTCCTGCTGCTGCTCTCGACGTACTACCTGCACATCCGCTTCTTCACGGTCAACGTGGTGTTCTACGCCGCGATCGCCGACGGCGTGGTCGCCGCGCTGGTGACGTCCCTGGTGATGTACCCGAGCCGTACCTTCAACGGCTTCGAGAAGTTCCAGCTGCTGGTGATCTGGGTGCTGGCGGGCTACTGCTTCGCGATCTCGGTGCCAACCGTGATCGACCGCTCGCTGTCGTTCTACATCCTGGAGAAGCTGCAGCAACGCGGCGGCGGCATCCAGCAAAGCCGCTTCGCCGACGTGTTCACCAAGGAGTACCTCAAGGAACACCGGCTGGTCGACGTGCGCCTGACCGAGCAGATGGAATCGGGCACGATCCAGATCGTCGATGGTTGCGTCAAGCTGACCGAGAAGGGCCAGAAGTTCGCCGCCGCCAGCCGCTACTTCCGCCAGAACTTCCTGCCCAAGAAGCGCCTGCTGATGGGCCAGTATTCGTCGGACCTGACCGACCCGTTCCGCAACAGCGCGGACATCAGCGACTACAAGTGCCAGTGAGCGCGCTGCTGGAGACCCGGGATCTGGGCTTTGCCTGGCCCGGCCAGCCGGCGCTGTTCCAGGGCTTGAATCTGTCGGTCGGCCCCGGCGTCAGCCTGGTGACCGGCGATGAGCAACGCGGCAAGACAACGCTGCTGCGCCTGCTGGCCGGTGACCTGCCTCTGCAGCGCGGCCGGCCGTCCTGGCACGGCGAACCCGTGGACACCGCGACCGAGGCCTGGCGCCGCCAGGTGTTCTGGATCCACCCGCAGACCGAGGCACACGACCAGATCTGTGCCAGCGATTGGTTCGCCAGCCTGCCGGCGCGTTACCCGCGCTTTTCGCGGGAAGCCCTCGCCGACCTGATCGAGGGTTTCGGGCTGGAGCCGCACCTGGCCAAACCGCTGTACATGCTCTCCACCGGCAGCAAGCGCAAGGTCTGGCTCAGCGCGGCCTTCGCCGCCGGCGCGCCTCTGACCCTGATCGATCAGCCGTTTGCCGCGCTCGATGGCCCGGCGATCCGTTTCCTGCGTGACCTGCTGCAGGAGGCGGCCGAAGTGCCGGAGCGCGCCTGGGTCATCGCGGACTTCGAAGCGCCGGCCGACGTGCCGCTGGCGGGCACCATCACGCTGTGAACCCCGGGCCCGTCACCGGCCGCCCAGCCCCATCGCGCGCGAAATCACCTCTTTCATGATCTCGTTGGTGCCGCCGTAGATGCGCTGCACGCGCGCGTCGGCGTAGGCACGGGTGATGGGGTATTCCCACATGTAGCCATAGCCGCCGTGCAGCTGCACGCACTCGTCCATGACCTTGCACTGCAGGTCGCTGCACCAGTACTTGGCCATGCTGGCGGTCGCGGTATCCAGCTTGTCCACAGCCACCAGCTCGCAGCACTTGTCGACGAACACGCGCGCCACCTGCACCTCGGTCTGCAACTCCGCCAGCGTGTAGCGGGTGTTCTGGTAGCTGGCCACGGCCTGGCCGAACACCTTGCGGTCCTTGACGTATTGCACGGTCCAGTCGATCGCCGCCTGCGCCGAGGCCACGGCACCAATGGCGATCTGCAGCCGTTCCCAGGGCAGTTGTTCCATCAGGCAGATGAAGCCCCGGCCCTCGAACGCCGCGCCGCCCAGCAGGTTCTCCGCCGGCACCGCCACGTTGTCGAAGAACAGCTCGGACGTGTCCTGCGCCTTCATGCCCAGCTTCTTCAGCCGCTTGCCCTTGCTGAAGCCGGGCATGCCCTGCTCCACCAGCAGCAGGCTCGTCCCCTTCGCGCCCGCAGCCGGGTCGGTCTTGGCGACCACGATCACCAGGTCGGCGTGCCAGCCGTTGGTGATGAAGGTTTTGCTGCCGTTGAGCCGGTAGCTGCCGTCGGCCTGCTTGATGGCCGTGGTCTTCACGCCCTGCAGGTCGCTGCCGGCGGCGGGTTCGCTCATCGCAATCGCGCCCACCATCTCGCCCGTGGCCAGCAGCGGCAGGTACTTTTTCTTCTGTGCCTCGGTGCCGTAGTGCAGGATGTACGGCGCCACGATCTCGCTGTGAAGGCCGAAGCCGATGCCGCTCACCCCGGCGCGCGCGATCTCCTCCATCTGGGCCACCGAGTACAGCTTGTCGGCCCCCGCGCCGCCGTATTCCTCCGGCATGGTCATGCAGAGAAAGCCGTTTTCACCGGCCGCGCGCCAGACCCCACGGTCCACATAGCCCTGTTCTTCCCAGCCCTCATGGAAGGGCGTGATCTCCTTCTCCACGAAGCGGCGGAAGCTGTCGCGGAAGGCTTCGTGGTCGGCATTGAAGAGGCTGCGTTCGATCATGGTGTCACCTTTCGGACTGGAGAAATTGATTTTTACAAAGCATTTGCTTGGCAAAAGTCTATACTGATCCGATCGCCCGGACCATCCGGACAAATCCCCCAGGAGACACCATGAGCGAAGCCTATGTGTACGACGCGATCCGGACACCGCGCGGCAAGGGCAAGAAGGACGGCAGCCTGCACGAGGTCAAGCCGGTCAACCTGCTGGCCGGCCTGCTGAGCGAGCTGCAGCGCCGCAACGACCTGGACACGGCCGCGGTGGACGACGTGGTGATGGGCGTGGTCTCGCCCATCGGTGAACAGGGCTCGGTGATTCCCAAGGTCGCGGCGCTCAAGGCCGGCTGGGACTGGCGCTGTTCGGGCGTACAGCTCAACCGCTTCTGCGCCTCGGGCCTGGAGGCCGTGAACATGGCCGCCATGAAGGTCAGGAGCGGCTGGGAAGACCTGGTGGTCGCTGGCGGCGTGGAGAGCATGAGCCGCGTGCCCATCGGCTCGGACGGCGGCGCCTGGGCGCAGGACCCCGAGACCAACAGCGCCACGCTCTTCGTGCCGCAGGGCATCGGCGCCGACCTGATTGCCACGCTCAACGGCTTCAGTCGCGCCGACGTGGACGCCTTTGCGCTGGAATCGCAGAAGCGCGCCGCGGCCGCGCGCGCCGCCGGGCATTTCGACCGCTCGGTCGTGCCGGTCAAGGACAAGATGGGCCTGACCATCCTGGACAAGGACGAGTTCATCAAACCGAACACCACGCTGGAAGGCCTGGGGGGCTTGAAGCCCGCCTTCGAGCAACTCGGTGCCATGGGCTTCGACGCCGTCGCCCTGCAGCGTTACCCGCAGGTCGAGCGCATCCACCACGTGCACCACGCCGGCAACTCGTCGGGCATCGTGGACGGTGCCGCGGCCATCCTCATCGGCAGCGAAGCCGCCGGCAAGATCCACGGATTCACACCACGCGCCCGCATCGTGTCGGTCGCACTCTCGGGCGCCGACCCGACCATCATGCTCACCGGCCCCATGCCGGCGGCGCGCAAGGCGCTGGCCAAGGCAGGGCTGACGATCGACCAGATCGACTTGTTCGAGGTCAACGAGGCGTTTGCCGCCGTGCCCATGAAGTTCATGCAGGAGATGGGCGTGCCGCACGAGAAGGTCAACGTCAACGGCGGTGCGATTGCGCTGGGGCATCCGCTGGGCGCGACGGGCGCCATGATCCTGAACACGCTGATCGACGAGCTGCACCGCCGCAAACTCCGGTACGGCCTCGCCACGCTCTGTGTCGGCGGCGGCATGGGCATTGCCACCATCGTTGAACGCATCTGATCGACAGCGGAGACCACGAACATGATCACCCAGACCATCCGCTACGACCTGGCCAACGGCATCGCAACGATCACCTTCGACGAGCAGGGCTCGCCGGTCAACACCATGTGCCTGCAGTGGCAGGACGACCTGGACGCCATCGCGGCCCAGGTGGTGAAGGACAAGGCCCAGCTCAGGGGCATCGTGCTCGCTTCGGCCAAAAGCACCTTCTTCGCTGGCGCCGACCTCAAGGGCGCGATGCGCTCGACCGCCGCCGACGGCCCGCGCGTGTTCCACGAGATCGAGCGCATCAAGAAGAACTTCCGCACCATCGAGACGCAGGGCCTGCCGGTGGTGTCTTGCCTCAACGGCGCGGCGCTGGGCGGCGGCTGGGAAGTGGCGCTGGTCGGCCACCACCGCATCGCCGTCAACAACCCGAAGATCCAGTTCGGCCTGCCCGAGATCACGCTCGGCCTGATTCCGGGTGGCGGCGGCATCACCAAGATGACCCGCGTGCTGGGCCTGATGGCGGCGCAGCCCTACATCCTGGAAAGCAAACTCTTCGGCCCGGAAGAGGCGCTGAAGATCGGCGTGGTGCACGAACTGGTGGCCACACCGGAAGAGCTGGTGCCGCGTGCGCTGGCCTTCATCGAGGCGGCACAGGGCAAGCCCGAGGCCTGCCAGCATGTGTGGGACCGCAAGGACTACAAGATGCCCGGCGGCACGCCGAGCAACCCCAAGATCGCCGGCATGCTGACGGTGGCGCCCGCCGTGCTCAAGCAGAAAACGCGCGGCCTCTACCCCGCGCCCGAGGCCGCGCTGGCCGCGATGGTCGAAGGCGCGATGGTCGATTTCGACACCGCCATGCGCGTGGAAAGCCGCCACCTGGCCGGGCTGATGACCGGCAACGTCGCGCGCAACATGATCAACACCTTCTTCTTCAACATGAACGCCATCAAGGGCGGGCAGTCGAGGCCGAAGGACGTGGCGAAGTACCAGCCGAAGAAGGTCGGCGTGCTGGGCGCCGGCATGATGGGCTCGGGCATCGCCTATGCGCAGGCCACGCGCGGCATCGCCACCGTGCTCAAGGACGTGAGCATCGACGCCGCCGAGAAGGGCAAGTCGTACACGACCAAGCTCACCCAGAAGCGCGTCGACAAGGGCCAGATGTCGGCCGAGAAGCAGCAAGGCATCCTGGGCCTCATCACCCCGACCGCCAGCGCCGCCGACCTGAAGGGTTGCGATCTGATCATCGAGGCCGTGTTCGAGCAGCGCGAACTCAAGGCCATGGTGACGAAGGAAGCCGAGCCCATGCTCGCCGAGGGTGGCTTCTTCGCCAGCAACACCTCCACCCTGCCCATCTCCGGTCTCGCCCAGGCCAGCCGAGATGCCAAGAAGTTCGTCGGCATCCACTTCTTCAGTCCGGTGGACAAGATGAAGCTGGTCGAGATCATCCGCGGCAAGGACACGGACGACGAAACCATCGCCCGTGCCTACGACTACGTGCAGGCGCTGGGCAAGCTGCCCATCGTCGTCAACGACTCCCGCGGCTTCTACACCAGCCGCACCTTCGGCACCTTCGTGATGGAGGGCGCGGCCATGCTGGGCGAAGGCATCCCGGCGCCGGTGATCGAAAACGCCGCCATGCAGGCCGGCATGCCGGTGGGACCGCTGGCGGTGCTGGACGAGACCGCGCTGTCGCTGTCGGTGCATGTGCTGGAGCAGACCCGCATCGACTTTCAGAAGGAAGGCCAGCAATATGTGGCGACGCCCGGCGAGACCCTGGTCGAACACATGGTCAAGCAGCACAACCGTCCGGGCCGCGCGGCCGGCGGCGGTTTCTACGACTACCCCGAGGGCGGCAAGAAGCACCTGTGGCCGCAACTGAAAGCGCTGTACGAAAAGCCCGGCGCCGAGTGGGACCTGCAGGACGTGAAAGACCGCCTGCTCTACCGCCAGGCGGTGGAGACCGCACGTTGCCTGGCCGAGGGCGTGCTCACCAGCGTGCACGACGGCAACATCGGCTCGATCTTCGGGATCGGCTTCCCGGCCTGGACCGGCGGCGCGCTGCAGTTCGTCTACGGCCAGGGCATCGAGGCCTTCGAGCGGCGCTGTGCCGGGCTGGCCGCGAAGTACGGCAGCGGCTTCGTGCTGAGCGATGCGGTCAAGGCGGCCTTGCGCACGCACCAGCCGGTCTACTGAGCAGGGAACGGTGCCGGGTAAGCTACACCGCATGAACCGGCCCATCCGGCACCACCTGTCCGTCACCCTCGGCCCACGCTCCTCGCCGGCGCCACAGCCCTCCCCCATCGACGCCGCCGACGCCGCCCTGCAAAGCGGCCGTCCCGACACCGCCGAGCATGTGCTGCGGCAGGCCGATGTGGTCGGGCGCGGCGATGCCGTCGGCATGCACCTGCTGGCGATCGCCTGCGCACAACAGCAGCGGTTTGCCGAGGCCGAAGCCGTCTGGCGGGCGCTGCTCGCCCTGCCCGGCCAGGAAGCCCAGGTGCTGCCCAACCTGGGACGCATGCTGGAGAAAGCCGGACGGCTGGACGAAGCCAGGGCACTGCTGGCCCGCGCCGTCGAGCTCACCCCGCAGGACTACACCGCCCGGCTCAACCTCGGCGCCTGCCTGCACGCCCTGGGCCGTTACGCCGAAGCCCGGGACCACACGGAAGCAGCAGCCCGGTTGCGGCCCGATCTCGCCCAGCCCTGGTTCAACCTCGGCAGCCTCTGGCAGGCCGAAGATCATTTCGCCCAGGCCGCCCGCTGCCACGACCAGGCCTTGTCCATCGACCCGACCCACCAGGGCGCCATCAGCAACGGCCTGTTCCTCCAGCACTTCCTGCCCGAGGTCACTCCGGCGGACCGGCTTCGCAGCGCCCGCGAACGCGGTGACGCGCTGTGCCGTGGCATCGCCCCGAAGCCGCACCCACGCACCCGCGCGCCCGGCCCGCTGCGTGTGGGACTGCTGTCGGCCGACTTCCGCGCCCATTCGGTGGGCTGGTTCCTCGCGGGTTTCCTGCCGCTGCTGGACAGCGCGCAAGTCCGTGTCACGGCCTACAACAACGGCACCCGGAGCGACGCGTTGACCGCTCGCCTGCGCGCGGCCTGCAGCGACTGGCACGACATCCATGCCCTGGGCGACGCCGCCGCGGCCGACCTGATCGCCTCGTACGGCCTCGACGTGCTGCTCGATCTCTCCGGCATGACCGCCGGCCACCGTCTGGGCGTGCTGGCCCGCAAGCCAGCGCCGCTCCAGGTCAGCTGGCTGGGTTATTTCAGCTCGACGGGCATGCCCACCATCGACTGGGTGCTGGCCGATCCGCTGTGCGTGCCGCCAGGCGAGGAACGCTTTTTCCGCGAACAGGTCTGGCGCCTGCCGCACAGCCGCTTCTGCATGGCGCCGCCGCCCGATGCGCCCGAGGTCAATGCCTTGCCCGCGCTGTCCGCCGGCGCCGTCACCTTCGGCTGCTTCCAGGAGCTGGCCAAGCTCAATGATCGCGTGCTGCGCACCTGGGCCGCGGTGCTTCACGGCCTGCCGGGCGCCCGCCTGCGCGTGCAGTCGGCGCGGCTGGCCAAGCCCGAGGAGCGCGCGCGTTTCGCGTTGCGTCTGGAGGCTGCCGGCCTCGACCCCGCACGGTGCGCGCTATTGCCCCCCACCAACCGTGCCGGCTACCTGCGCGCCCACCACGAGATCGACTTCATCCTCGACAGCTTCCCTTACACCGGCGGCACCACCACCTGCGAAGCCTTGTGGATGGGCGTGCCGACCCTGACGCTGGCCAGCCCCGGCATGCTGGAACGGCAAGGTGAAGCGCATCTGCGCAATGTGGGTCTGGTCGACTGGGTCGCCCACAGCGAGCAAGACTTTGTGCAACGCGCCCTGAGCCACGCCAGCCCCGAAGGTTTGCGGTCCTTGGCCGTACTTCGCAGCCAGCTGCGCGAGCGCTGCCGCGTCAGCCCGCTGTTCGACAATGGCCGTTTTGCCGCCGACTGGACCCAGGCCCTGCGGGCGATGCACCAACAGTTTCTTTCCCAACCTCTCCAAGAACCATGAAACGACTCGAAGGAAAAATCAGCCTCATCACCGGCGCCGCCCAGGGCATTGGCCTGGCCACCGCGCTCAAGTTCGCGCGCGAAGGCGCCACCGTGATCGTCTGTGACGTCAAGCAGGCGGCGGTCGACGAGGCCGTGAAGCAATGCCAGGCCGAAGGCGCGACCGCCGTCGGCTTCGTGATGGACGTGACCCAGCGCGAGATGGTCGATGCCGTGGTGGCGCAGGTGAAGGAGCGCTTCGGCCGCATCGACGTGCTGGTCAACAACGCCGGCATCACGCAGGACGCGCGGCTGCAGAAGATGACGCTGGAGCAGTTCGACAAGGTGATCGACGTCAACCTGCGCGGCGTGTTCCATTGCGCCCAGGCGGTGGCCGACACCATGGTCGCCCAGGGCAGCGGCGTGATCCTCAACGCCTCGTCGGTGGTCGGCATCTACGGCAACTTCGGCCAAACCAACTACGCCGCCACCAAGTTCGGCGTGATCGGTTTCACCAAGACCTGGAGCCGCGAGCTGGGTCCCAAGGGTGTGCGCGTCAACGCGGTCGCGCCGGGCTTCATCAGCACGCCGATCCTGAGCACCATCCCGGGCAAGGTGATCGAGGAAATGGAACACCGCGTGCCGCTGCGCCGCCTGGGCCAGCCCGAGGAAATCGCCAACGTGTACGCCTTCCTCGCCAGCGACGAAGCCAGCTACGTCAACGGCGCGGTGCTCGAAGTCTCGGGCGGCATGTCGGTCTGACCATGGAACGGCCGCCACTGCCACCGGGTGTCACGCTGCGCGAGCCCCGGCCGGGCGACATGGGCTGGGTGATCCAGCAGCATGGCGAGCGGTACTGGCGCGAGTACGGCTGGAACGCCGAATTCGAAGCCCTGGTGGCCGGCATCGTGGCCGACATGATGAAGAACCACGACACGGCCTGGGAGCGCGGCTGGATCGCCGAGCGCGACGGCGAGCGGATCGGCTCGGTGTTCGTGGTGCGCAAGAGCGAGGGCGTGGCGCAGTTGCGGCTGCTGATCCTGACCCCGGCGGCGCGCGGGCTGGGGCTGGGCGGCCGGCTGACCGACGAATGCATCGCCTTCGCCCGCGAAAAGGGCTACCGGCGCATGGTGCTCTGGACCAACCGCAACCTCGACGCCGCCCGGGCCATCTACGCCCGGCGCGGCTTCACGCTGGTCGGCAGCGAGCCACACCACAGCTACGGCCAGGACCTGGTGGGCGAGCACTGGGAACGCGCGCTCTGACCCGGTGACCGGCGCTCACGCGCCCCGGCGCAGCCGCGCAAAGGTCTCGTTCATCTGCCGCGTCTGGTTTTCGTAGGCCATGTTGGTGACCACGGTTTCCGGCACGGCATGGCGGTAGGCACGCAGGAAGTCCGCATGGCTGTGAAAGCAGCCCATGTCCCGGATCGGGCAGCTGTCCGGGTCGGAGGGACTGAACCGCTGCAGCGCATCGCCCCGCCCGTCCCAGGTGCACACACCGTCGCGATGGACAAAGTAGCCCGCCATCAGCTTGCGCTGACGGATCTCGGCCACCACGGCCCCGAACAGCGGCGGGTCCATCACGTAGGCGTCGACCGACTGCCAGAGCCCCTGGAGCCAGACCTCGGTCAGCGGATAGAAGAACGGCATGCCGGCCAGCCGGGAAAAATCCCACAACCCGTTGGTCACATACGCCGGCTCCAGCTGGACCCAGTGCATGCGCGCCGGGATGCCGCCGATCCGCAGCAGATGCAGCCAGAGCGTGGCCTTGAAGTACCCGTCTCCCGCCGTCAGCCGGTGCAGTGCCCTGGGCGCAGTGCGCAGGGACGGGTCGGAGAGTTCAAACGGCAGCAGGGAGACATGGTGGAACAGCATCAGGGCCTGCTCGCCGGGCTCCGTCAGGCCGTCCGTCAGGCCCGCGGCCAGCGCGCGCAGGCCGGTGGCCTCCAGGTCCACCCCGGGAGCGTTGCCCAGCCAGGCACCAGGGCTGTCGTCGCAGTGGCAGGTTTTCCAGGTCACCGATTCCTCCGTCCCCGGGTCTTTCGAAACCCGCTGGATGCAGACACTAGAACTTTTTGCCGCACACCACAAGACACAAGCCCCGCGGGACCCGCATTCTTTGGCGACCCGTCGATAATTTCCGGATGACCGACCCGCAAACCACAGATGCCGATGCGGCACCAGACCGCCCCCGCTCCAAAACCGACCTCTTCCTCTCTTTCACCTTCCTCGCCCTGCAGGGTTTCGGCGGCGTGCTGGCCGTGGTGCAACGCGAGCTGGTCGAGAAAAAACGCTGGATGACGCGCGAGCAGTTTGTCGAAGACTGGGCTGTCGCGCAGATCATGCCGGGGCCCAATGTGGTCAACCTCTCGCTGATGATCGGCGGCCGCTATTTCGGCCTGCCGGGCGCACTGGCCGCGCTCACGGGCATGCTGGCCGCGCCGCTGGTGATCGTGCTGCTGCTGGCGGCCCTGTACGGCAGCGTCGCCGACACGGCGGCCGCGCAGGGTGCGCTCAAGGGCATGGGCGCGGTCGCCGCCGGCCTGATCACCGCCACCGGCATCAAGCTCATCGCCGCGCTGGACAAGAACGCCATGGGCCTGTGGGTCTGCATCGGCCTGGCAGCCATCACCTTCGTCGCGATCGCGCTGCTGCGCCTGCCGCTGGCCTGGGTGCTGCTGGTGGTCGGTGGCGGCGCCTGCCTGTGGGCCTACCGCGTGCTGGGCGGCCAGGACCGGGAGACAAAAGCATGAGCAGCATGGAACCCATCCTGTCCAACTGGCTGGACCTGTTCCTGCATTTCGCCTCGCTGTCGCTGCTGGCGGTCGGCGGTGCGATCACCACCGCGCCCGACATGCACCGCTATCTCGTCGGCGAGCAGCACTGGCTGAGCGATGCACAGTTCGGTTCGTCGATCGCCCTGTCGCAGGCCGCGCCCGGGCCCAACGTGTTGTTCGTGGCGCTGCTGGGCTGGAACGTCGGCCTCAACGCCGGCGGCGGACCCTCGGCCGGCTGGCTGGCCTGGGTCTGGGCACTGGTGGGTGTGCTGGTCACGCTGGTGGCGATCATGCTGCCGTCGTCGGTGCTGACCTACACCGCGACCCAGTGGGGCCACCGCAACCGAGAGTTGCGGGCGGTGCGTGCCTTCAAGGCCGGCATGGCACCGATCGTGATCGCGCTGCTGATCGCCACAGGCTGGCTGCTGAGCGCATCGCACAACGACGCGGCACGCGACTGGCCGCTGTGGCTGCTGACCCTGTGCGCGACCCTGCTGGTCTGGCGCACGAAGCTGCACCTGCTGTGGATGATCGGCGCGGGAGCGCTGGCGGGGGCGCTGGGCTGGGTCTGAAGCAGCCCTTTCAGCACCCGCTCACTTCTCGCGCGCGATCGCCGACAGGCCCTTGAGGTCCAGGCTGTTCAGGGCCGAGCGCACACCGTCCATGTCCACGTTGTCGCCGGTCACCTCGATCATCACGCCGTTGGCCAGCATCATGGTCATCTCGGCGCGGCTGCCATCCTTGCGGTATTCCTCCTTCACCGCCACGCCGTCCTTCTTGTAGACCTTCTCGACCTCGGTCTGGGTCTCGCGGTTGACCGTGCTGCTGGCCCAGGCGCCCATGGCCATCATCAGGGCCGGCATGGCGCCGATGTCCTGCACCTTGACCTCGACACGGCCCTTGTCGTTGCGGAACTCGGAGGTCACGCTGGAGAAACTCATGCCCATGGCGTTGTCGGTGCGCGCCTCGATCGCGGAGCGTTCCATCGCGCCGAGCTTGGCGGGCACGAAGGCCTGCAGGGCTTCGGGAGCGATCGGCTTGCCGCCCTGCCCGCCCAGCGCACCCATCATGTCGCCCAGCGCCTTGCCGGCGGCCGCCGAGTCGCCCTTGGCCTGCGCGGCTTCCATTTCCTTGCCGGCCGCTTCCATCTTCTTGGCGGCTTCTTCGAGCTTGGCGGTGTTGATGGTGACGTCGGAGCCGGGCACCTTGATGTTGACCTCGGCCGGCGGCGTCGCGCCGCCCATCATCATGCCGGGGCCACCACCGGAGAACATGGCGGTGACCGCGCCAACGATCAGGCCCGCCACGATGCCGCAGACGATCAGCACCGCCGTGTAGCCCAGCGCCTTTTCTTCCGGGGCCTTCATCAGCACGGGAATGCCGGTGTAGAGCAGGTAGATCGAATACAGCCCCGCCAGCAGGCCGAGCATCGACAGCGCGGGAATCAGGTTGAAGACGCCACCGACCAGGCCGGCCGTCGCGCCGTAGGCCACCAGCTTGAAGGCGTTGAGCCCGTTCTTCTGGCCGCCGAAGCTGGGCGCCAGCGCGTCGGCGATCAGCGACAGCACATAGACCATGGCCAGCGACAGCACAAAGCCGACCACCATGTTCACCAGCCCGGCCAGGATCGGTACCCGGAAGCTGAGGCCGAAGCCGCCGACACCGATCAGGCTCAGGCCGATGAAGGTGGCGATCGCCGGGATCGCCGCCAGGTAGACCAGGTAGTTCTTGTAGATCGACGGAATGTCACCCGCCTCGGCATCGATGACCGGCCAGGTCTCCCTGGGCTTGAGCAGGATCGCTTGCACACGTTCGACGAGGTTCATGGTGGGCTCCTGTGATGGGAAAGGGGCGGGGAAAGAAACCGGGTCAGTGCGGGTTCTCGAAGAACACCGCGTTGGTGTAGTCGCTGACTTCGAAGTAGACCTTCTTCTCGCCCGGATCGACGGTCATGTTCTGGTTTTCGTCGAGCACGCCGTAGCCGTAGCGGTAGGCGCGGGGCTTGCCGTCTTCGGTGCCCATCGCGGTGCTCATCTTGTCGATCGCCAGAAAGCGGCGGGCCAGCTTGTCGCCCGCGTAGACCTCCAGCACGCCATTGGTGCCGGTCCAGTTCTGGATGTCGCGGCTGATCTTGTTCTGCTGTTCCTGGGTACAGCCCGCGAGCACGGCCAGCACGGAAAGGGTGACAAGGCCGGCAAGGGAAGCGATTCGGAAGTTCATGGAGCGATCCTGATCAGACAGTCAAGGAGATTCAGCCGCGCTGGCGCAGCGCTTCGTAGAGGCACACGCCGCTGGCGACCGAGACGTTCAGGCTCTCGACACCGCCCTTCATGGGGATGCCGACCAGCTCGTCGCAGGTCTTACGGGTGAGCTGGCGCATGCCGTCGCCCTCGGCGCCCAGCACCAGCGCCACCGCGCCCTTGAGGTCGACCTGGTACAGCGTCTTGGGGGCATCGTCGCTGGTGCCGATGATCCAGATGTTGCGTTCCTTGAGTTCGTTCAGGGTGCGCGCCAGGTTGGTCACCATGAAGTACGGCATGGTCTCGGCGGCGCCGCTGGCCACCTTGGCCACCGTCGCGTTGATGCCCACCGCGTGGTCCTTGGGCGCGATCACGGCGTGCGCGCCGGCCCCGTCGGCCACGCGCAGGCAGGCGCCCAGGTTGTGCGGGTCGGTCACGCCGTCGAGCACCAGCAGCAGCGGCGCCACGCCTTCGGCTTCGAGTTTTTCCAGCAGTTCGTCCAGCGAATGGGCCTGCTCCAGCGGATTCACGCGCGCGGCCACGCCCTGGTGGCCGTGGCTGCCGGCCAGCTTGGCCAGCCGCAGCCCGTCGGCCTCGATCAGGCGCACGCCGGCTTCCTTGGCGCGGTCGATGAACTGCCGCATGCGCTGGTCGCGCCGCGTCGGTTCAAAGTAGATCTCGATGATGGATTGCGGCGCCGTCTTCAGGCGCACGCCGACGGCGTGGAAGCCGAACAGGACTTTGGGGGAGGACATCCCGTGATTATCCCCGCGACGGTTCCAGACCGAATGCCACGGACGGGCCGTTTCTCAGCCGGGCACCCGAACCAGCCGCACGGCAAACAGGAAAGCGCGCGAATACGCCCGCACCTGCCCGTCGATGAAGTCGACGCCGAAGGCATTCACATCGGATGCCGAGGCGGAATTCACCGCCGGCGTGGTCGACCAGAAGGCCGCGAGCGGCGTGTTCGGAAACGCCGTGGTGTCGAGGAGCGGAGCGCTGCCCCTGGACGGTTCGACCAGACTGCTCAGTTCCTTGACGTTGGGCATGCGCCAGCCGGTCGCGCTGCCAGCGAGCGCAAACGCGTTGGCGTGGCGGAAGGTGCTGACCCCGCCGTCGACGCAGGTGCTGCCGTTCCAGGTCTTCGATTCGACACAGCGCCGCCACTGCAGGCCCGTCTGCCGGTCGATCACCAGGTTGTTGGCTGCGTCACCCGGATAGCTGGCCGACCCGAACACGAACCGCGCACCACCGAACGCGCCCCCGCGCACCAGGCGCACATGCCGCAGCGTCGACGGCGCCGCCGTGGAACGCGCACCCGTGCCGAAAGACAGGCTCCAGCGCTGGGTGCCACCCAGCGGCGCCGCGGCGCTGCTCCAGTAGCCACCGGCCGCGTCGCTGGTGTTGGGCAGCTTCGACAGGTTGATGCTGATCGGCCCCACCACCCCGTAGCGCACCAGGTTCTGCAGCTCCTGGGGCGTGGGCAGCCGCCAGTCGCTGAAGCCACACAGGTTGCTGGCGTTGACGGCGGCGATGTAGCCACTGGTGTCGCCCGCGCCACCGCCGCCAGCGTTGGTGTAGCTGTTGCTGCCGGCCCGCAGGCCGGACGCGGTCTTGCCCTCCCACACCAGGCCGGTCAGGTCGGACTGCACGCAGTCGGTCAGGGGAGCGCTGCCCACCGGGTTGTAGAACTCGGTGTTGTAGAAGAAGCGGGTGCCGTCCTGCTGCCGGCTCAGGGCGATCGCGCTCGCGGCGGCGCAGTTCACCAGGATGTTCGTGCCAGTCTCGAAGCACTGTGCGCCCGACACCCCGGTGTTGGGCAGCTTCTCCCCGACCCAGCCGCTGTCCATCACGTGGTAGCCCACGCCCTCGTAGGTGTAGATGCCGGCCAGGGTCGACTGGATGCGGTCGCGCTCGGCGGCGCTGGCGGTGTAGAAGTGAAACCCCTTGCTCGCCACGTAGAACCGGTAGAGCGGCGTGAGACCGAACCCAGGCGCCGTGCTGGCGTAGTAGGCGATGCCTTCGTCGGTGAAATGCGGCAGGGTCGCGAGGATGGTCGAACGCTCCGACGCACTGATGGTGTAGAAGTGCACGCCGGTGCGGGTGTTGTAGAAGCGGTAGACCGGGCTCAGGCCGGCCGTGGACACGTTGCTCGCGTAGAAGGCCGCCCCTTCAAACGGCATGTCGGGGCGGGTCGCCTGGATCGTGGCGCGCTCGGTTTCGCTGACGGTGTAGAAGTGCGCGCCGGTCCCGGTGTTGTAGAAGCGGTAAACCGGGATGCCTGTGGCCGCCGCCTTCGCCAGGGCAGCGTCCCCGCTTTTGTGCGTCGGCGCGCGCTCTTCCTCCGCGGATTTCTCCTGTGTCCCGGCCTCGGTCCCGCCCCCGCAGGCGGTCAGCAAGACAGCGACAACCACGCCGACCAGCAGCGAGGCGGTCGGTCGGATGCGGGGAGTCGGATGGGACATCACAATGGGCTCCAGTCGGGTGTGTCTGCATTGGGACACGCGCCCGGCGGGCCGGACAATAGGCCGAACAGCCTATGAACAAGGCTATCCGCCCGCGGTAAGCTGTACTTCATACCACATCGAGGTGATGCCGCGTGGACACGCTCAAGAGCTTTCGACTGCTGCTGCTGGACGACCACCCGCTGTTCCGCGAGGGTCTGGTGATGGCCCTGAACAAGCTGGAGCCGGAGTGCGAGGTGGTGGCGGTTGCCACCCTGCCGCAGGCCAGGGCACTGCTGGCCGACGACCCGAACCGGTTCGATCTCGTGCTGATCGACTACAAGCTGCCCGGCCGCGATGGCCTGTCGTGTGCGGTCGAGCTGCAATCCCTCCACCCCATGGTCAGCTTCGGCCTGATTTCGGGCGAGGACGACGACCGGCTGCCCCGGCATGCGCGCGAAGCCGGCCTGGTGGCCTTCCTCTCCAAGTCGCTGGAAATGGACGCCCTGCTCGATGCCTTGCGGCGGCTCGCCAGCGGCGAAACGGTGTATTCCGTCAACACCAGCCTGGCCACACGCGGCCTGCCCGCACAGGACTTCGGTCTGACACCGCGGCAACTGGATGTGCTGCAGATGCTGGCCACCGGCGAGAGCAACAAGGCGATCGCCCAGGCCATGGGCATCTCGCCCGCCACAGTGAAGAACCACCTTGACGCCATCTTCGAGAAGATGGGCGTGACCAACCGGTTGCAGGCGGTCATGCTCGCGCGAGCGGCACTGCGCTGAAGCCCGGACCACGCGGGCCCATGCCATGACCGACAGCACACTGCCGCCGCCCAACCCCGCCATCGCCATTGCCGAACAGCACCGCATCCGCATCCTGCGGGAGGTGCTGCGCCTGGGCGCGCGGGTGCCGCTGGTCTCGGTGGTCTGGCAGACCGCCATCAGCCTGCTGACCGCCGGCTACTTCGGCTACCCGGACCACTTGCTGGAGGCCGGCATCTGGCTGGCGCTGATCGCACTGAGCCAGACGATGCGCCTGGTGTTCAGGACAAAGGACCCGGGACCGGACACCATGCTGATCCGGCGCACGCTGCGCCGGCATCAGATCCGCGTGCTCTACAGCGCCCTGGCCTGGGGCAGTGCGGGCGTGCTGCTGTTCGACCACGGCAACGCGGCCCGGCAGCTGGCGCTGACGGTGATCATGGTGTCCAGCTGCATCGGCTTCTCTTTCTCCGCGTCTTCCCACGCCCCCACGCTCAAGCTGGCCCTGCCCCTGCTGGTCGGGCCGATCATCGTCTCGCTCTTCATGAGCCCGCAGCCCTACATGTGGGTCATGGGCGTGATCGGCACGAGCTTTCTGGTGCTCATGCACCGCCTGATCCACGACCGCGGCCAGCAACTCGAAGAAACGCTGTCGCTGCGCATGGAGGCCCAGGAAGCCCGCGAGGAGAAGCAGCGCTTCTTCGCCGCCGCCAGCCACGACCTGCGCCAGCCCCTGCAGGCGCTGACGCTCTACCACACGGTGCTCGCCAGGGGTGACACCAGTCCCGGCGTGATCGAGCGCATGGGGGAATGCATCGACGCGCTGGACCGGCTGCTCGCGGGCGTGCTCGACATCGCCCGGCTCGATGCGGGCAAGGTGGTTGCCAGCATCGAGCCCATCCACCTGCCCGAGCTGATGCTGCGCGTGGCGCGCCTGCACGACCTGGCGTTGCGCGACAAGGGGTTGCGGCTGCGCCTGCACACGCAGGACGAGTGGCTGCTGAGCGACCCCGTTCTCCTGGAACGCATCCTGTCCAACCTGCTGAGCAACGCGGTGCGCTACACCGAACGCGGGAGCATCCTGTTTGCCGCCCGCCGGCGCGGCGATCACCTGCTGCTGCAGGTGTTCGACACCGGCATCGGCATTCCCGAAGACCGACTGGAAGCGATCTTCGGAGAGTTCACGCAGTTGAACAATCCTGCCCGCGATGCCGAGCGTGGCACCGGCCTCGGACTGGCCACGGTGCAGCGTCTGGCGCGCCTGCTGGGCCACCCCGTCTCGGTACGCTCGGTGCTCGACAGGGGCTCCTGCTTTTCCCTGCAGGTGCCGCGCGGCGCCGCCGCCCCATCGAAGGCGCAGGGAGGCCAGGCAGAGACCGGGCCGCCGTCGGCGACCGCTCTGCCCCCCTGGCGTGTGCTGGTGGTCGACGACAACAACCTGGTGCGCGACGCCCTGGAGAAGATGCTCTCCGGCTGGGGGCTGGTGGTGGTGACGGAGGACAGCGCCGCCGGCGCGCTGGCGCGCATGCAATCGGAAGATTTCGATGCCGTGCTCAGCGACTGGCGACTGCCGGGCGAACGGGACGGCCTGCAGGTCCTGCAGCAGGCCCGTCGAGACACCCGTGCCCGCCTGACCGCCTTGCTGACCGGCGACAACCCGGCAGAGGTGCCACCCGGGTTCCCGGTGATCGGCAAACCGGTGCGCCCGCTGCGCCTGCGTGCCCTGCTGCAGAGTTCGCTGGCGCCCGACGGATCATGCGACGGCCGGACCGGTCAAAGCGGCCAGACGTAGAAAGCGATGCCTTCGTAGGCGTAGACCTGGGACAGGTTGTTCCGGATGTCGGCGACTTCGGTGGCGGAATACGAGTAGAAGTGCGAACCCGTCGCCAGGTGCCGGAACCGGTGCAGCGCAATGGTGCCGATGCCCGGGGAGCTGGCACTTCTGGCCCACCACGCCACCCCTTCCAGGGTGAAGTACGGCAGGGCCAGCACAGCGTTCTTCTCGGCCTCGCTGATGGTGTAGAAGTAGGCTCCGTTGCTCAGGTTCCTGAACCGGTAGACCGGCAAAGAACCTACGGCAGCAGAGGTTTGCACTTTGTAGGCCGCCCGTTCGTACTGGTAGGAAGGCAGTGCCCCGAGGATCGTGTCCCGTTCGCTGGGTGAGGCGGTGAACAGGTGCATCCCTGTCCTCAGGTTGTAGAAGCGGAACACCGTCCCGGCGGCGAAGGTGGGCGGAACCAGTGCGCCATAGGCGTTGAGGTGTCCGGCGCCACAACCGGAGCACGGGGCGGCAAATGGCGTGCTGCCCAGCTTCAGCCGGGCCGCCACCTGATCGGGGGTGAGCCCCGGATTGAGCTGCAGCAGCAGGGCCGCGACGCCGGCCACATGCGGGGCGGCCATGGAGGTACCGTCCATGTACCAGTAGTCCGCCGTCCCGGGGGCCCAGTAGCCGAAGTTGTAGGTGGACAGAATGCCTGCGCCTGGCGCTGCCAGACCCACCGTGGCACCATAGTTGGAGAAACTGGCCTTGTCACCGAGATCGCTGCTCGCCGCCACGGTGATCACCCCATTGCAATTGGCCGGGGCGTAGTTGAGCACGTTGTCGTTGGCGTTGCCGGCAGACACCACCACCACGGCCCCCAGCCCTCGAACCGTGTCGATGGTGGCCTGCTCCGTGGCCGTGCAGGCCGCCTTGGCGCCCAGTGAAACATTGATCACCCGGGCCGGATACGGATTGGCAGGCACCCCGGGGACGCTGCCACCAGCGGCCCAGATGACGGCCTCGGCAATGTCCGAGACCAGGCCACCGCAACGCCCCAGCACACGCACCGGCACCACCTTCGCCCCAGGGGCCACGCCTGCGATCCCGATGCCGTTGTTGGCAACGGCCGCGACGATGCCGCTCACATGGGTGCCATGCCAGGTCGAGGGGTACTCGGTGTAGTCGTCACCGCATTCCCAGTACGAGTCCGACGCGCTCACCCCATCGCCCGTATCGGACGGATCGCTGTCGCGCCCATTGCCATCGTTGCCCATCCAGGGGTCGGAGATGAAGTCGTATCCGCCGATCAGGTTGGGGGCAAGGTCGGGATGGGCGGTGACGCCGGAATCGACCACGGCCACGCGCACACCACTCCCGGTGGCCAGGTCCCAGGCCGCCGGCAGGGCCATGTTCGTCGTGGCCTGCGTGCGCCAGTATTGCCATTGCAACGCATAGTTCGGATCGTTGGGTGTCGACATGTGGCGGCGGATCCCGTCGGCTTCCACATACTCGACCGCCGGATCCTGCGCGATGTCCTGGATCAGCTGGCGCAGTTGTGCCGGCTGGAGCGGTGTGCTTTGGCTCAGCAGGTACCCCCCGGTCACCAGGGTCTTGTTGAACAGCAGGCTGATGCCGTGCCGGTTGGCGGCCTCGCTGGCCTTGGTGAAACCCAGCCCGGCGGCGTTCTGGCCGGCGTACTGGCTGGACAGGCTCTTGGTGAGAGGTGCGCCTGGCCGGTACTTGATGATGATGCCCCGGACCTTGGGCGAATCGGTCGCAGCCTTGGCGAAGATCCGGGGCGGCTTGGCTTTCTCCGCAGACTGCGCGCTCACGGAGACAAAGGAAAGGGAAAGCGCCAGCAGCGCCTGGAGCAGGGCCGCAGCCCTGAAAAACTGTGTTCTGTTCATGGGGTCCCTGATGAGCGCCGGGATCCGGCCCACCGCCGTGGGCCAGATGCCCGATCCGCCCCATTATGTGAACGAACGAAACCGCATTCCATCTCCCAAACAGAGGAGGTCTCTCCAGAGTGCAGCGCGGCGCGCACTCAGTCGCGCACCGCCATGCGTCCTTCCTCGATCGTGATGCGCCGCTCGCAGCGCTGTGCGATCGCACGGTCGTGCGTGACCAGCACCAGCGTCGTGCCCTGCTCCCGGTTGAGCGCGAACATCAGCTCCATCACCTTCTCGCCGGTCGCGAAATCCAGGCTGCCCGTCGGCTCGTCGGCCAGCAGCACGGCCGGCTGGACCACGAAGGCGCGCGCCAGCGCCACGCGCTGCTGCTCTCCGCCCGAGAGCACCTTGGGGTAGTGCCCCAGCCGCTCCTGCAGGCCGACCCGCTGGAGCATGGCGGCCGCGGTGGCGCGCGCGTCGCGCCGGCCGGAAAGCTCCAGCGGCAGCATCACGTTCTCCAGTGCCGTCAGGTTGCCCAGCAGCTGGAAGCTCTGGAACACGAACCCCAGCTTCTGCGCCCGCAGGGCGGCGCGCTGGTCTTCGTCGCGGGAGAACAGGTCTTCACCGTCGATGCGCACCGTGCCGCTGGACGGTGTGTCCAGCCCGGCGATGATCGACAGCAGCGTGCTCTTGCCCGAACCGGAGGCGCCGACGATGGCGGCGGTTTCCCCTTTGCGCAGCGAGAAATCGATATCGCGCAAAATCGTCAGAGTGCCCGTGGCGTCGGTGACCGACTTGAACACGTGCTGTACCTCAATCATTTCCTGGGACATCGGGTTCGCCCTGAAAGGCCGTGTGTTGAAACGCCGTCACTGTAACGCCCTGCTCTGCGCAATCCTCGCCAGCGGGGCATTCCACGCCGCGCTGGCACAGGCGCCGGCCGCCACCAAGGTGCTCGTGGTCGGCGATTCGATCAGCGCCGAATACGGACTGCGTCGCGGCAGCGGCTGGATCCAGCTGCTGCAGACGCATTTCGACCGCGAAAAGCGCCCGGTGCGCCTGATCAATGCCGGCATCAGCGGCGACACCACCTCCGGTGGCCGCTCGCGCCTGCCAGCCCTGCTCAGGCAGCACCAGCCGGCGGTGGTGGTCATCGAACTGGGCGCCAACGACGCCCTGCGCGGGCTGCCGCTGGCCATGACCCGCGAGAACCTGACCGCCATGACCAAGGCATCCAAGGATGCCGGTGCCAAGGTGCTGATCGTCGGCATGCAGGTGCCGCCCAACTACGGCGGGCAATACACGCGCGACTTCCAGGCCCTGTTCAAGCAGGTCGCCGATGCAGAGAAAACGGCCCTCGTCCCCTTCCTGCTCAAGGGCGTGGCCGACCAGCCCGACCCGACCTCGCTGTTCCAGGAAGACCGCATCCATCCCAACGAAGCGGCCCAGCCGACGCTGGCCGCCAACGTCTGGCCAGCCCTGTTGCCGTTGCTGCCGAAACGATAATCGGCACATGCCCGTCCACACCCTGCCCGCCACCGGGGCGATCTGCCGCCTCGGAGAGTTCGACACCATCATCGACGCCCGCAGCGAAGACGAACATGCGCTCGATCACGTGCCGGGCGCACTCAACTGGCCCACGCTGAACAATGCCGAGCGGATCACGATCGGCACCATGTACAAGCAGGTCAACGCCTTCGAGGCCAAGAAGCGTGGCGCCGCCATCGCCGCCCGCAACATCGCGGCACACATCGAACGCGAGGTGATCGACAAGCCCAAGGACTGGAAGCCGCTGGTGTACTGCTGGCGCGGCGGCAACCGCAGCGGCGCCCTTGCCACCATCCTGGGCGCCATCGGGTTCCAGGTCACGTTGATCGAGGGCGGCTACAAGGCCTGGCGCGCGGCGCTGGTCGACGACCTGGTCGTGCAGGCGCACCGCCACCACTACCGCGTGGTCTGCGGCCCCACGGGCAGCGGCAAGACCCGGCTGCTGCACGCGCTGGCCGCACAAGGCGCACAGGTGCTCGACCTCGAAGGCCTCGCGCGGCACCGCAGCTCGGTGCTCGGCCACCTGCCGGGCATCGAGCAGCCGAGCCAGAAGCGCTTCGACAGCCTGGTCTGGGACGCGCTGCGCAGCTTCGACCCGCAGCGGCCGGTGTTCATCGAGAGCGAGAGCAGGAAGGTGGGCAACCTGCGCGTGCCCGAGGCCCTGATCGAAGCCATGCGCGCCAGCCCCTGCATCGACCTGCAGCTTCCCGACGAAGAGCGTGCAGCGCTGCTGATGGAGGACTATCCCCATTTCGTCGAGGACCCCGACTTCTTCTGTGAGCGGCTAGAAGCCCTGACCGAGCTGCGCGGCAAGGCGGTGGTCAATGGCTGGGTCGAGAACGTCCGCGCCGGAAAGACACAAGAAGTGGTGCTGGACCTGCTGAAGACCCACTACGACCCGACGTATGCGGCGTCGATTGCGCGGAATTTCGCCCACTACGGTGCGGCGAAACCCTGTGTCCTGGGTGACCGGTCGCGCCAGTCACTGGACATGGCCGCGCGGTCGCTCTCCATCGACGCCGCGGACACCGGGCCTTGAGCCGTTCGGGCCGTCAGCGGTCCGCCGGCCTCCACAGCAGAAGATCCAGGCTTTGCTCCTGCTCGGTCGCGATGCCCGGCAACGGTGTCGGATCCTGACGGGAGAGGATCGCGAGCTGCCAGCGGCGACCGTCGTGGTCAAATGAATACAGATTCAAGACAGGCGTCCCTGGCACAAGCAACGGCACTGGCGCCTGCCCCTCCGGCAGCGACCGCAGAGGCGTCAGCAGACCGTTCAGTGAAAGCATCCACTCCCGTTGTGTGGCAAGGAACACCAAGCTGATCCCACGCACCAGCGACATGCCAGACACGTAGCGCTGGGCCCGTACCACCTGTGGCTCGCGTTCACCCTTGACGACCCATTGTTCGACACGCGTCTGTCCGCCCGGCGAACGAAAGAGCCGCTCCTGTTTCACCAGTCCCGCCAAAGGATCACCCGCAGGAGGCGGCGTGGCCGCCACGGAGCAGGCTGTCCCAGACAAGGCCAGCGCAAGAGTGCAGAGGGAGAAACACGGTGACCGGAACAGCATGGCTGTTCTTTCTTACCTCGTGCGCCCCTTGACGCCCGCCTTGGCCGCCGACCAGGCTCGCAAGGACTTGAGGATTCGCGCACCCCGCTCATCGCCTCCGTCGCACACCATCACCGTCGGACCTCGATCTCCGAGAAGTGGCTTCGGCACCGTTGCACCGCTCTCGGGCACCTTCGCCGCCCTGCGCGCGGCACTCATGCTGGCCGACTTCTGCAACAGACCACCGGCGGTGTACCGTGCAAACGGCAGGGTCAGCGCAGCCCAGTCGTTGTAGTCGCCAAGGAAGCCCACCACGCCATCGCCATTGAGATCGCGCGACACCGCGGAGGCGCCCAGGGAACCATCTTCGTCCCAGTCGGCGTAGACACCCGGCAATGCACCCCGACCCACATTGGCACTTTCATAGAGTGCCGCTTCGTTCAGTGGAAGGCTGCTGCCGTCGGAGTAGTCGATCACGAAGGGAACAGGGTCGGCGCTGCATTGGGGGTGCGTGCTCCCCTGTGAGCAGCGCACCGAACCAAAGGCCTCCTGCCATTCCCTGAACGGCCAGAAGGTGTTGCCCGGACTGACGCCGTCTTTCAGGTAATTCATCACGCTGAGGTAATTGGGCTTGTAGTTCTTGTCTTCGTTGCCGCCGTGGCGAAGTCCGAGGTTGTGACCCAGCTCGTGCATGAAGGTTGCAGCCTGCTCGTTGGTCAGCCATTGAGACGCCGCGGAAACGTCGCCCATGGTCAGAACGAAATCGTTGCCCAACAGCTCGGCCCGGCCCCAGGATGCGGTGGGCGGTGCATCGCCGAACAGCGCGTAGTGGAAGATGGCCCTTCGACGGGGGTCGAAGTGCTGCCATTTCCACTGGTAAACCGTCCGGTAGTTGAGGGTATTTCCAGTGCACTCGGTGGGCAGGAAACCGAGACAGGGCTCATAAGGCACCACCGAGCTGTCTTGCCCGAGATTGAACTGCGCAGGATCGAAGCTCGCGGCAAACAGGTCGCCAACGTCAATGTGGACGGCGATGCCGCGCAGGGCAAACGCGTTCTTCACCATCTGCAGGGAAGCCTGGATCGGGATCACACCCGCCTTGGCGCTGGACATGTGGTCGACCTCGATGAAGATGTCACGCTGACCCGCGCGCGCGCCCATCGAGTAGAGGTCCAGACCGTTGTAGGTACTTCCTGGCTGTTCGTTGGCGTCCGGCAAGCCGTCGTTGTCACCATCGGTTGCACCGGGCGCCACATCGTTGGGGCCACCCGGCGTTGCGTAGTCCACGGCCACCCAGTCCAGGGCGCTCTGTGTGTCCTGGGCACCCATTGTCGCCACCGGGCGAGCCAGTGCCCTGGCTTGGTCACTGACGCCGCCGGTGAAGGTGGTCGTGACAGGAGCGCCGACCCAATGCGATGAAGTGACCGGGTTGGGCGCCACCGCGGGGTTGCCAAACCGGAGGGCATCCACCGTCTGGCCCGAACCGACCGACACCAGCTCGACCAGTCCGTCGCCGCTCCAGCCTCCCCAGACGGGCGCGGGGCCAGCGGTGTTCAGGACCACCACGGGGTTCAACGCCGTGACGGGCACATAGCCGTCTGTGGCAGCCAACAACCGGTACTGCCCCGGAGCCACGGTGGCGCTGGGCAGGTCAAACTGATTGATCACCGTGGCGCCGAAGCGCAACCGGTAGCCCGAGAGATTGATCGCGGCGGCGGTCGGATTGAAGACCTCCAGCCAGCAGCCGGAGTAGTTGTCAGCGGGGCATCCGCCCACCTCGGAAATCAGCAGATCCGTCGGCGCATTGTTCACGCAGGTCAGGCCGACGTTGCTCACCGCCGCATTGGCCGTGCCGGTCGCATTGCTCAGGCTGCAAGTCTGTCCCCGCGGCTGCGTCCGCACACCGACCACATAGGTTTCGCCCAATGGCGTCTTGCTCACGAAGGTGAACCCACCGTTGCCGGTGACGGTCAGATCGCCCCCGCCATTGAGCGTCAGCACCACCGGATTGCCCGCGATCAGGCCGCTGACCGCACCACCGACCGTGGCATGGTCGACGCAGTCGACAGCCACATTGCTCACGGTTCCACCGACGGTCCCGAGTCCGTTGGTCACCGCGCAGGTCTGCTCCACCGGTTGTGTCCTCACACTGACGGCATAGGTCGAGCCGTAGGGAATCGCGGAGCCGAACGCGAAGCTGCCGTTGCCGGTGCGCGTCAGGTCGTCGGTGGCGTTGTTCTGCAGCACCACCGTCTTGCCCGAGCCCAGGCCAGAGACGCTGCCCCCCACGGAATAGCTGTTGGTCGAGCAACTCACCGACACGTTGCCGATGTCCCCGGTGGCGGTTCCGCTGCCGTTGCCGACGCTGCAGGTCTGTCCCGCCGGCTGCGTCCGGACCGTCACGCTGTAGGTGCCGCCGTAGGTGACGGTGCCGGTGAAGCTGAATGCGCCATCGCCGGTCCGGGTCAGGTCATTGGCCCCGTTCAACTGGAGCACCACTTCGCGGCCCGCCGCCAGACCGGACAAGGTGCCACCGACCGTGTAGGAGTTGTCGCTGCAGGTGACCGACACGTTGGACACGGTTCCCGACAGGGTTCCCGTGCCATTGGCAACCACGCAGGTCTGCCCCACCGGCTGGGTCCGGACCGACACCAGGTAGGTACCGCCATGGGTCAGCATGGCCGCGAAGCCGAAGGCGCCGTTGGCGCTGCGGGTCAGATCCCCGCCGCCGTTGATCTGCAGCACCACGCTCCGGCCCGAACCGAGGCCGGCGATGCTGCCACCCACCGCGTAGGTGTTGGTCGTGCAGTTCACCGCGATATTGCCGACGTTCGCCGTGGTCGTGCCGCTGCCGTTGCCGACCACGCAGGTCTGTCCCACCGGCTGGGTCCCGACGGTCACGTTGTAAGAGCTACCGTGGGCCGAAGGCGCAACAAACGCAAACGCCCCGTTGCCGGGCAGCAGCAGGTCCCCTCCCCCGTTGTTCTGCAGCAGGACTGTCTTGCCCGCATCAAGCCCGCTGACGCTGCCGCCCACGCTGTAGGTCGCCACCGAGCAGGTCACGGAAACGCTCGACACCGTGGCCGTCACGGTGCCGCTGCCATTGGTCACCGTGCAGGTCTGCCCCACGGGCTGGGTGCCCACGCTCACCGTGTATGTCGCGTCCCTGTCGACGCGGCCGGAGAAGGTGAAAGACCCGTCGGCGGAGAGCGTCAGGCCGCTCCCGCCGTTGAGCTGCAACACAACCGACTGCCCGCCGGCCAGCCCGCTGAGCGTGCCGCCCACGGAAAACGACTGCACAGCGGAGCCAAAAACGAAATAGCCCACGTTCTCGAACAGGTAGTGCGGCAGGTTCGCGCGGATGCGGTCTTTCTCCACCTCGCTGGCGGAATAGAAGTGGAATCCGGCGGTGGAGACGTAGAACCGGTACAGAGGCACCGTGCCCGGCAATGCCGTCTTGCTCGCGTAGTAGCCGATCCCTTCATAGTGGAACTGCGGCAGGTTCGACTCGATGTACGCCTTCTCTTCGGCACTGATGGAATAGAAGTGCACGCCGGTCTGCGTGTTGTAGAACCGGTAGACCGGAGAGAGGCCGGTGTCGGGGACAGCGCTGACGAAGAACGCCTCTCCTTCGTACTGGAACATCGGCAAGGTGTTTTGCACCCGGCTGCGTTCGGCGGCATCGATGGTGTAGAAGTGCGCGCCGGTCTGCGAGTTGTAGAAGCGGTAGACCGGGGATCGGGCGGCGGCCTTGGTCACGACCTGCGGAAGGCTGGCTCCGGCCTGCGCCGACGACTGTGCCCTGGCCAGTTCCTCGGCGTTGATCTCCGCCGACTTGGCCAGCAGTTGCGAGGTCCGCAACCGCTCCATCCCACCTTCTTCCGACGCTGGGGAGGCACTGCCCTGGGAGCCTCCGCAGCCGGTCAGGACCAGCGCAACCAGAAGGGAAGTCAGACCAACCGTCAAACGTTGAAGCATGGTGGACTCCGAAGAAGATCGGATGGGCTCTGCGCGGTTGCGCCTGCTTCCGGCGGTCAGAAGACCGTCATGTCGAAACAGCCATCGGTTCCCCACCATAGTAACAAGTAGTAATTCCTCTGTGCAGTCTTGTTACTTTTTGGATATCCATCAAAAGGATGAAATGCGGTCGCACCTGTCCGCATACCGCAACAACGGCAATGCCGTCGGGGCCCTCAGGCGGCATCCATTCCGGCAGTGGCTGCGGTGCATGTCTGCGGCCTGCAGGAGGGCCCGGGCCCAGGCTCAGGCATTGGAAGGCTGGTCACCCGGCACGCTTTCACCGGGTTCGGCCTCTTGTCCAGGGGCCTGGTCGTCCGGGGAGCCATCTCCAGGCGTCTTGCGTCCTGCCTTGGCCCGAAGCTTCTCTTCCTTCTTCTGCTTCTTGGCCAGTTCGCGCTGGCGTTTTTCGTATCCGTAATTGGGAGTGGCCAAGGCTTGCTTTCGTTGGGTTGGTGGGTGGGCAGAGGGTTCAGGCGTTCAGCGCCGCGAGGCCCTGCGCGAGGTCGGCACGGAGATCTTCGACGCTTTCCAGGCCGATGGCAAACCGCACCAGACCGCCTTTGTGGGGCCAGGGGCGGCTGCGGATGGACGACACGTTGTAGGGTGCGCACAGGCTGATCGGACCGGCCCAGCTCCAGCCGGGGCGGAACAGCTTCAGGTGGTCGCAGAATGCGTCGATCTGCGACCGCGAAAAACGCTCATCAAACACCACGCTGAACAGGCAGGCCGCGGCCTTCGCGTCGCGCTGCCAGTGGGCGTGGCCGGGTGACCCTGGCAAGGCCGGATGCAGCACCTGCACCACGCCGCCTTGTCCCTGCATCCAGAGGGCCAGTTCGCGGGTGCTCCGGTCCTGCGCTTCGTAGCGCAAGGCCATCGAAGTCAGGCCGCGCAGCACCAGTTCGGTGTCGTTGCCGCTCACACCCAGGCCCAGGCGCATGTGGCACATCAGCAGCGCGTGGTGCAGCGCGTGTTCGCGCGTCACCACCGAGCCCATGAGCACGTCGGCGCCACCACTGGGGTACTTGGTCAGGGCCTGCATCGAGATGTCGACGCCGAGTTCGAAAGCCGGAAACGCGATGCCCGCGCCCCAGGTGTTGTCCAGCGCACTCAGGATGCGGCGCTCGGGCGCCCGGCCTTCGCTGGCCGCGCGGATCACGGCCACCAGCGCGGGAATGTCGGGAAACTCCAGCGTGATTGAGCCGGGTGCCTCGATCCACACCAGCCGCGTGGCCGGCGAGATGCACGCAGCCAGATCGGCCGGATCGAGCGGGTCGTAGTAGCGGTGGGTGATGCCCCACTGCGCCAGTTCGACGGCGGCAAACGACTTGCCCGGGCCATAGGCGTTGTCGGGCAGCAGCACCTCGTCACCCTGCCGCAGGAAACTCATGTCGACCAGGGTCATGGCCGACAGGCCACTGGGCGCCAGCACGCAATACTGGCCGCCTTCAACGGTCGCGATCTTCTCTTCGAGGATGAAGGTGGTCGGCGTGCCGTGCAGACCATAGGTGTAGCCGCTCTTGTCGGCCCACTCCTGCGTGCGCAGGGCATGCACGTCCTTGAACAGGACGGTCGACGCCTTGTGCACGCCGGGCGCAACGGCGTCAAAGCCCTCGGGAGGGCGGTAGGGATGGTGGATCAGTCGGGTGGAAAGGTCTGACATCGAATCAGAGCTTCCACTTTTCGAGGAGCTGCGCCGGCCGCATGCTGTCGTAGCTCTCGAACGGCTGGTGGATCCAGGGGTTCGTCGGCAGGTATTCCACCGAGTAGTCGGGCGTGAAGGTCGAGAGCTGCTTGGTCCAGATCACCGCGCTGCGCAGCTCGGTGATCGGGGCGTAGTTGTTCTTGAGCATGCCGATCACCGCGTTGAGCGTGTGACCGGAGTCGGCCAGGTCGTCCACCAGCAGCACCTTGCCGGCGATCTCGCCCTTGGGGGTGGTGATGTAGCGGGCGATGTCCAGGTTGCCCTGTTGCGTGCCGGCAGCGGCGCGGTAAGAGCTGGTCGACATGATGGCCAGAGGCACATCGAAGATGCGCGAGAGGATGTCGCCCGGACGCATGCCGCCGCGCGCCAGACACAGGATGGTGTCGAACTGCCAGCCCGACTGGTACACCTTGAGCGCGAGCTTCTCGATGAGGTTGTGGTACTCGTCGTAGGACACGTAGAGGTGTTTGCCGTCTTCGGTCAGCATGTGCGCTCCGGGTGGGATGGGTGATTTTGATTCTGCATCAAAGCCTGGTGTCGGGACATCAGGCCTGGTACGGGTGGTGAATCAGGATGGTGTGGTCGCGGTCCGGGCTGGTCGAGACCACGTGGATCGGCACGCCGGTGGTTGCCTGGATGCGGTCCAGGTAACGCTGGGCGTTGACCGGCAGGTCTTCGTAGCGCGTCTTGCCGACCGAGCTTTCGGTCCAGCCGGGCAGGGTTTCGTAGATCGGCTTGCAACGCGAGATCTCGTCCGCACCGGCGGGCAGGATGTCGATGGTTTCACCGTCGAGTTCGTAGCCGGTACACAGCTTGAGCTCGGACAGACCGTCGAGCACATCCAGCTTGGTGATGCACAGGCCGGTGAGGCCGTTGACCTGGGCCGAGCGCTTGAGCAGCGCGGCGTCGAACCAGCCGCAGCGGCGCGAACGGCCGGTGGTCACACCCTTCTCGGCACCCACCGTGCTCATGTGGTAACCCGGCGTGCCTTCCTTTTCCCACTCCAGCTCGGTCGGGAACGGTCCGCCGCCGACGCGGGTGCAGTAGGCCTTGGTGATGCCCAGCACGTAGTGCAGCAGGTTGGGGCCAACGCCCGAACCCGCGGCCGCGTTGCCGGCCACGCAGTTGCTCGACGTCACGAAGGGATAGGTGCCATGGTCGATGTCCAGCAGCGTGCCCTGCGCGCCTTCGAACAGCAGGTTGGCACCGGCCCGGTGGGCGTCGTTCAGCTCGCGCGACACGTCCGCGATCATGGGCTTGATCAACTCGGCTTGCGCCATCGCCTCGTTGTACACGGCATCAAACTGGATCTCGCCGTCCTTCATGTAGGCCGCGATCTTTTCGTCCCAGGCCAGGTCGGCCGAATGCAGCCAGGTCTTGAGCACGTGGTTGTGCAGCGCCAGCAGCTCGCGCAGCTTGGTGGCAAAACGCTCGGGATACTTCAGGTCCATCACGCGCAGGGCGCGGCGGGCGATCTTGTCTTCGTAGGCCGGGCCGATGCCGCGGCCGGTGGTGCCGATCTTCTCGGTGCCGGCCTTGACCTTGGCGGCTTCGCGCGCGATGTCGATGGCTGCGTGGAACGGCAGGATCAGCGGGCAGCCTTCGCTCACGCGCAAGCGCGAACGCACTTCAACCCCCGCCTTCTCCAGCCCGCCGATCTCTTCGAACAGCTTGCCGACCGACAGCACCACACCGTTGCCGATGTAGCACTTCACGCCCGGGCGCATGATGCCGCTGGGGATCAGGTGCAGCGCGGTCTTCACGCCGTTGATCACGAGGGTGTGACCGGCGTTGTGACCGCCCTGGAAACGCACCACGCCCTGGGCGGACTCGGTCAGCCAGTCGACCAGCTTGCCTTTGCCTTCGTCGCCCCATTGCGTGCCCACGACCACCACATTGCGCCCCGCGGCTGCGGCGCTGCTGTTCTTGCTCATTGCTAGATTCCGGTTAAAGGGATTTCACTGTCCAGGCGCCCGCGCGGGCCGCATCGGGCACCAGTTCGCGGTCGCAGTGGAACTCATTGACTTCGTGTTCATGCCCCGGCAGGACACAGACCACGGTATGGCCCTGGGCACGCAGGGCGGCGACAGCCTCACGCAGGCCAGCCTCCATGCCCCAGGGCGAGCGGATCGCCGCCACCAGCGGCCGCGGAGCGACCGCAGACACCAGCTCCTTGAGGTCGAGGCTGAAGCCCACGGCCGGGCGCTTGCGCCCGAACACCGCACCGACTTCGTCGTAACGACCGCCGCGCGCCAGTTCCATGGCCGCACCCTGCGGGTCCTGGGCAAACACGGCGAAACGCATGCCGGTGTAGTAGGCATAGCCGCGCAGGTCGGCCAGATCGATGGTCACCGCCATGTCGGCCGTCGTCGCGTGGTCAGCCAGCCACTGCAGATCGTCCAGCGCCGCATTCAGCATGGGCGACGGGGTCAGTTCCCTGCGTGCGCGGGCGATCACCGAGACATCGCCGAACAGGCCGGGCAAAGCGGTCAGGTCGCGGCGCACACCCTCCGGCAGCGCACGGGCCAGCTCCGACAGGCCTGGGACGTCCTTGCCCGCCAGCGCGGCATGAATGGCACGCACGGTGTCGGCCGGCAACTGCACGGGTGCCAGCACGGCATCGATCACGCGCACATCGGCCAGATCCAGCTGCAGGCGTTGCACGCCCGCATGACGCAGGCAGGCGCGGGCCAGCTCGACCACTTCGAGATCGGCCTCCAGGCCGGCATGCCCATAGATCTCAGCGCCGAACTGCAGCGGTTCGCGGCTGGACAGCGGACGGTCGACCCGGGTGTGCACCACCGGCCCGCAATAGCTCAGGCGCGCCACACCCTGGCGGTTGAGCAGGTGGGCATCGATGCGGGCGACCTGCGGTGTGCTGTCGGCACGCAGACCGAGGCTGCGACCCGACAGTTGATCGACCAGCTTGAAGGTCATCAGGTCCAGCGCTTCGCCGGTGCCGGTCAGCAGCGACTCCAGATGCTCGACCATCGGCGGCATCACCAGCTCGTAGCCATAGCCACGGGCGGTGTCCAGCAATCCCCTGCGAAGTTCTTCGATGTGGCGAGCCGCGGAAGGCAGGACATCGGCAATGTGATCCGGAAGGACCCAGGCAGACATGGGCATTTGAGGGGGCTGTTAAAAACGCGATTTTACCGGGTGCGCAGCCCCTGCCCGGACGGGAAGCGACGCTCAGCTCACCAACCACCAGAGCAAGGCCCCGGCGCCCAGACAGATCAGCCCGAAGAAACGGATCTGTCCGTCCTGCAGCTTGAGCATTTCGGTGAACATGCGCCGCCAGACGCCCGGGGCCACGAAGGGCATCAGCCCTTCGAACACCAGCACCAGAGCGAGCGCCGGCCAGAACAGGTCGGCGAACGAAGCGTCCATTCCGTCAGCCGCGCGAGGCGTCACTTCGCGGCGTTGCCGCGCATGGCCTTGAAGAACTCCGACGAGGGGTCCAGCACCATCACGTCCGACTTGCCGGCAAAGCTGGCCTTGTAGGCCTGCAGGCTGCGGTAGAACTGCGCGAACGACGGGTCTTTCCCGAAGGCTTCGCCGTAAAGCGATGCCGCCTTGGCATCGCCTTCGCCCTTGACCGTCTGCGCCAGCTTGTAGGCGTCGGCCAGGATCACTTCGCGCTGGCGCTCGGCATCGGCACGGATCTTTTCGCCTTCGGCAAAACCGGTCGAACGCAGCTCGTTGGCCACCCGCTTGCGTTCGGCCTCCATGCGCCGGTACACCTCACCGGTGACGCTTTCGGCGTAATCGACGCGCGTGATGCGAACGTCCACCACATCCATGCCCCAGGGCTTGTCCGCGCCAGCGACCGCGCGCAGCACCTCGCGCTTGACATCTTCCATCAGCTCTTCGCGGCGGTTGGTCAGCAGCTCGTTGAGCGTTCGCTTGTTCACTTCCTGCTGGAAGGAGTTGCGCACCACACGGTTGAGCTGCAGAGCACCGGCACTTTCGTTCAGGCCGACGTTGCGGATGTACTGCTGCGGCTGGCTGATGCGCCAGCGCACATACCAGTCGATCACCACGCGCTGCTTTTCCGCTGTCAGCGTCGGTTCGGTGTCGCTGCTTTCCAGCGTGAGCAGGCGCTTGTCGATGTAGGACACTTTCTGCACCAGCGGAATCTTCCAGTCTAAGCCGGGCTCGGTCACGACCTTCTTGATTTCGCCAAGCTGAAACACCACACCGAACTGGCGCTGATCCACCACGAAAAAGGTGGAACTGAGTAGGGCCAGGGCGACCAGGATGGTCGTGACAATGAATCCAAGTTTGTTCATCGGGCTCTCCGGACTCAGCGGCTTTCGCGCTCACGCGAGCGGGCGTTGTTGTTTTGCGCCGTGGGTGGCGGCGTGACCGGCGTGCTGGTCACCGGTGCTGTCGGTGCAGCAGTTGTGGCCGGAGCGGCTGGAGTCTGCGACACCTGCTGCATCAGTTTGTCCAGCGGCAGGTACAGCAGATTCGAACCCGCCTTCGTGTCGACCATCACCTTGGTGACGTTGGAATAGATCTCGGACATGGCGTCCAGGTACATGCGATCCCGCGTGACCTGCGGGGCCTTCTGGTACTCGGCGAACACGGCGCGGAAACGCTGGGCATCACCCTCCGCCTGTCCAACGATCCTTGCGCGATACCCCTCTGCCTCCGCTGCCAGGCGCGACGCGGCGCCTCGTGCACGTGGCACCACGTCGTTGGCATAGGCCTGCGCTTCATTCTTCGCGCGGTCACGCTCCTGACTGGCCTTGAGCACGTCGTCGAACGCTGCCTGCACCTGCTCGGGTGGGCGCACATGGGTCAGGTTCACGCCATCGATCACCACACCGACCTTGTACCGGTCGAGAATGGTCTGCATCAAGGTCCGCACACGCGGCGCAATCTGGTCACGCTCCTCCACCAGGGCTGCGTCCATCTTCATCTTGCCCACCACTTCTCGCACCGCAGTCTCCGCCGCCTTGATGACCGCTGCCTCGGGATCTCGGCTCTCGAAAAGGTAAGCCCGTGCATCGCTCAGGCGGAACTGGACCACCAGCTTGATGTCGACGATGTTCGCGTCGGCGGTGAGCATGGACGATTCGCGTAATCCGGTGGCGGGCACGATGGCATCACGCCCGACGTCAACCGAACGCAGCTGCGTCACGGCAACCGTTTCATGGCGTTCAATCGGATACGGCAGACGCCAGCCGAAACCGGCTCCCGCAGTACCACTGAACTTGCCAAATCGCGTGATCACGGCCTGCTGCCCTTCTTCCACGATGAAGAAGCCAGTCCCCGACCAGATCAGCAGCGCCACCAGCGCGATCAGACCGGCCCCGATGCCGGCCGACTTGGGACTCGGGTTGAATCCCGGCGAGCCACCTCCGTTGCCGCCGGAGCCGCTGCCCCCCCCTTTGTTGCCACCCAGCAGCCCGCCCAGCTTGCGGTTGAAGTCGCGCCAGAGCTCGTCCAGATCCGGCGGTCCCTGGTTCGGCCCCTGGGGGCGCTGACCGCGCTGGCGCGCGTCGTCGGCGTCACCGGACTTCGGATCGCTGTCGTTGCGCGTGGAATCATCTCCCCTGCCCCAACGCGGATCATTCAGGTTGAACACGCCCAGCAGACGGGAGCGCCAGCCCGGTCGAACGCCGGTGCCAGTGCCGCCGGAAGGGGTTTCCATATTCACATCCATGGATTGAAAGCTCGTTTTACGGGTCAAAGCCACATTGTGCCCAATCAGGGCTGCCCATCGTCTGACGCGGACTCTGCCATTTCACCATCCTGCGGATCCCGGGGGCCGGTGCGCTCCAGCACGATCGCCGCCAGGCGCGCACGCAACTCCGGCACCCCTTCGCCGGTCAGGGCACTCACGAAGATACGAGGCACGCTCACCCCGTCGAGTTCCATCAGATCTTCCAGTGCTCTGGGGGCACTGGCCACGTCCATGGCATCGAGTTTGTTGAACACCAGCACCTGCGGCACCTGATCGGCACCGATTTCTTGCAGGACGCCCTGCACCGATGTGATCTGTTCCAGGTGTGCCGGATTGGAGGCATCAACCACATGCAGCAGCAGATCGGCGTCGGCCGCCTCCTGCAACGTGGCAGCAAAGGCATCGACCAGTCCGTGCGGCAGGTCTCGGATGAAACCCACCGTGTCCGACAGCGACACGGAACGCCCGGCCTCTCCCAGATACAGCTGTCGGGTCGTCGTGTCCAGGGTGGCGAACAGCTGGTCGGCAGCGTAGGCACGAGCCTTGACCAGCGCATTGAACAGCGAGGATTTGCCGGCGTTGGTGTAGCCGACCAGGGAAATCGTGAAGGCATCGCGCCGTTCGCGCTGGCGACGCTGGGTCGCGCGCTGTTTCTTGACCTTCTCCAGCCGGTCCTTGGTGCGCTTGATGGCGTCGGCGATCATGCGCCGGTCCAGTTCGATCTGGGTTTCACCCGGACCACCACGCATGCCGATGCCGCCGCTCTGGCGTTCCAGGTGGGTCCAGCGACGGACCAGCCGGGTGCTCAGGTACTGCAGGCGGGCCAGCTCGACCTGCAGCTTGCCCTCGTGGCTGCGCGCGCGCTGCGCAAAGATCTGGAGGATGAGCAGGGTGCGGTCATTGACCGGCAAGCCCAGTGTCCGTTCGAGATTGCGCTGCTGGGCCGGGCTCAGGGACTGGTCGAACAGCACCTCGCTGGCGCCGCTGGCCTGGGCCAGCATCTTGATTTCATCGGCCTTGCCGGAACCGACAAACAGTGCCGGGTCGGGAGCCTTGCGCTTGCAGGTGACCCGATCGGCCACAGCAAAGCCCGCGGTCTTGGCGAGCAGACCGAGCTCTTCGAGTTCGTGGTCGAAATGGGGCAGACCGAAGTCCACCCCGACAAGAACAACCGACGGCAGCGTCGGAGCGGCCGCGTCGGAGGGGGTCAAGAGCCGGACGGCTCGTCCGCGCCGACGGCAGAGAACTGCACCGGACGGCCCGGAACGATGGTGGAAATCGCGTGCTTGTACACCATCTGGGTCACGGTGTTGCGCAGCAGCACGACATACTGGTCAAAGGATTCGATCTGACCCTGAAGCTTGATCCCGTTGACCAGGTAAATGGAAACCGGAACATGTTCCCGGCGCAACTGGTTGAGGAAAGGATCTTGCAAGAGCTGGCCTTTGTTATTGCTCACGATATGCTCCGTGTTCAAAAAAAGAGTGGATAGGGGGCGCACCATACCACACCGGCGGCTGGCGCAGGAATGCCCGGACTCAGACCTAGTCCTTGAAGGGGTTGGCCGAGGTCTTGAACTCGATGCGCAGCGGCGTGCCGACCAGGTTGAAGGCCTTGCGGAAGCGACCTTCCAGGAATCGCTTGTAGGCATCGGGCACGTGTTCCAGCGAGTTGCCGTGGACCACGATGACCGGCGGATTCATGCCACCCTGGTGGGCGTAACGCATCTTGGGCCGGAACATGCCGACCTTCTGCGGCGATTGGAATGCCACCGCTTCCTGCAGCAGGCGGGTGAGTTGCGGTGTCGGCATTTTCCGCATGGCGGAAGCGTGCGCCTGAATGATCGACTTCCAGACCGGCCCCAGTCCCTGGCGCTTGCGCGCCGAGATCAGGTGCAGGGAGGCAAACTTGAGAAAGGCCAGCCGGGTTTCGATCTGGCGCTCGACCTGCTCGCGCTGGTAGGCATCGACCGCATCCCACTTGTTGATCGCCAGCACCACCGCCCGGCCACTTTCCAGGGCATAGCCCGCGATGTGTGCGTCCTGGTCGGTCACGCCTTGCGTGGCGTCCAGCAGCAGCAGCACGACGTGGGCACTTTCGATGGCCTGCAGAGTCTTGACGACCGAGAACTTCTCGATCGCCTCGAACACCTTGCCTTTGCGGCGCAGACCGGCGGTGTCGATCAGCTCGAACTTCTTGCCGTCGCGCTCGAATGGCACCGAGATCGCGTCGCGCGTCGTGCCCGGCAGATCGAATGCCACCAGGCGCTCCTCGCCCAGCCAGACATTGATCAGGGTCGACTTGCCGACGTTCGGACGACCGGCCACCGCCAGCTTGATCACGTCGTTGGCCGCCTCTCCTTCTTCGGCGTCTTCTTCCGAGAAACCGGGAATGGCGTCCAGCGCCATTTCCAGCATGCTGCGCACGCCCTGGCCGTGGGCGCTCGAGACCGGCAGCACCTCGCCCAGACCCAGCTCGAAGAACTCGACCAGCTGCGCGCCTTCCTTCATGCCTTCGGCCTTGTTGGCCACCAGGATGGTCGGCTTGCCCAGGCGGCGCAGGTACTGGGCGATTTCGTGGTCCTGCGCGCTCAGGCCCGCGCGCGCGTCGACCACGAACAGCACCACGTCGGACTCGGCCACGGCCTGCCGCGTCTGCTTGGCCATTTCCCGGTAGATGCCTTCGGTCGCGTCGGGTTCGAATCCCCCGGTGTCGATGACGATGTACTCGCGCCTGCCCAGATGACCATTGCCATAGTGCCGGTCGCGCGTGAGGCCCGCGAAATCGGCCACGATGGCGTCGCGGGTGCCGGTCAACCGGTTGAACAGGGTGGACTTGCCCACATTGGGCCGCCCCACCAGGGCGATCACGGGTTTCACGACAGAGACTTTCGATCAGGCCGCCCGGCGGGCGACAAAACAGTTAAGGCTGGGGACGCCAGGCGAACACACCGCCATTGCGCGTCTGCACCACCAGCGCGGGGCCCGACAGCACAGGCGCGGCCATCACGGCGGAGCCATCGGTCGGCAGGCGGGTCAGTTCGCTGCCATCGGTGGTCGACAGCAGATGCACCTGCCCGCTGTCGTCACCGACCACCATCAGCCGCTCCAGCGACAGGGGTGCAGACAACTCGCGGTATTTCAGGCGATCCAGCTCCCAGGCCTTGTCGCCATTGGCACGGCGCCAGGCCACGATGCGGCCATCGGCTTCGGCACCCAGCACCAGCTGAGCATCCCCATGGACACCCACCACGCCCTGCGCGGGCTTGTTCCAGACCACACGCCCCGCGTCGGCATCGACGCAGGCAACGGAAGAGTTGTAGGCGCGGGCGCACACGGAGTTGCCGACGCGGCTGACCGGCCCGACGAGATCGACCAGGCGCTCGACCTCGTTGGTGCCACGGGAATTGGCCACCTGGACATCCCAGCGGGGAGCGCCATTGGCCGGACTGAGCCCGACCAGCCGGCCGGAGAGACCGGCAACCAGCGTGTCACCCACTGCGAGCAGCACACCCTGTTGGCGCAGCACCAGCGGCTCACCGGGACGCGACTGCGTCCACAGGCGGGCACCGGTCTGGCCATCGAAAGCCAGCACGCTGCGGTCGGCGGTCAGCACGAACACGCGCCGACCAGCCACCAGAGGCGCGGTGTAAGAAGCCGACGGCAACTGCGCACGCCAGACCTCACGGCCGTCGCTGATCGCGACCAGCTGGTGCGACTGCGTCACCACCGCCGTGACCTGTCCGTCGGATCCTGGGCCGGTGGCCAGAGCCGTGCCGAGATTGAGGCGCCAGACATCCTTGCCGCTGATGGCGTCGACCACGGCCACCGTGCCGGCGCCTCCCGCCAGGTACAGCCGCCCCTGGAAGGAGAACGGCGCCAGCGCCGACGCCGAGGCGCCGACCTGGGTCGACCAGATCACCTGGGCCGACATCTTGTTGGCCGGCGGCGGCAGCTCCGCGGGCTTGACCCTGGCCGGCCCCGAAGAACAGGCGCCAAGCACCATCAGCGAGACCAGGGCCGCCAGCGAGAAGGCCTTGCGGGCCAGAGTGCGGCGGGCGCTCACTGCGCGGCTCCTGCCTTGGCCGTCGTGACCTCCACCCCCAGCGACGCCAGCTTCACCTGCACCAGCTGGCGGTACTCGGTGCGGGCCCCCATGGCGTCCCAGGCCTTCTTGTATTCGGCCTTGGCTTCTTCGGTCTTGCCCTGGGCCATGAACACGTCGCCACGGCGGTCTGCCACGAGCGACACAAAACTCTCGGGCACCGGTGCCTGCAACACCTTGAGCGCCTCGTCATAGGCCTTGGCTTCCAGGTGCACCGCCGCCAGCCGCAGGCGGGCCACCGCCTGGTACGAATCGTCGGAGGCACTGTCGGCCACCCAGGTCAGCGCGGCCTTGGCTGCGTCGCCCTTGCCGGCTTCAAACAGGCTCTGTGCCGCCAGCAGTCCCCCTTGGGCAGCGAAAGTCGTGCGACCGAACTGGCTCTTCATGTCCGACAGCGCCTGTTCGATCTTGGCCGCGTCGCGGGCCCGCGCAGCGCGATCGATTTCGTCGTACAGGGCCGCGGCCTTCACCGACTGGCTGCGTTGCCACCAGTTCCAGCCGTTCCAGGCCGCAAAGCCACCCAGCACCACGATCAGCGCCCAGGTGATGAGGTTGCCGTACCGAGCCCAGAAATGCTTGAGCTGGTCGATCTGTTCCTGTTCTTCGAGGTCGAAATTCGCCATGGTGTCCGCGTTGGAAAAAGGTCAATGATTGTAGGCGCAGGTCCCCGAGGAACCCTCAGCCCCTGAGGCCGGGCGCCCAGGCCTGAACGCCAGCGAGCGGCTGCAGGGTCTGTGCAGCTTCGCCGTCACGGTCACCCCGCAAGGCCTTGACCGCGACCATGCCCTGCTCCAGCTCCTGTGCACCGAACACCAGCGCGTAGCGCGCGCCACTGCCGTCGGCCTTCTTGAACTGCGACTTCATGCTGCCCATGCCCTCGGCGCCACCGGCATGCATCGCGACCGACACCCCGGCCGCGCGCAACTGGCGCAGCAGCGGCATCGCCACCGCCAGCGCGGCGGCGTCCGGAATCACGGCGTAGGCGTCGGGTGCGACCGGTTCGGGCAACCTGCCCTGCTCCTTGAGCAGTTCAAGAATGCGCTCCATGCCCAGTGCCCAGCCCACGGCCGGCGCCGGCTTGCCACCGATCTGCTCGAACAGGCCGTCGTAGCGGCCGCCAGCGCAGACCGTGCCCTGAGAGCCGAGCTGGGTGGTCACGAACTCGAACACCGACAGGTTGTAGTAGTCCATGCCGCGCACCAGGCGCGGGTTGATGCGGTAGGCAATGCCCTGCGCATCCAGCAGGCCGCGCAGGCGGTTGAAATGGTCCAGCGAGGCCTCACCCAGGTAGTCCATCAGGCGCGGCGCACCGTTGACCAGGTCCTGCATGGCCGGATTCTTCGTATCCAGGATACGCAACGGGTTGCTGTGGAGGCGGCGTTTGGCGTCCTCGTCCAGACGGTCGGCATGGCCTTCGAGATAGGTGATCAGCGCCTGGCGGTGCGCCAGCCGTTCGGCCGGCTGCCCCAGGCTGTTGATCTCCAGTTCGATCCCTGCCAGCCCCAGCTCGGCCCACAGGTCGCAGGCCAGCACGATCAACTCGACATCCACGTCCGGACCGGCGAAGCCCAGCGCCTCGGCACCGAACTGGTGGAACTGGCGGTAACGGCCACGCTGCGGACGCTCGTGGCGAAACATCGGTCCCATGTAATACAGCCGCTTGCCGCCGTCGTAGAGCATCGAGTGCTCGACCGCCGCCCGCACCACACCGGCCGTGTTCTCAGGGCGCAGGGTCAGCTGTTCGCCGTTGAGCCGGTCCTCGAAGGAATACATCTCCTTCTCGACGATGTCGGTCACCTCGCCCAGGCCGCGAATGAACAGCGCGGTCGGCTCGACGATGGGCGTGCGCACGTTGCGGTAACCATAGCGGCGCATCAGCGAGCGCAGTGTGTCCTCCAGCCACTCCCAGTGTGCGGACACCGGAGGAGCAATGTCGTTCATGCCTTTGACGGCGCTCAGTTTCTCTGCCATGGATCTGCTTCGGAAAAAAACGGCGGCCGTGGCCGCCGGTGCGCGGTTCAGGCGGGTGTGCCGTACCGCTTCTGGACGTAGTTTTCGACGATCTGCTGGAATTCGGCAGCAATGCCCTCGCCACGCAACGTCAGCGCCTTTTCGCCGTCGATGAACACCGGCGCGGCCGGTGCCTCACCGGTGCCCGGCAGGCTGATGCCGAGGTCGGCGTGTTTGCTCTCGCCGGGGCCATTGACGATGCAGCCCATGACCGCGACCTTCATGTTCTCGACGCCGGGGTAGCGCGCTCGCCACACCGGCATGGAAGCCCGAAGGAAGTCGTCGATCTGCTTGGCCAGCTCCTGGAAGGTGGTGCTGGTGGTGCGGCCACAGCCGGGGCAGGCGGTGACGCTGGGCACGAAGGCCCGCAGACCCAGCGACTGCAGGATCTCGGACGCGATCAAGACTTCCTGCGTCCGGGCTTCGCCGGGCTGCGGCGTGAGCGAGACGCGGATGGTGTCGCCAATGCCTTGCTGCAGCAGCACCGACAGCGCTGCGGCCGAAGCCACCGTACCTTTGGCCCCCATGCCGGCTTCGGTCAGTCCCAGGTGCAGCACATGGTCGGTGCGACGGGCCAGCTCCTCGTACACCGCGATCAGGTCCTGCACACCACTGACCTTGCAGGACAGCATGATGTTGTTGCGGTTCAGGCCGATCTCTTCGGCACGCTGCGCGGAATCGAGGGCCGAAGTGATCAGCGCTTCGTACATCACCTGCCGGGCATCCCAGGGCTCGGCACGCTGCGCGTTCTGGTCCATCAGCCGGGCCAGCAGATCCTGGTCCAGACTGCCCCAGTTGACGCCGATCCGGACCGCCTTGTCGTAGCGGGCGGCGATCTCGACCATCTGGGCAAACTGCCGGTCGCCCTTGTCGCCTCGACCGACGTTGCCGGGGTTGATGCGGTACTTGGACAGCGCCTCGGCGCAGGCCGGATGATCGGTCAGCAGCCGGTGGCCGTTGTAGTGGAAGTCGCCAATCAGTGGCACATGGACGCCCATGCGGTCCAGCTGCTCGCGGATGTGCGGCACGGCCTGTGCGGCCTCATCGTTGTTGACCGTGATGCGGACCAGCTCGGAGCCGGCCAGCGCCAGTTCCTTGACCTGGATCGCCGTGCCGATGGCGTCGGCGGTGTCGGTGTTGGTCATCGACTGCACGCGCACCGGCGCACCGCCGCCGACGGTCACCTCGTGAGAGCCCCAGCGCACCACGCCGGCGCGGCTGTGACGCAGACGGGGCGCACTCAGGGCGACCGGCCGGGGGCCGGCATCGGCGGACGCAGAGCGATCGGGCTGGGTTGCTGTGAGCATCGTCACTTCACCTGGAATCGGGCCACGCTGTTGCGGGCAAAGGGCGAAACATCGAAGGCCTGGCCACGCACGGTGACCGCCACCGCGTCGGCGCGTCCCACGACCACCGAATACGGCGGGGCCACGGTGAAGTCCAGCGCATCGCCGGACTTCAGCATGCGCTGCACCTGGGTCTTGCCGGTGCCGTCAACCACCTCGATCCAGGCGTCGGCCGTGGCGCGGATGTTGAGCACCGCGGCACTGGCCGCGGTCTCGGCCACCGGAGCAGCGGGCGCAGCAGGCGGTGCCGTTGCCGGAACTGGTGTTGCAGCAACCTTGGCGGGCACATCGCCGGCCGTCACTGCGGGCGCGGACACCACAGGCGGCTCGGGTGCCGGAGCCGGCGGCATCACCGGCTCCACCTTGGCCTCGGCCGGGCCGGAGGACGGCGTGAAACCGGCCACCGCAGACTTCACCGACGCCACGCTGTCGTCCCAGTCGGGCATGAACAGGAGACCGACAGCCCCCGTCACCAGGGCCAGCGACACCATGACGGCGGGCCGGCGCAGCCAGTCCAGCGGAGCGAGCGACGGAGCCATCTGGGCCGGACGGAAGGGCGCGTTGAGCGCACCCGACGGCGAGTCCAGCGAGGGCGTGTGCCCGGTCGGAATCTGCGCCAGCACCGCGGCCGGGTCGACTTTCAGGTGCCTGCAGGCACTGGAGGCCAGCGCGCGGGCAAAGGTGAGGTCGGGCAATTCGTCGTAGCGGCCGGCTTCCAGCGCCTCGAGCTTTCGCACCGGCACCTTCAGGGCAGCCGCCAGGGCAGCAATATGCAATCCGGCAGCCTCACGCGATTGGCGCAGCAGCACCGGGCTCGCAAAACCCGGGTTCTGGCTGGGCGACTCACTCATTGAAGGCACCTCGCTGATAAGCAGCCAACTCCTTGGAGCGGGGGAAGCGGCGTTGAAGTTGTTGTGCCAGCTGATCGGCGGCCGGCGTGTTCTTCAGCACCCGTTCGATCTTGATACCCAGCCAAAGTGATTCGGCATTGGCCTGTTCGGAGTTGTTCAGGCGCCGGATGTAGAACTGTGCCCGGCTGTGGTCACCACGGCGATACAGCAGCGCAGCAAGGTTGTAGCCAGTGATCGGGTTGGCCGCGTCAAGTTCGTAGGAACGGGCAAAACTGCTCTCGGCCTCAGCCAGTTGACCCATGCGCGTCTGGCACACGCCCTTGGCCATCAGCGTCTTGGCCTGGCCACCGTACACCGGGCTGGTGAGCGCCCGGTTGAACAGGTCGACCGCCTCTGCGTGCCTGCCCAGCTGGCAGGCATACCAGCCGTAGTTGTGCAACGCGTCTGGATCGCGGGGATTGATCTGCAAGGCACGGCGAAAGCTGTCTTCGGCCAGCCCGTTGTCGTTCAGGCGCATGTAAACCAGTCCGCGCAGCACAAACGCCGGACCAAAGTTCGGATCGGCCACCAGTGCCTGCTTGATCTGGTCCAGCGCGACCGAGGTCTGGCCCTGGTCGAAATATCCCGAGGCCAGTTCGATGCGCAAACGGGCCCGCTTGCGCGCTTCGGGTTCATCGGACTCGGTCAGCGGTTCGCCATTGCGATCCGTGTTGGCGTTCACCGAGCTGTTCGCGCAGGCAGCGACAGCCCCCAGCAAGAGCAGCCCCATCACCACCCGGACCACCCGGGAAGACAGATCCAGCGCCCAGATGCCGGCACCCGCACGGTTGCGTGCAACCTGCGCGGTGGATTCACTCGGGCGAAAAACGCGGGAATCTGTCATGCCTGGTTTTCCTTGGCTGGGTGCACAAATCGGATCGGCTGCGCGGCCGCCCGTCGACGGGCGGCCTGGGTACGGTCCAGGACGTCTCCGGCCAGTTGACCGCAGGCGGCATCGATGTCATCGCCCCGCGTCTTGCGGATGGTGGTCACCACGCCGCCGTCGTTGAGGATCTTGCCGAAGGCCTGGACCACCGGACGCGGCGAGCAGCGCAGGCCGGAATCCGGAAACGGGTTGAAGGGTATCAGGTTGAATTTGCAGGGCACTCCTCGCCCGCCGTGGTGCTTCACCAGCTCCAGCAACTGGCGCGCGTGCTCCGGCTGGTCGTTCACCCCGTCGAGCATGCAGTACTCGAAGGTGATGAAGTCGCGCGGGGCTGCGGGCAGATAGCGCTGGCAGGCATCGAGCAACTCGGCGATCGGGTACTTGCGGTTGATCGGCACCAGCACGTCGCGCAGCGCGTCGTTGGGCGCGTGCAGCGACACCGCCAGCGCGACCGGGCAGTCCTTGGCCAGACGGTCCATCATCGGCACCACCCCAGAAGTGGACACGGTGAGCCGCCGGCGCGACAGGCCATAACCGTGGTCGTCCAGCATCGCGCGCAACGCCGGCACCAGAGCGCTGTAGTTCTGCAGCGGCTCGCCCATGCCCATCATCACCACGTTGGTGATCACGCGCTCGGTGGTGCCCAGGTGCTTGCGCAGGAAATGTTCGGCATGCCAGAGCTGCGCCAGGATTTCACCGGTGGTGAGATTGCGCGAGAACCCCTGGTGACCGGTGGAGCAGAAGCGGCAACCGACGGCGCAGCCAGCCTGCGAGGACACGCACAGCGTACCCCGGTCATCTTCTGGAATGAACACGGTCTCGACGGCGTTGCCGTCGCCCACATCGAACAGCCATTTGATGGTGCCGTCGGCCGAATCCTGGCGCGAGAGCACCGGCAATCCGGTGATGGTGCAGACCGAGGGCAGTTTTTCGCGCAGGCTCTTGGCGAGATCGGTCATCTCGTCGAAGCGCGAAGCCCCCTTCTGATGGATCCAGCGAAACAGCTGGACGGCGCGGAAGCGCTTTTCGCCCAGCTGTTCGCAATAGGCGGTCAAGCCCTCGAGGTCGAAGTCGAGCAGGTTGACCGTCATGTCATGGCGTTCGCGCGGATCAGCGCGAGTACACGTTCATGCCGGGGAAGAAGAAGGCAACTTCCACTGCGGCGGTTTCGGGAGCGTCGGAGCCGTGCACGGCGTTGGCATCGATGCTGTCGGCGAAGTCGGCGCGGATGGTGCCGGCGGCGGCCTTCTTGGGATCGGTGGCGCCCATCAGGTCGCGGTTCTTGGCGATGGCGCCTTCGCCTTCCAGGGCCTGGATCATCACCGGACCGGAGATCATGAAGTCCACCAGGTCCTTGAAGAAGGGACGGGCCTTGTGCACCGCGTAGAACTGCTCGGCTTCGGCGCGGGAGAGGTGCACCAGCTTGGCGGCCACGATCTTCAGGCCTGCAGCTTCAAAACGGGCATAGATCTGACCGATCACGTTCTTGGCGACGGCGTCGGGCTTGATGATGGAGAGGGTGCGTTCGATGGCCATGATGTTCCTTGAATTTTCGAGTGAAAGACGGTTTTTGCGCTGAGCGGCAAAGCCCCTGATTCTACCTCGGTCAGGGTGAAACCTTTGCAGCGCGCGGGGCAACGGGTTCGATCACCGGCCTCCAGGGCGACCTCGCCCACCGCCACCCCCGCCGCGGCGCCCACCGCCGGGACCTCCTCGTCCACCACCTTGTTCGCGCTGGCGCTGCAGGGCGTCCTGGCCGATGTAGCCGAGCGATGTCTTCAACGGATCGGGCTGGCCACCCGCCTGGCCTGGCGATCCCTTACCGCCCTTGCCCTTCGTCGATGGCGTACCGAACATGCTGCCACGGCGCACCGACGGTGCCTCGCCCCGGCTGCCGGCCGGATTGCCGTAGTTGCGTCCACCTTGCGGACCCTGTTTGCTGCCACGCCCCGGGGCGGCACGACCGGACGGGCGCTCGGCACGCGGCTTCACACCGGCCGCCGCCGTCAGTCGATCGATGTCACCCTGGTCCAGCTCCAGCCACACACCACGCTTGAGACCGCGCGGCAGCATCATGGCGCCGTAACGGATGCGGATCAGCCGGCTCACGGCATGACCCACCGCCTCGAACATCCGGCGCACCTCACGGTTGCGGCCTTCGCCGATGGTGACGCGGTACCAGCAGTTGGCACCCTCGCCGCCGCCGTCCTCGATGCTGTCGAAGCGCGCTTCGCCGTCGTCCAGCCGCACCCCGTCGAGCAGGCGCTGCTTCTCTTCGTTGGACAGCGCCCCCAGCACCCGCACCGCGTACTCGCGCTGCAGGCCAAAGCGCGGGTGCATCAGGCGGTTGGCCAGCTCGCCGGAGTCGGTGAGCAGCAGCAGGCCTTCGGTGTTCAGATCCAACCGGCCGACCGACTGCCATTTGCCATGGAACAGGCGTGGCAGGCGGCGGAACACGGTGGGCCGGTTCTGCGGATCGTCGTGCGAAACCACCTCGCCCGCGGGCTTGTGGTAGGCCAGAACCCGCGGCGGTGGCGGCGCGATGCGCACGCGCACAGGCTTGCCGTTGACCTTGATCGTGTCGCCGTACTGGATGCGCTGCCCCACGTGGGCAGGTTCGCCGTTGACGGAGATGCGCCCTTCGAGGATCAGTTGCTCCATCTCCAGGCGGGAGCCCAGTCCAGCCTGGGCCAGCACCTTGTGCAGCTTGGGCGAATCGGCCTCGGGCAGCAGCACCCGCTTGCCCGGCAGCGGCTGTTCAAGCTCCTGGTCGGCATCGAAGGCGCCGCTGACCACATCGTCAAAACGCAGGGCGTCATCCGGAGCAGCGGCATCCTGCGGGGCAGGTCCGTGGGCGGGCGGTGCCGCCGCCGGAGCGGCGTCATTCGGGCTGGGGGGCGTCACCGGTTTCATGTGTGTCCTGGGAGTTGGCGGGAGAAGCGGATTCGGAAGCGGTTTCTTCGGGCGGCAGCTGGAACAAACCACCCTCTTCGTCGGCGGTGGCCGATGGGGTGGCCGGCAGTGCATCAAAGTCCAGACGGCCCAGCGCAGATTCCTGCACCTCGCTGCTGTCCAGCGGCGGCAACTGGTCGAGCGACGACAGGCCGAGGTCGTCCAGGAACTGGCGCGTGGTCGCGAACAGGGCGGGACGCCCCACCGTTTCACGGTGGCCGATGACCTCGATCCATCCCCGGTCTTCCAGCTGCTTGAGGATCAGGGAGTTGATGGTCACGCCCCGGATGTCTTCCATGTCACCGCGGGTGACGGGCTGGCGGTAGGCAATGATGGCCAGCGTCTCCATCGCGGCGCGGGTGTACTTGGGCGGCTTCTCGGGGTGGAGCCGGTCCAGGAAGGGCCGCATGTCCGGCCGGCTCTGGAACCGCCAGCCGGTGGCCACCGGCACCAGCTCGACGCCGCGCCCCGTCCATTCGGTCTGCAGGTCGGCCAGCAGCATCTTGAGGGTATCGGACGACACCTCTCCATCGAACAGCACCCCGAGTTCCCGCACGGACAGGGGCTGGGGCGCGCAGATCAGGGCCGTCTCGAGGACGCGCTTGGCATCCGAGGAATTCATCGGTGGAACCTGAAAGAAAGCCTGGCGAAGGTCTTGTGCAACATGGCGGGCCGCCGCAGTCTGCTCACCCCCGCAAGAGGCATGGTGAACACGGGGGAGTGCGCTGGCTCAGGACCGTCCGCGAGGGAAGTTGGAACGATCGGACAACAGTGGGGTCCGAACCACGGACCCGAAGACGCCGCGGACTCTTACCCCGGCAGAGGACCATTGTAATGGAGCCCCGCCGCGGCCACAGCGGCCAGGAAGTCCGGCGGCGGCACGCTGGTGAAATCCAGCGGCGCGCCACCGACAGGATGGGCCAGCGACAGGCGGACCGCATGCAGCGCCTGGCGCTCCATGCCCCAGGCCACCTTGCCGCCATACAGCGTGTCCCCGACCAGCGGATGTCCCAGCCAGGCCATGTGGACCCGGATCTGGTGCGTCCGCCCGGTGTGCAGCTTGCAGGCCACCAGGCAGGCCTGTGCGTTGGTGCCGATCAGGGTGACGGTGGTCCGGGCGGGCTTGGCCCCGGTCTGGTCCGCGCGCAGCACCGCCATGCGCAGGCGCTGCACCGGGTCACGACCGACCGCCCGCTCCACCTCGCAGGGCGATTCACGCTCCCATGGACCATGGCCCAGCGCCACGTATTCCCGACGCACCTCTCGCGCCGCGATCGCCCGCACCAGCGCCTCCATGCTGCGCCGGCTCTTCGCCACCAGCATCAGGCCCGAGGTGTCCTTGTCCAGCCGGTGCACGATCCCCGCGCGCGGCAGGCTGCTGGCGCCCGCATGGTGGGCCAGCAGCCCATTGAGCAAGGTGCCGCTCCAGTGCCCTGGCGCCGGATGGACCACCAGCCCGGCAGGTTTGCGGATCACCAGCAGGTCGGTGTCTTCGAAGACGATGTCCAGGGCCATCGGCTGGGCCACGAACGCCATCGCCTGCTGGGTCGGCCGCAACTCCACCCGCAACCGGTCACCGGCTGTTACCTTTGCGGACGGTTTGCGCGCCTCGCCCCCCCGGAACCAGACGGCCCCGTCGGCCATCAGCTGCTGCAGGTAGGAACGAGAGAACTCCGGCACCAGCGCCGCCAGGGCACGGTCGATGCGCCAGCCGTGCATGGACGCGGGCACGTCGCAGTCGCGGATTTCCGGTTCCGGCAGACCGTCGACCAGTTCCGCGTCCGTCTCGGACGCAGCCTCGTCGCCCACCCCCGTCGATATAATTTCCGAAGCCAATCCGGTGTTCCTGTTGTGAAGGTCCGCGTGTGAATCCTCGTTCGAGATTATCGGTCGTGTCCCTGGGCGCCTCGGCCCTGATGCTGGCGGTTTCCGCCTGCAGCAACACACCTGTCGACGCGACCAAGGACTGGAGTGTCAACAAGCTCCACACCGAAGCCCGCGACGAGCGCGACGCCGGCAACTACGAAAAGGCGATCGATCTCTACGAAAAGCTCGAAGGTCGCGCCGCCGGCACGCCGCTGGCCCAGCAGGCCGAACTCGACAAGGCATTTGCCCAGTACAAATCGGGCGAACAGGCGCAGGCCCTCGCGACGCTGGAGCGTTTCATGCGGCTGCACCCCGCCAGCCCGGCGCTTGACTACGCGCTCTATCTCAAGGGTCTGGTGACCTTCAACGAAAACCTGGGGCTGTTCGGCTCGCTCTCGCAACAGGACCTATCCGAGCGCGACCAGAAGGCCGCCAAGGAATCCTTCGAGGCCTTCCGCGAAGTCGCGACACGCTTCCCCGACTCCCGCTATGCGCCCGACTCCCGTGCGCGCATGACGCACATCGTGAACTCGCTGTCGCAGTACGAGGTGCATGTCGCCCGTTACTACGTCGGCCGCGGCGCCTACCTGGCGGCGGTGAACCGCGCCCAGGCTGCCCTCAGCGACTACCCCAACACGCCCGCGCTGGAAGAGGCCCTGGCCATCCTGGTGCGCAGCTACGATGCCCTGGGCATGACCCAGTTGCGCGACGACGCACAGCGCGTGCTGAAAACCAACTACCCCAAGAGCGCCTTCCTGCAGCAACCGGGCAGCAGCAAGGGCAACGCCTGGTGGAAGCTTTGGTGAATCCGCCCGCTGCTTCAGGTCTCACCTTTTTTTGAGCCCCTGGTCCGGAGGCAGTAATAAGTGGGTACTATCCGGCGCTGAATCGGCCCATCGTTTGTGATCCATCGCGACCTCCCATGAGCAAAGGCTTCCGCATCCACGCGTCCACCGGCATCCATCGGGGTGACCGCGACTACCAGCAGGATCAGGTCTGCCTGCTGCAGCATCCTCGCGAAAGCGGTTGCATGCTGGCCGTGGTAGCCGACGGCATGGGCGGGCGCAGCGGCGGGCGCAAGGCCTCCGACCAGGTCATGCTGACCTCGCGCCAGCTGTTCGAACGCTTCGACCCCGACACCGACGACGCCTCGGCCATGTTGCGGCAGATCGTCGAAGAGTCGCACCTGGTGATCAAGCTCACCGCCGTGTCGGCCGAGCAGGAGCCCCACAGCACCATCGCGGCCTTCCTGCTCTCGCCCAACGGAACCAGCCACTGGATCCACGCCGGCGACTCGCGCATCTACCACTTCCGCAATGGCCGCATGGTGTTCCGTACCATGGACCACTCCTATGTGCAGACCCTGGTGAACCAGGGCGAGATCACCGAAGAAGAAGCACTGGACCACCCGCACTCCAACATCCTGATGGGTTGCCTGGGCACCGACAACGATCCGCCGGTGGACATCCATGTCGTGCAGCAGCTGGGCCCAGGCGACGCCATCATGGCCTGCAGCGACGGGGTCTGGCACTACTTCACGCCAGAGGAACTCTCCAGCACGATCTCGATGCTCTCGCCCCGCGAGGCCTGCGAGTTCCTGATCCAGAAGGCGCGCTCACGCGCCAAGGGCATGGGCGACAACCTGTCGCTGACCATCGTCAAGTTCGACCCGTTGACATAACAAGCCCCCCTGCGCCGCTTGACTAGACAGGCGCGCTCAGGTCAGCCCGGTATCGACGGTCCGGTGCTCCAGGGCGAGGTATTCCGCCGACTGCATTTCCCCGAGGCGTGAAACCGTGCGCGGGAACTCATGCGACATGGGTCCGTCGAGGTACAGCTGTTCGGGCGGCACGGCCGCCGACATCACCAGCTTCACGCGGCGGTCGTACAGCACGTCGATCAGCCAGGTGAAGCGCCGCGCCTCCGAGGCCTGGCGCACCGCCATCTGCGGCACGTTGGACAGCATCAGTGTGTGAAACTGGGTCGCGATTTCCAGGTAATCGTTCTGCGAACGCGGACCGCCGCACAGGGTCTGGAAATCGAACCAGATCACGCCGCCGGCCCGGCGCAGCGCGCGGATCTCGCGCGACTCGATCTGCATCACCGGACTTTCGTCGTGGGCCTCGGCCAGCTCGCCAAAGGTCTTGTCCATCGCCGCATCGGCGAGCTCACCCAGCGGCGTGTGGTACAGCTCGATGTGCGTCAGCGTGCGCTGGCGATAGTCGGTGCCGTTGTCGACGCTGAGGACTTCGAGCTTCTGCTTGAGCAGCTCGATCGCCGGCAGGATGCGGTCGCGGTGCAGGCCATTGGGGTACAGCCCGTCCGGGTGGAAATTGGACGTGGTGACGAAGCCCACACCCGCCTTGAACAGGGCGTCCAGCAGGCGGTGCAGGATCATGGCGTCGGTCACATCCGCCACGTGGAACTCGTCGAAGCAGATCAGCTTGTAGCGCTTGGCGATGCGTTCGCCCAGCTCGTCCAGCGGGTTGACCGTGCCCTGCAGCTCGCGCAGTTCGCGGTGCACCTCGCGCATGAACTCGTGGAAGTGCAGCCGCGTCTTGCGCCGGATCGGCACCGCGTTGAAAAAGCAGTCCATCAGGAAGCTCTTGCCGCGCCCCACCCCGCCGAACATGTAGACCCCGCGCGGGATCTCGGGCTTGACGAACATCTTCTTCAGCGCGTTGGAGCGCTTCTGTTTGTAGTTCGCCCAGTCGGCGGCACACCGCTCCAGCGCGGCGATGGCGCGCTGCTGGGCGGGGTCGGTGGTGTAGCCGCGCGTCTTCAGCTCGGCTTCATAGGTGGCGCGGACCGACAAGAGCAGATCCCGATCAGAAGTTCAGCGTGCGCTTGTCCACCGCCAGCGCGGCTTCCTTGGTCGACTCGGAAAGCGACGGGTGGGCATGGCAGATGCGGGCGATGTCTTCGCTCGACGCCTTGAACTCCATCGCCATCACGGCTTCGGCGATCAGCTCGGACGCCTGCGGGCCGATGATGTGCACGCCCAGGATCTCGTCGGTCTTGGCGTCGGCCACGATCTTGACGAAGCCGGTGGTGTCGCCCAGCGCGCGCGCACGGCCATTGGCCAGGAACGGGAACTGGCCCGAGCGGTAGGCCACGCCGTCCGCCTTGAGCTGCTGCTCGGTCTTGCCGACCCAGGCGATTTCCGGGCTGGTGTAGATCACGTAGGGAATGGTGTTGAAGTTGACGTGACCATGCTGGCCAGCGATGCGCTCGGCCACCGCCACACCCTCTTCTTCCGCCTTGTGCGCCAGCATCGGGCCACGCACCACGTCGCCCACCGCCCACACGCCGGGCAGGTTGGTGCGGCACTCGGCATCGACCACGATGGCGCCGCGCTCGTCCAGCTGCAGACCCACGGCCTCGGGATTCAGACCGATGGTGTTGGCGACGCGGCCGATCGAGACGATCAGCTTGTCCACCGCCAGCTCCTGGGCTTCGCCCTTGGCGTTGGTGTAGGCCACGGTCACGCCCTTCTTGGCGTTCTTGACCTCGGCGATCTTCACGCCCAGCTCGATCTTCAGGCCCTGCTTGGTGAAGACCTTGAGCGCTTCCTTGGCCACGGCCTCGTCGGCCGCGGGCAGGAAGGCGGGCATGCCTTCGAGGATCACGACCTCGGCCCCCAGGCGGCGCCAGACCGAACCCATTTCCAGGCCGATCACGCCGGAACCGATCACGCCCAGCTTCTTGGGCACGGCGCCGACACGCAGCGCGCCGTCGTTGGACAGCACGTTGACTTCGTCGAACTCGACGCCCGGCAGCGCACGCGCGTTGGAGCCGGTGGCGACGATGACCTGCTTGCCGCTGATCACTTCTTCGGCCGCGCCGGCGACCTTGATCTGGTAAGCACCGTCGGCAGCGGCCACGAAGGAACCACGGCCGTGGAAGAAGCTGACCTTGTTCTTCTTGAGCAGGTAGAGGATGCCGTCGTTGTTCTGCTTCACGACGCCGTCCTTGCGGGCGATCATCTTGGCCACGTCCATCTTCACCGCACCGGTGCTGATGCCGTGTTCGGCGAAGTGGTGGCTGGCGTGGTCGAAGTGCTCGGACGACTGCAGCAGCGCCTTGGACGGGATGCAGCCGACGTTGGTGCAGGTGCCGCCGGGGGCCGGGCCACCGGCCGCGTTCTTCCACTCGTCGATGCACGCGACCTTGAAGCCCAGCTGGGCAGCGCGGATGGCGGCGATGTAGCCGCCGGGGCCGCCGCCGATCACGACGACGTCAAATGCTTGGGACATGTTTTTTTCCTGAAAGGGTTGGACAAACGCCCCCGAAGGGGCGTCTGCAAAGTCACTGTTCGATCAGATGTCGAACAGCAAACGGGCCGGATCTTCCAGCGCTTCCTTCATGGCCACCAGGCCCAGCACGGCTTCGCGGCCGTCGATGATGCGGTGGTCGTAGGACATGGCGAAGTAGTTCATCGGGCGCACCACGACCTGGCCGTTTTCGACCATGGCGCGGTCCTTAGTGGCGTGCACGCCCAGGATGGCCGACTGCGGCGGGTTGATGATGGGGGTGGACATCATCGAGCCGAAGGTGCCGCCGTTGGAGATGGAGAACGTGCCACCGGTCATGTCGTCGATGCCCAGCTTGCCGTCCTTGGCCTTCTGGCCGAATTCGGCGATCTTCTTCTCGATGTCGGCGAAGCTCATCTGGTCGGCATTGCGCAGGATGGGCACCACCAGGCCGCGCGGCGAGCCGACAGCGATACCGATGTCGAAGTAGCCGTGGTAGACGATGTCGTTGCCGTCGACCGACGCGTTGAGGATCGGGAACTTCTTGAGGGCGTGCACGGCCGCCTTGACGAAGAAGCTCATGAAGCCCAGCTTGACGCCGTGTTCCTTCTCGAAACGCTCCTGCATGCGCTTGCGCATGTCCATGACCGGGGCCATGTTGATTTCGTTGAAGGTGGTCAGGATGGCGTTGGTCGATTGCGACTGCAGCAGACGCTCGGCCACGCGGGCGCGCAGACGCGTCATCGGGACACGCTCTTCCGGACGGTCGCCCAGATCCGGCGCCACGGTGGCGACCTGCGGCAGCACCTTGGTGGGCGCGCCGGTGGGGATCGCAGCGGGGGCGGCCACGGCGACCTTGGGTGCGCTGGCGGCGGCCAGCACATCGCCCTTGGTCACACGGCCATCCTTGCCGGTGCCGGCGACGGAACCGGGCGCCATGCCGGCGTCGGCCATCAGCTTGGCGGCGGCGGGCATGGCCACGCCGGCCTTGCCGGTGGAGGCGGCGGCAGCGGCGGCCGGGGCAGCAGCCACCGGAGCCGGTGCGGCAGCAGCCGGTGCAGGAGCGGCCGCCGGGGCAGCGGCACCAGCGACGGCGGCGGTGTCGATCTTCGCGATCAGCTGATCGGCGGCGACGGTCGCGCCGTCGCCCTGCACGATTTCCACCAGCACGCCGCTGGCGGGCGCCGGGCATTCGAGCACGACCTTGTCGGTCTCGATCTCGATCAGGATTTCGTCGACGGTGACGGCGTCACCGGCTTTTTTCTTCCACTGCAGCAGCGTGGCTTCGGCCACGGATTCGGAAAGCTGCGGAACCTTGACTTCTACGATTGCCATGTTTCTTCTACCTTGATGTGTCGAAGGCTGTGGCCCGGCGGCGGCCCCGGCCGTGACCGACCGGGGCGTGGGGGCTCACGACGCCAGAACGTTTATTTCGAGAGGATGAAGCCCTTGAGCTTGCCGAAGGCGGCCTCGATGAGGGCCTTCTGCTGGTCCTGGTGCAGGTGGGCGTAACCCACGGCCGGCGAGGCCGAGGCCGCGCGACCGGCGTAACCCAGCTTCTGGCCGTCCAGCATGTTCTCGTGCACCTGGTGCTGCACGAAGAACCAGGCGCCCTGGTTCTGCGGCTCGTCCTGGCACCACACGATGTCGGTGGCGTTGGGGTACTTCTTGAGCTCGGTACCGAAGGCCTTGTGCGGGAACGGGTAGAGCTGTTCGACGCGCAGGATGGCCACGTCGTCGGAGCCCTTCTCTTCGCGCTTCTTGACCAGGTCGTAGTAGACCTTGCCCGAGCAGCAGATCACGCGCTTGACCTTGTCGGCCTTCTTGATCACGTCCTCGTTGTTCTCGGGGATCACGGTCTGGAAGCCACCCTTGGTGAACTCGGACAGCGGCGAGGTCGCATCCTTGTTGCGCAGCAGGGACTTGGGCGTGAAGATCACCAGCGGCTTGCGCAGGTTGCGCACCATCTGGCGACGCAGCACGTGGAAGATCTGGCTGGCCGTGGTCGGCTGCACGATCTGCATGTTGGTGTCGGCCGCCAGCTGCATGAAGCGCTCGACGCGGGCCGAGCTGTGCTCGGGGCCCTGGCCTTCGTAGCCGTGCGGCAGCATCAGCGTCAGGCCGTTGGCACGGCCCCACTTCACTTCGCCGGAGGCGATGAACTGGTCGATCACCACCTGGGCGCCGTTGGCGAAGTCGCCGAACTGGGCTTCCCAGATCACCAGGGTGTTCGGGTCGGAACCGGCATAGCCGTACTCGAAGCCCAGCACCGCCTCTTCGGACAGGATGGAGTCGATGACGACGAACGGTGCCTGGTTCTCGGCCACGTTCTGCAGCGGCACATAGGTGCCCACGTCCCACTTCTCGCGGTTCTGGTCGTGGATCACGGCATGGCGGTGCGTGAACGTGCCACGGCCGCAGTCTTCACCGGACAGGCGCACCGGGTAGCCGGATGCGACCAGCGAGGCAAACGCCATGTGCTCGCCCATGCCCCAGTCGACGTTGACGTCGCCACGGCCCATGGCCGCGCGGTCGTCGTACACCTTCTTGACCAGCTGGTGCGGGGTCACGCTGGCGGGAATGGTCGTGATCTTCTCGGCCAGGCGCTTCCACTCCGCCGTGGGGATGGCGGTGTCGGCGGCGTCGGTCCACTTCTTGCCCAGGAAGGGCGACCAGTCGACCGCGTACTTGCTCTTGAAGTTGGTCAGCACCGGGTCCACCGTGTGCTTGCCGGCGTCCATGGCGGCGCGGTAGGCCTTGACCATGTCGTCGCCCAGCGTCTCGCCCAGGCCCTGCGCCGACAGCTTGTCCGCGTACAGGCGACGCGTACCAGGGTGCTGCGCGATCTTCTTGTACATCAGCGGCTGGGTCAGGCTCGGGGTGTCCTGCTCGTTGTGGCCCAGCTTGCGGAAGCAGATGATGTCCACGACCACGTCCTTGCGGAAGGCCATGCGGTATTCCAGCGCGAGCTGGGTGGCCAGCACGACGGCTTCCGGATCGTCACCGTTGACGTGCAGCACCGGCGACTCGACGCCCTTGACGATGTCCGTGCAGTACAGCGTGGAACGCAGGTCGCGCGGGTCGGAGGTGGTGAAGCCGATCTGGTTGTTGATGATCAGGTGCACCGTGCCACCCGTGGAGTAGCCACGGGTCTGGGCCAGTGCCAGGGTTTCCTGGTTCACGCCCTGGCCGGCGAAGGCGGCGTCGCCGTGCACCAGCACCGGCAGCACCTGCTTGCCGTGCGGATCGCCGCGGCGGTCCATGCGGGCGCGCACCGAACCTTCGACCACCGGGTTCACGATTTCCAGGTGCGACGGGTTGAACGACAGCGAGAGGTGAACCGGGCCACCACTGGTGCTCACGTCGGAACTGAAGCCCTGGTGGTACTTCACGTCACCGGCGGGCAGCTCTTCGGGCGCGGTGTGGTCGAACTCGGCGAACAGGTCCTTGGGCATCTTGCCCAGGGTGTTGACCAGCACGTTCAGGCGACCGCGGTGGGCCATGCCGATCACGATTTCCTGCACGCCCTGCGCGCCGGCCTGCTGGATCAGCTCGTCCATGGCGGCGATGAAGCTCTCGCCACCTTCGAGCGAGAAACGCTTCTGGCCCACGTACTTGGTGTGGAGGAAACGCTCCAGGCCTTCGGACGCGGTCAGGCGATCGAGGATGTGCTTCTTCTTCTCGGCGTTGAAGGAAGGTTTGCTGCGGATGGATTCGAGCTTTTCCTGCCACCAGCGCTTCTGGTTCTGATCGGTGATGAACATGTACTCGGCACCCAGCGTGCCGCAATACGTTTCGCGCAGCGCATTCAGCAGCTCGCGCAGCGTCATCACTTCCTTGCCAAAGAAGGTGTTGCTGGTGTTGAAGACGGTTTCGTAATCGGCGTCGGAGAAGCCGTAGAAACCAGGATCCAGCTCGGGAATGTGGTCGCGCTCGGTGCGCTTGAGCGGATCGAGGTCGGCCCAGCGGGAACCGACGTTGCGGTAGGCGGCAATGAGCTGCTGAACCGCCACGCGCTTGCGGCCGAGTTCGGAGTCGGCGCCGGTGGGCTGGATGGCACGACCGGCACCCTGCTTGGCCAGTTCGGCAAAGGCGTTGATGACGGGCTGGTGGGCAACGTCGCGGGCGTCCGAGCCGTCGGCGGCTGGAACGTGCTGCAGGGCGTCAAAGTAGTCGCGCCAGTTGTCTGGCACGCTGCCCGGGTTCTCCAGGTATTTTTCGTACATCTCTTCGACGTATGGGGCGTTGCCCCCGAAGAGATACGAGTTGCTTTTGTAAGCAACGTAGACGTTCGTCTCGCTCATTGATCCGCTGACCCCCGTTTCCCTCAGGGAAACATAAGCTGGTTAAAACAACCTTCCGCGACACGGCTGGACCGATTGGCGGATGCGACAGTGACTGTGGAAGGACCTGACTGCAGCCTGCGATTGTGCCACTTTGCAGCACGGTGCTGCAATCAATATGGCCGTGAAAGGCCAATCTGTTCCGAATGTCGGCCCGGCCGTTGCTCCCCAGCGAAGCGACAGCCTGCTGTCAGCTTCGGGGCGTCAGTCGCCAGCGCGTGGGGACATCCGCTCGGCGTCGGGAACGGCATCCGGCGCGTCCAGCTCCATGGCGATCTGGGTGCAGACGGTGCGGCACAGCGCCACCACTTTCTCGTTCTGCACCCGGTAGATCACCTGGGTACCTTCCTTGCGCCGGGCCAGCACACCGGCGCGGTGCAACAGGTGCAGGTGCTGCGACAGGTTGGGCTGGGTGGTCTGGATTTCCTGCAACAACTGCGAGACCGACTTTTCCTTGTCGCACAGGGCGCCAAGGATGCGCAGGCGCATCGGCGTGGCCAGCACACCGAACAATTCGGCGGCCAGCTCGAACACACGGGCCTTTTCGATGGGGGCGTCGGAGCCGATCATCTGTTCCATGGTTGGCCGCCCCGTTGGGTTGCAGAACAAGGACGCATGTTAATGAAAAACGGCGCCATGAGGCGCCGTTTCCGTGGGACAGGGGTGATCAGGCCTGCAGGTCCCTGATCTGCTGCAGGGCCGCCGGATCGTCCATGGTCGTCAGGTCGCCCGGATCGCGCCCTTCGCACACCGCCTGGATCGCGCGGCGCAGCAGCTTGCCGCTGCGGGTCTTGGGCAGCACGTTGACGAACCGCACGCGCGAGGGACGCGCCACCGCACCCAGCTGCTCGTCCACCACCTTCATGACCTCGCCTTCGAGTTTGATCAGGGCGGCGTCGTCGCCCAGCAGGGCCGCATCCTTGAGCACCGCGAACGCCATCGCCACCTGGCCCTTGAGCTGGTCGGCCACGCCCACCACCGCCACTTCGGCGATCTTCGGGTGGCTGGAGATGCTCTCCTCGATCTCGCGGGTGCCCAGGCGGTGGCCGGCGACGTTGATCACGTCGTCGGTGCGGCCCAGGATGAAGAAGTAGCCTTCCGCGTCCTTCACGCCCCAGTCGAAGGTGCTGTACATCACGCGGTTGTGGATGCTGGACCAGTAGGTCTTGACGTAGCGCTCGTCGTCGCCCCAGATGGTCTGCAGGCAGCCCGGTGGCAGCGGGCCATCGACCGCGATCACGCCCTTCTTGTTCGGCTCGGTGATTTCCTCGGCCGTGGTTTCGTCGATCAGCTTGACGTCGTAGCCATACACCGCCTTGCCGGGCGAGCCGAACTTGCTCGGTGCCTGCTCGACGCCGTTGCAGATCGCCAGGATCGGCCAGCCGGTTTCGGTCTGCCAGTAGTTGTCGACGATGGGCTTGCCCAGTTCGTCCGAAATCCACTTGGCGGTCGGCTCGTCCAGCGGCTCACCCGCCAGGAACAGGGCCTTGAGCGACGACAGGTCGTACTTTTTGATGAAGGACGGGTCGTACTTCTTGAGCACGCGCACGGCCGTGGGCGCCGAGAACATGACCGACACCTTGTACTTCTCGACCAGGCTCCACCAGACGCCGGCGTCCGGGCGGATCGGCAGGCCCTCGTACATGATGGTCGCCATGCCACCGATCAGCGGGCCGTAGATGATGTAGCTGTGCCCCACCACCCAGCCGATGTCGCTGGTGGAAAAATAGGTTTCGCCCGGCTCGCCCATGTAGATGTGCTTCATGGAAGCGGCCAGCGCCACGGTGTAGCCGCCCGTGTCGCGCTGCACGCCCTTGGGCTTGCCGGTGGTGCCGCTGGTGTAGAGCGTGTAGCTGGGATGCGTGGCGTCGACCCATTCGCAGGGCACGACGGCGTCCATCACCTTGGCGCGCTCGATCGAATAGTCGACGTCGCGGCCATCCACCGCCCTGAACTCGGCCAGGCCGCGGTTGACCATCACCACCTTGGCCGGCTTGTGGCTGGACAGGCGAATGGCCTCGTCCAGCAGCGGCTTGTACTCGACCACCTTGCCGCCGCGCGAACCCGCGTCAGCGCTGACGATCGCCACCGGCGAGGCGTCTTCGATGCGGCTGGCCAGCGAGTGGCTGGCGAAGCCGCCGAACACCACCGAGTGGATGGCTCCGATGCGCACGCAGGCCAGCATGGCAAACGCCGCCTCGGGAATCATGGGCATGTAGATCAGGACGCGGTCGCCCTTCTTGACGCCCTGCGCCTTGAGGATGGCGGCCATGCGCTGCACCTCGGCGTGCAGTTCGCGGAAGCTGTAGGTCTTCTCGGTGTCGGTCTCGGTGGAGACGAAGATCAGCGCGTTCTGGTCCGGACGGGTCGCCAGATGGCGGTCGACGGCGTTGTGGCAGAGGTTGGTCAGGCCACCTTCGAACCAGCGTGCGAACGGCGGGTTGTCGTAGTTGCAGACGCGGTCAAACGGTTTGTGCCAGTCCACCAGCTGGGCCTGTTCCGCCCAGAAGGCGTCGCGGTCGTTGATCGAGCGCTGGTGAAAGGCGGCAAAGCCCTGCGGGTTGGCCATGAGAGTCTCCTGCGTGGTGGAAGCCATTGAAACGGTGATGCAGCAGCCACCGCAACCGCGGAGACCGCCAAACTGAATTCATAATTATGAATCTCAGACTTTCGGGAGTCTGACATGGCAGACCCCGCCGCTCAGGGATTTACTTGATCAGGGCCTGGATTTCGCGGAAAGCCGGGTGTTCGGCCGAGCGCATCCACTCGAACAGCACCATTTCCGTGGTCACCAGTTCGCAGCCCGCCCCCGCCAGCCGGTCGAACGCCGCATCGCGGTTGCGCTCGGTGCGCGAGGCGCAGGCGTCGGTCACAACCCAGACATCCATCTCCTCTTCCGCCAGTTCCAGTGCGGTCTGCAGCAGGCAGACATGGGCCTCGCAGCCCGCCAGCACGATGGCGCCACGCGCCGCTACCGGCGCCGCCGCCGGTTTCTGCAGGTGCTTGGGCAGGCTGCGGGCATTGCCGCCCGGGCCACGCGGCGCAGGGCGCAGGCAATCGATCAGGCCTTCGGGCACCGCACTGAAATGCATCTTGGCCAAGGTGCGCTGGCACAGGCCACGCAAGGCTGCATCGTTCTGGCCCAGCCGCTCCGGGTTCTGCTCGGTGCCCCAGACCGGGACTCCCAACAATTTGGCGCCTTGCGCCAGCCGCCGGGCGTTGGCCAGGACGGCCTCGCGTTCCGGCAGTGCGGCCATCAGGCGCTCCTGATAGTCGACCAGAACCAGTTGGGAGTCAGAGACTTCGAGCAACATGCAAACATTCCCGCAGAGGTCCGCGCGGGCTGCGCGGAGCAGGCCGTGATTGTGACAAACGCGGAGGCATCCCGGCCGGGCTTGCTGGCCCCGCCTCAGGCAGAGAACAGATCCGCCTGCCCCGTCTCGGTGCCGCTCTCCTGGTGGGAGGCCGCCAGCGCGACATCCAGCCAGCGCTGCAGGCTCTGCACAAAGCGGGTTTCCAGCACCGCACGGCCGCCCGGCCGGCGCGGCCCCTGCAGCACCAGCAGACCCAGGCCGTAGGCCAGGACTTCGTCGTGCAGCTGCTGGGCCGCGTCCGAGGAGAGACCGCTGGCGTGCAAGGGCTCCAGACAAGGCTGCAGCGCGTCGGCCAGTCGCGCCAGCAGCTCCGATGCCGACTCGGCCCCCTCCCCTGCGGCCTCCTGCAGACCATGCCCACCATGCAACACCAGTTGCAGACGCTGCGTGTCGGCCGCCAGGCAGGACCACCAGGCCAGCGAGCGCTCGACGAACAGGCTGCGGGCCAGGGCGACCTGGGCCAGCGGCGGCGCGCCTTCCTTGCGCGATTTCCCACCACGCTCGCCGCGCGGCGCCCGGACCTCCGCCACCAGATCGGCCAGCTCCTGGATCACGCGCTGCTGCAGCGCCGACAGGATGGCCTCGCGGCCAGGGAAATACGCATACAGCGCTCCGGCCGTGTAGCCCGCGCGCTGCGCCAGCTGGCGCATGTTGAATCCCGGCGCACCAGATTCCTGCCACAGCGCCCAGGCCGTATCGAGCAGTTGCTGACGCCGCTCATCACCAAACCGCTGCTGCCGAAGCCGGCGGTCCTGGGCCCGCTGCTGCTGCTGCCGCAGCTGCTCGGGATTCGGCACAGGGGTGATGGCATCGAACTTGACAGACATGGCGATGGACTGAATTGGCGATCGTCAAATTATATGAACAATGTTCAAAAATTCAAACAATCCATAAAACACAGAACAATCATCAAAACAGCCTTTTCTGTTTTTTGCTTACCCGATTTGAACGTCTTTCAAAAATTCAAATGAAGTTCAGCCTCATCTTCAACACACAAGAGACAAATATTCAACAGAATCAACATTCTGCAATCCAAACTTCGCTTGACTTGGCATTTTTGGGGGGATAAGCTGCACGCCCATGCGATCCCTCCTTGTCTCCGTCCTGCTCCTGGGCAGCGCGCTCGCGCACGCCACCCCCACCGACGGGACCGACGACGAGATGACGCGGGTGCTGGAAGAGCGCGGCGTCATTGCCCGGCTGGGCTCCCAGATCAAGCAGGCCCGCAACGACGTCAGCATGAAAGCGTCTGACCTGGTGGTGAGCGCGATGGGCTTCCTCGGTGTGCCCTACCGCTATGGCGGCAGCAGTGTCGAGACCGGATTCGACTGCAGCGGACTGGTCCGTGCCGTGTTCGAACAGTCGGTCGGCAAGATCCTGCCCCGCCGGGCTGATCAGCAGGCCGCGGCCACCGAAGTCATTGATCGCAGCGATCTCAAGCCCGGCGATCTGGTTTTCTTCGACACCATGCGCCGAGCCTTCAGCCACGTGGGCATCTACGTGGGCGAAGGCAAGTTCATCCACGCCCCCCGCTCCGGTGGCGCGGTGCGCGTCGAAGACATGCGCCAGGCCTACTGGCAGACGCGCTTCAACGGAGCCAGGCGCGTCCCACTCGCGACCGAAAGCACCAGCGCCAGCCGCTGAGTCGCGATTTCCGGGGTGCCGCGTCCGACCCTTGACGGGTCCGGACCTCGCCAGGACACCCCTCCAACAACGTCACGGCTTTGTCGCCAAGCAGCAACATCGCATTCATTTTTGCCAGCCGTCAGACAAGAATGGTTCTTGTCTGCATTGGTCTGCCGAACGCCGCTTCTTCCGGAACAGGTCCGCCTCCCGGTGACAGGCACTTTGATTTACCCAGCCCGTGGCGCTTCAGGTTTGCAGTGGTCGCAGGTTGAAGTTGCGACCGATTCCTGTTCTCGAAAAGGTGATTTGTGTCCGATATTTCCTATGTCCCTTGTCAAGCCTTAGCCGACCTCGCCGAATGACTTGTTCCGGCGTGTGCACTCCTGTGTACAGTCGCGCTCCGCCCAAGGCATCGACGCTTTTGCAGCGTTTGAGTCTGAACCGGCGCGAACGAGGACATGACCATCAAACCCACTCCGTCCATTGACGCTTCGGACGCCATGGCCACCGAAGCGGTCCGGGCCTGGCAGGACCTGCTGGCGGTGACCCCGACCAATGTGCGCCATGCCGTGGCCGATGTGGTCCGGGACGGCGCCGAAACGCTGACAGAAGAGTTCTACGACCGGATGATGCGCAGCGAGCGGGCCACCCCGTTCCTGGATCAGGAGCGGGTCCAGAAGCGCCTGCGGGCTTCGCTGCAGCGCTGGATGACCGAGTTGTTCGAGGTCGAGGCGGATCTGGAGCAGTCCATCCGGCGCCAGATCGAGGTGGGCGAGGTGCACGCCCGCATCCGGCTGCCCATCGACCTGATTCCCGCCGGCATCCGCATCCTCAAACGCGGCATCCGCCGGCGCATCGATTTCGCGCCGCTGGACCCGTCCGACCGGCTGCTGGCCCTCGTCTATGTGTCCGACCTGCTGCACCTGGCCGACGGGCTGATGAACCAGGCCTATTTCCACGACGCGCAGGACGTGGTGCGCAACGACGAGGCCTACCGGCTCGTCACGCAGAAACGCAGTGCCTCGCTCGAACGGGCAAGGCAGCGCGCCGCGCTGTCGGAATGGGCCGAAGAGCTGCTGCTGTCGGTCTGGGCGGCCAGCCCGCCCCGTGCCTTTGCCCGCCTGCGCGATTCGGAGTTCGGCATCTGGCTGCACCACAAAGGCACGATCCTGTTCGACGGCTCGGAAGACTTCCACTCCCTGCTCGAATCGATCGACACCATGGACAACGCCCTGCTGCCGCGCCTGATCGATGCCGCACAGGACCGCCAGCGCACCGACGCGGCCATCGTCGCGATCAAGCAGTTGCTGGACCTGATCCGATTCAAGCTCAACGAACTGTTCGACCGCGCCGGCAGCCAGGACGACGGGCTGGACATCGAAACCCGCCTGCCCGACCGGCGCTACCTGCCCGCCATCCTGGCCAATGTCATGCGCACGCACCACGACAGCGGGCGTCCGTGCTGCCTGCTGCTGGTCGAGGTCCAGCTGCCCGCCTTCAAGGGACTGACGGCGTCGGGCACGCGCAGCCGCCTGCTGCAGGTCGCGGCCACCACGCTGATCGACTGCTCGCGGACCAGCGACCACCTGTTCCGCTTCGATGAACAGCGTTTTCTGATGATCGCCGTGGAATGCGACCGCTCGAAGGCCACCCAGCTGGCCAACGGGATCGCCGAGGAGCTGCGCAACGTCTTGCAGGCCGGCAACATCCAGGGCAGCTGGACGCCGGTGCAGACCGCGATCGCCGTCGGCATCGCCGAGTACGACCGCCACCCCGACTACCAGTACCTGATCCAGCGCGCCGAATCGGCCCTGGCCGAGGCCACCAGCGGCAACAGCCGGGCCCGGATCGCCTTCGCCTGAACGCGCGCTGCCCGTTTCAACAGCACCAGAGCCGGAACGGTTCGGCTGAACGCGGATCAGGGACTGGCGGCGACCCCGGAGCGTTCGGACGGATCGAAGGTCCGGACCAGGGTTGCCGGGTTGCCGCTGACCACCACGCCCGCCGGAACGCTTGAACGCACCACCGACCCGGCCCCCACCACACTGTCGTCGCCGATGCTCACACCCTTGAGCACCAGGCAACCGTAACCGACCCAGACGTTGGCACCGATGTGCACCGGCGACGTGATGCCCGGCAGGCCCGGTGAGCGCCGGATGTTGGGTGCGAGATTGTGGAAATCGGTGTCGGTGACCAGCCCCGCGCCGACCAGCGACATGCGGCCGATCGAGACCGACTGCATGCAGTTGATCTTGGTCGCGTTGAGCACGGCCCCCTCCTCCACCGCGACGCGCCCCTTGCCGTAGACGCGGACCCCCATGATGAGGTTGACGTTCGGCGCCAGATCCACCGTGGCCGCACCCCAGACTTCCAGCGTCTCGGTGATCTGCACCCCGGCGCCGATGCTCAGCCGGCAGGCCTTGTGCATCGACACCCGCCCCAGGATCTTCGCGGAGGGATGGATGCTGATCCGCTCACCGTACCGGCGCAGCAGCCACCACCGGTACCAGCGGCAGCGCTCTCGGCGCCAGCCGCCGACAAGCCGGGCACCGAGCGTGTCGAAAAAACGGGCGGGGGCTTCCGGGCCGGTGCGGGCAGCAGACTGGTTCATGGTCGGTTGGGGTGCACATCACCCGGACGGCAGGGGGCCGTGGTCGCCCGGGAGCAGCGGCAAGGCGATGCAGAAGCTCGCGCCCTGGCCAAGGGTCCCGTGTGCGGCGATTTCGCCCCCATGGCGGTGCACGATGCGTTGCACGGTGGCCAGCCCGATGCCGATGCCGGGAAACTCGTCCTGCCGGTGCAGGCGCTGGAACGGTTTGAACAGGCGCCCGGCGTGGCCCATGTCGAAGCCGGCGCCGTTGTCGGACACACAGATGCCCCGCAGGCCGCTGACTTCGCCCGCGTGCACGCGGATCGTGGGCGCGGCGGTGGCGCCGGTGTATTTCCAGGCGTTGTCGATCAGGTTGTCCAGCGCACTGGCGAGCATGCGCTCGTCGCCCTGCACCACCAGCCCGTCCTCGACCTCGACCGCCACCGACCGCCCAGGCTCGGCCTCGGCCAACTCGCTCAGCCGACGGCGCGCCATCGCCGACAGGTCGACCCGGTCCTGCCGCAGCTCGCCGCGGGTGCTGCGCGACAGGAACAGCAAGCCGTCGATCAGGTCGCTCATCTTGTGGACCGCCAGGCCGATCTGGTCGAGATAGACCTTGGCCTGGCCCTGCAGGGAGGCACCATGGTCCTCCAGCAGCGCCTGGGAATAGCCACTCATCGCGCGCAGCGGCGCCCGCAGGTCGTGGGAGACCGCGTAGGAAAACGTCTCCAGCTCCTGGTTCGCCGCGGTCAGCTCGGCCGTGCGTTCGGCGACGCGCGCCTCGAGGGTTGCGTTGACTTCGCGCAGGGCGGCCTCGGCCGCCTTGATCGCGTCGATGTCGGTGTGGGTTCCCAGCATGCGCAACGGCTTGCCGTCGGCGGACCACTCCTGCAGCTTGCCCATGGACAGGATCCACTTCCAGCCGCCCTCGCGGGTGCGCAGCCGGAACTCGACCCGGTAGTCGGGCAGACGCCCGTCCAGATAGGCGTCCAGGGTCTTGAGCACCTCGTCGCGGTCGTCCGGATGCAGGCGGGCGCGCCAGCCGGCATAGGTTTCCTGGAAGGTCTGCGGATCGTGGCCGAGCATGGACGCGTATTCCGGGCTGACCATCACCGCGCCAGTTTCCAGATTCAGGTCGTACATGCCCTGCTTGGCGGCCACCAGCGCCAGCCGCAGCCGCTCTTCGCTGTCGTGCAGGGCCTGCTCGGTCCGCCGGCGGCCGGTGATGTCCAGAAAGGTCACCGCACACTGGTTGGGTCCGGCGCGGAAGGCCGACACCGAGTAATAGACGCCCAGCCGCTCCGATCCCATCTCGAACAGCTGCGGCGTTCCGGTCAGGGCCACCCGGCCGTAGGTGCCGATCCAGTCGGCGGCGTCTTTCTCGATCCCGGGCAGCACCTGGGTCAGGCGCTGCCCGATGGCATCGCCCAGCGCCAGACCGGTGGTGGTCGCGAAGCCCTGGTTGGCCGCCAGGACCACCAGGTCCACCGGTTCGCCGCGGTCCCCCTGCACCAGTTCGAACAGCACGAAGCCGGTGTTCATGTTCTCGAACAGCGACCGGTAGCGCGCCTCGGATTCGACCAGCCGGTCCTCGGCCGCCTTGCGCTCGGAGATGTCGCGCGAGATGCCGAAGGTGCCGAAGGTTTGCCCCTGCGTGTCGCGCAGCGGCCCTTTGGTGGCCAGGAACACCCGCTCGCCTTCGGCGGTATCCAGCCGTTCCTCGTTGGTTTCCACCCGTCCGGACGCGAAGACGCGGCGGTCGATGGACTGGATCAGAGCGGCCTGCCCGGCCGGAAAGACGGCATGGTCGTCGCGCCCCAGCAGATCGTCGGCGGGTTTGCCCATGTAGCGGGCCGCCACGTTGTTGACCAGCAGGTAGCGGCCCTGGTCGTCCTTGGCAAAGATCGCGTCGCTGGAGCTCTTGGCGATCGCGGCCAGGAGCTGGGTCGCCCGCTGCCTTTCGTCGGCCTCGGCCCTCTCGCGGCGGTAGGAAGCGTTCAGCTGGGCCACCAGCCGGCGCACCAGCACATACAGCAGCAGGGTCGTGACCGCGACGAAGGCCCAGCCTTTGACCATGCTGGCCTTCACCAGCGTCTCGGGGTCGCTGAACAGGAAACCCATCGCCCGGTCGGACAGCAGAATCCACAGCCCCGCGAACACGGCGTACACCAGCGCCACGCGGAGTGCGCCTTGCGAAGGTCTGGTTGGCGGGAGGTTGGAGTTCACGGAAGCGGAATTGCCTGGAGGCCGGGGCAACTGCCCCCCGGGAGGATAGGCCCCGACCCGATCTCCCGAAACCAACTGGTTCAAGGACACCGCAAGAAGTGCGGGCATCGTTGGAATGCCGCCACACCCTGCACCATCGCGATGCGCTGCGGCGGCGGTCAGGGTGCGAGAACCGTGATCGCCTCCAGCCCGTAGGCGAGCACGCGGTCATCGCCGCCCGCCCCCAGGCTCGCGGGGGAACGGGCGTCCGGTGAGCACAGCTCAAGCGTGAGCAGGCGTCCACGGATGCCCGATCGCGGAACGCGCACGGTGATCGTGCGGTCGTCCGCGCGCTCGCGTGTGCTCCTCAGCGTCTGGCCAGCCGCGCGAATCTCGAGTGCACGGCCCTGCTCGCCGGGGCCGACGTACGGCCGCCCCTCGAGCACCACGACGACACCGTCCACCGGAGGCTCCTCCAGCCGCAACAGGATCCGCGACCGATCGCCCGAACACCAGGTTCCCCAGGGCTCGGGCGCGTGCCAGCCGGCGGCCAGCACACCGACGTGGACGCTGCGCGTGCACATCGGCAGCCGGATGCCGAACGGCACGGGCGCGGTCCGGCGTGCCTCCCGGGCGCGCAACCGTTCGACGGGCGTACCTCCGTCGTCCAGAGGAGCCAGCCCGCGAAGCCGCCGGAGCTGATCGATGAAGGTGCCGCGCCGCTCGCGCCGGCGCACCAGGTAGTCGAGCGCGAACGGATCGATGCCGATGGCGCCGAGCCTGGCAAGGATCGCGTGCCACGCGCGCCGCCCCGGACCGAAGGTCACGGTGTCGTTCCAGGCCCGGGCGAGCAGCTCGGCACGCAGGCCGGCGTCGCCCAGCCGCTCCAGAAAAAAGGCCTGCTCGTCCGCGCGGCCATCGGCGTACGAGCCCGGGCGGTCGCCCGACGCAACCGTGATCACCCCAAGGTGCGGCACGTTGCGGAGCACATGGCCCGCGCGGTGTGCCCGGTAGAGGAAGTCCTGCGTCGGAGGCGCGATGCAGTCGCGCGCGGCGCGGAAACCACGCATCGCGTCGAACAGGCTGCGCCGCAGCGTCCAGGTGGAGCACGGTGCGCACATCCGCTCCGGTCCGAGCGGCACGTAGACGCCGGTCCCGGTGAGCGCGTCGACATAGACACGGACATGTTCGAAGTCGCCACGGAAGCCGGGGTCGGGCGTGATGTTCGCGTTCGACGTGAAGACCAGATCCGCCGCCGTCGCGTGCAGCCATGCGACGCTCGCTTCGAGGTGGTCGGGAAACCACAGGTCGTCGTGGTTCAGGAAAGCAATCAGCGGCGCCCGCGCGTGGGCCACCCCCAGGTTGTTCGGTCCGGCCTGTTCGCCGAACGCCGTGACCATGCGCACGTAGCGGATCCGCGGGTCGCCCACCGCGGCGACGACCGCCTCGGTGTCGTCGGTGCATGCATCGCCGACGACGATGAGCTCCCAGTCCGTGAACGTCTGCCGGCGCACCGTCTCGATCGCGATGGCGAGCGCACGGCTCCTGTCGTGCGTCGCGGTCACGATCGAGACCGCGGGCGTGGGACGCGGCGCCATCAGACGATGCGGTACGGGATGTCCGGCGTGTCGGCCGGGAGCCGGTAGTGGTCGGGATCGCCGTAGCAGTAGGCGATGTCGACCGCATTGATGAGCAGCGCGGGCTCGTCGCCCTGGTTGCGGACACCGTGCCAGACCCCCGGGGGAACGACGACGAGGGCGGGCCGCTCGCGCCCGATGCGCAGCGCCTGCACCACCCCGCGCGTGGCCGAGCCCGGCCGCGCGTCATAGAGCACCACGAGCACCCGGCCCCACGCGCAGAAGAGGCGGTCCGTCGTCACGCGGTGTGCGTGCCACGCGCTCACGGCGCCGGGCGCCATCATGCGCTGGAACACCTGATCGACCGGGAGATCGTCGAGCGCCCAGTCCCTGCGCCAGATCTCGGTCAGGACACCGTTGTCGGCCAGCACATTCGTGATCTGCCTGGTCCGGACACCGTCGATGGACACGCTGCTGGCCGCGGTCCAGTCGGAACGGACCAGCTCCGGGTCCTTCTTGCCCACGAGCCCGAGCACGGGATCGATCTCAGGTGGGTACGTCATGGCTGCTGCTTCTTGGAGGTTCAGGTGGGATGCGCAACAGGTAACGAAACGCAACCAGGCGAAGCAAGTATGGCACGCGCCTTAAGAAAAGACATCCTTGGCGGTCGGCGCCGACAGTTCATCCGGGGTGGTCGTGCAGCGCGTAGCCGAGCTTATGCAGAAGCCCCCCCGCCACGCGCTCGAAGCGCAGCAGTTCGTCGGCGTCAAATTCCTGGCGCCAGGAGCCGATGCGCCCGGTACCGGGCCGTTCCATCGTCCGGTGCTGCTGGTGCAGGCGCTGTTCGCGGCTCACCACCACGCGGCCGTCGAGGGCAATGCGTGCACGGTGTTCTTCGAGCCTCTGAGAAGCACGTTCCTGATGATTCAGGACCTGATCGGACCAGGGCAGATCAAGGTAAGTGCACAGCCGACGCATGACCTGTTCGGGCTGCGCCACCAGCTCCTCATAGAAAACCTCGGTGTAGTGGACGCCCTGGGCACCCGCGTTGCGGGCGGCCTGAACACGTTCGATCCAGCCCTGCGCCAGCACCTCGGGTTCGCGCCCCGGAGAAAACCACTGCTGGCGCCAGGACGCCGCCACGTCGCGGCCGTCCCGGATGATGTGGATGAAATGGGCTTCCGGCAGCAGCTTGGCGAAGGTTCCGACGTGCCGCGAGTAGTCCGGGGTCTTCTCGCCCCAGCGCGGCTTGCCGAAGCGCTGCGCATAGAGCCGGTAGAAGGCGCGCAGGCCGTCGGCCAAGGTGAACGGTTCGATCGGGCGCAAGGCTTCGGCAAACGCCTCGCGCGCCAGGCCGAAGTCGTGCCAGTTGGGGGCGTCGGGCGGAAAGGCCGTGACCAGTTCGAAAAAGCGCGTGCGCAGCGCGTCGCCCGTTCCTTCGAGGGCAGCGACGTAGGCAAAGAAGCCCGTCTCGGGCGGGATCGCCAGATCGGGATGGGCATCGAGCATCAGCCGCAGCAGCGTGGTGCCCGAGCGCGGCGCACCGACGATGACGGGCATGGGGGCGTACCCGGAGTTCATGGCAGGGGGTCCTCCAACAGGGCGAGCAGGGTTTGCACAGCGGGCTCCAGCCCGGCGCGCATGGGTTCGATCGTCAGGCGCGGTGCCTCGGGCGCTTCGTAGGCGGCGCCCACCCCTGTGAATTGCGCCAGCTCGCCCCGGCGGGCGCGGCCGTAAAGGCCCTTGACGTCCGCGGCCTCGCACACCGCCAGCGGCGTGCTGACATGGATCTCCCGGAAGCGCTGTGCCCCGATGATGGCGCGCGCCGCGGCCCGGTCGGCCCGCAGCGGCGAAATCAGGGCCGCGACGACGACCAGGCCGGCATCGTTCATCAGCCGCGCGACTTCGGCGGTGCGGCGGATGTTTTCCGCCCGGTCGCGCGGATCGAAGCCCAGATCGCGGTTGAGACCGCTGCGCAGTGCATCGCCGTCGAGCACCACGCAGCGGCGCCCGACCTGGTTCAGGCGTTCGGCCACCGCGTGCGCGAGCGTGGTTTTCCCCGCGCCGCTCAGACCGGTCAGCCACAGGGTGTGGCTCGGAAGCTCAGACATGTCCACTCCGTTCGCGCGCCGACGGCGATCCGGCGGGCTGCAACAACAAGAGCCAGTCGTTGTCACCGGCGGCGTTCTTGCGATGGGGTTGAATGTGCATCTGGCGACCTCGACAACAGAACTGCACGAGGTGTTCCTCAAAACTGACGGGGTCGATCCAGGTCGCTTTCACCGGTCCCCGGAACGGGGTCAGATCCACCCGGAACGGCTGGTCGGACGCCGTGTAGGCGATGGCGACCGACTTTTCCCGCGCAATGCCCAGGGCCACGGGAGCATGAGGGGCCGGCCGCCATCCCAGTCGGTGCGCCAGCCGCCGAAGACGCGGACGATGCCGCAGAAACTTCTCCAGACGGCCTTCCGGCACCGCCAGCGGCTCGAATTCGTGCCACGGCAGCGTGCGCAGGAACTGCTTGGCCAGGCCCAGCTGCCTCGCGCCTGGAAGCTGCATGGCCTGCTCCCAGGGCATGTTGCCCCAGCACGATCCCGTGGGCGATGCGCCGAACGGCTGCTGGACCGTGTTGACCTGCCAGATGCCATTGGCCCCGTAGGTGTGCCCGGCCAGGCCGCTGTGGAGCGCGTGCGCCCAGAACGCCTCGCGGGCGTCCCGGGCGGTGACAAGGGGCTGGATCTCCAGCCCCTCGTAGCGCGCTTCCCCGCTGATCACCGGCATGGCCGGCTGCGCGCGCCAGCCTTGCCAGGCCCGCATCGCGTGGTGTGCCGTGGGCGCCCCGTGACCGGTCTGCTGCATGTCGAAGTCGAGCAGATTGGCATCCGTCACCGATTCGCGGGCGCTTTCAAACGGATGGGTGGTGATCGGGCGTCCGAACCCGTTGATGCTGCGCATGTCGGCGATCACACGGGTCCAGTCCGATCTCAGCAGGGTCCTGGAAACCGCCTTCTGGTCATCGCTCTCGAGATACCACGGCATGGTCTGCTCGCCGGCCGCGGCCCAGACCACGGGCAGCGCACCCCAGCGCGCGATCAGGTAGCGCCAGTGGCGCTGCATGTTTTCGAGCCCGATCATGGGCAGGTAATAGCCCCAGGCCCCTAGGATGCACGGGGTCAGCCCCTGCTCGACCAGATGGAAGATGCGCTGGTCGGCTTCGTCAAAAAACCGGGGATTGATCCGGCTCAGGTCGGTCTCCCAGCAGAAACCGCTGCTGCTTCGCCCCCGCTCGTCGAACAGCGGCATGTCCGGGTACAGACCCGCCACCAGCTGGATCACGTTGAAACCGATCTCCTTGCGGTTGTGTGCCAGCGCCTGGAAGTCCTGCGGCCAGGACAGGCGCCCGCACAGGCCCATCCACCAGGTGTCGCCCAGCCAGAAGAACGGCGTTCCGTCCGCGTGGCAGAAATGGCGCCGGTCGTCCGCGACCCGGATGCCGCCGTGCCGGTAGAGCGGGTTGTCGCCGAGGTACGGCTCGATCTCGACTTCGCCAGCCTGACCATGCAGGGACGGGTTGCCTTCGTCGCTGCATTGGCTCCTGAATGCATGAACACCCGTTTCCGGCGAGGCGTACCGGACACACCAGGTGTCTTCCCCCGCCCAGAACGCTGGAGCCACCACGGTCTTCCCGCTGGGGGCCGTGAAGACCACGTCCAGCACAAGCTCTCTGAAAGGCTCCGCATAGGCGGTGGTCGACGGAAAGCGGAGCTCGATCGCCTGGTGCTGGTGCGCCTTGTACGGGGTGGTGCTCAAATCTGTCGGGGCTCGGGTTGAAGAAACAGGTCGCTCCACTCTACCCGGGAGCCAGCGGCAAATCTCTGGTCAACCGTTCCGGCTCGCGCCGGTGACGCGCCAGATCACGTCGCCCACGTCGTCGGCGACCAGCAGGGAATGTCCATCCGGCCCGATCGCCACCCCCACCGGTCGGCCGTAGGACACCGATTCGTCGGGCGCCAGGAAGCCCGACAGGATGTCGCGCGCCGGGCCCGCGGGCCGGCCGTCGGTAAACGGGACGAACACCACCCGGTAGCCGCTGAGCGTGCTGCGGTTCCACGAACCGTGCTGCCCGACGACCATGCCGTCGACGTCGAAGCCCGGCAGCGTGCCCGCCGGCATCCAGCACAGGCCCAGCGATGCGGTGTGGCCGCCCAGCGCGTAGTCGGGCGTCCGTGCGGTGGCTACCTTGGCAGCGTCCTGCGGCACCCGGTCGTCCACCGTCTGGCCCCAGTAGCAGAACGGCCAGCCGTAGAAGCCACCCTCGGCGACCGAGGTCAGGTAGTCGGGTGGTGTCTCGTCGCCCAGCCCGTCGCGCTCATTGACGACCGTCCAGAGCCGCCGCGTGGTCGGCTCCCAGGCCATGCCCACGGGGTTGCGCAGGCCACTGGCAAAGATGCGGCACTGGTTCGTTTGCAGGTCCAGTTCGTGGATGCAGGCACGCCCCTCCTCGACTTCCATGCCGCCGTCGGCGATGTTGGTGAGCGAGCCGACACCGACATAGAGCCGTTTGCCGTCCGGGCTGGGCAGCAGGCTGCGCGTCCAGTGACCGTCGGGCTTGAAGGTGACCAGCCGCTGCGCCGGGGCGCGGATGGCCGTGTCGCCCAGGCGGTAGGCGAAGGCCATCACGCCGTCGGTGTTGCCGACATAGAAGGTGTCGCCCAGCAGCGCCATGCCGAAGGGCTGGTTCTGGTTCTCCAGCAACGCATGGCGCTCTTCGGCCACGCCGTCCCGGTCGGCGTCGCGCAGCAAGGTGATCCGGTTGGGGCTTTCGCCAAAGGCCGCTGCACGGCGCATGGTGGCGACCATCGCATGGTCGAACAAGGTCCGTGGTTGCCCGCCGGACTGCAGGGCCTCCGCCACGGTGACGTCGCCGTTGGGCAGCACCAGGATCCAGCGCGGATGCTTCAGCCCTGAGGCAAACGCGTTGACCTTGAGCCCGGGGGCGGCGGTCGGCAACTGGCCCGGCGCCCAGCCACGTGCTGTGGGCATCTTCAAGGTCGGAATGCGGCCCTGCGGGCGGGCCTCGGGAATCACCGGAGCCTCACCCACCGCTGGCGTTCGCGGCCCCCCCTGAAGGCTGCGCCACTTCACGGCACCGGCCCCCACGAGGGCCACCACCTTCGCCAACACATCGTAAAAAACCATGACAACATTCCTCGTCTGGACGCGAAGGCCGAGCAACGGTGTCCGCCCCGGTCGCTGCCATTGTCGGGCCGCGCACGGACAGGTGGCGCCACCCAAACAAAAAGCCCCGGACAGCTTCCCGTCCGGGGCTTTGGCTTGTGCGCATGACCCCGGGCAGCCCACCATGAAGCCGAATGGTTTGATGCACTGCGTGCTGGTGAATCCGAGCGAGAGAAGGTGATATCCCGCGACCTGCATCTCTTGCCCTGGCCTCGGCGCAGACGCTCTCCGCAATCGCATCCCGTACAGTTGCGCAACCATTTCTGACACTGCGCGCCTGAGCAATCGCCTGGTTCAGGGCCACAGTTCCAATGTCCAACTCGTTTGTCCAAGCCGTCACGCTGACGATCTGTGCCATCCTGGTGGTGGTCCAGTTCTTTCGCTGGATGTCGACCGAGCAACGCAAGCGGCGCACCCTGATGTGGAGTGTGGGCCTTGGGTTGGTGTGCCTGTCAGCGCGCGTCCTGTTCTTCGACGATCAACCGCCGAACGATCTGCAACAGACGCATGGAACGCTGCAGTCGACCCAATACCGTTACTACAAACTGGGTCGCACTTCGGTCAGCCAACGGGCCGAGATTCGGCTCGAAGGGCATGAAACGGTGTTCGAGTACCACGGCCCCGACCAGAAGCTGGACAGCGTCCTTCGAATCCAGGCGGTCCCCATCACCATCACACACCGTGCAGGAAGCCGCGTCGTCTGGGGAATCGATCTGAGCGGCGCGGTGATCGACTCGCCGCAACAGCGCATCGAGAGAAACAGGGAGTCCGCCAACCTGTCCGCTCTGGCCGGACTGGGTGTCTTGCTGATCGCCTTCCTGATTGGTCGTTACGTCAGAGTCTCTCCGGATAGCCCCGACAAGGCTGCGGTCGACGACGACGAATCACCGGCTCGACAACAAGCCGCCACCGGCACAGCGCCATCAGGAGTCACGTCAATCACAGGCCGAGGCTCGGAACTCCCTGACACGCCGAAAGCCGGGGCGACGTTTCGCGTCACTCACACGGCGACAAGCGCGGCTTCTCCTTCCACCGCCGAAAAATGGACGCCCGGTTGGCTTGGTGTCCAGATATTCGTTTTGCCCGCGAGCATTCTGTTCGGCATTGTGGTGACGCGGTGGGTCTGGGCCACGCAACTGCCCAAAGGCGACCTGGGATACGGGGGGTTCCTTTTCGTCCTGCTGGGCATGTTCCTGTTCCTGATCCTGGCGGCAGTGACGCACAACGTGCTCACCCTGGCTGCGATGCGCCTGCACGCCTTGCCGCGGTTGTGCCTGCTGGTGGGTGCTTTGTCAGCCACCTATTACGGATTCCAGGTCCAAAACCGGGTGAAGCCCGACAGACCGCCCGTCGAGGCCGACAAGGCCCCGGCCGCGATCACCACGCGTGAAGCTGCGGTACGGCAGGAGATGGACCTCGGGCTTGCACCCGGCAGCCCGCATCCCGAGCCTTCTGCGCCGGATTCGCGGCGGCAACCGCACGCAGTGGACAAGGTCATGGAGCATGCACCGCCAGGAACAGTCCCTCCGATGCTTGAAATGAACAGGGAATCGGGTGCGATGAGGGTCGTCAATCACGCCACCCACTTCGTCGATCTGCGGATGGCGTCGGTCCGCAACGCGTCCGGAACCTGGGAGCGTTGTCATTGGCTCGCGCCCATTACCGCCAGTCGCTTCTCCCCCACCGACGTGTCCGTGCGCTTAAACGCAGGTGAATCGAGGCTGTTCAACCTGGATGAAACCTGTCAGGACCGTTTTTCGGACGGCGCCCTGGAGTTTGTCGTCCGCGATGGGAAAGGCACCACGCTGTTCAAGTCCGATTCGGCCTTCTACCCATAGTCAGACACCACCAAGATGAACAAAGCCCCGGACGGTTTCCCGTCCGGGGCTTTTGTTTTGAGCAGCGCTGAAGCCGCTTACTTCTTCGCGGGCGGCAGGTCGGTACAAGACCCGTGCGCGACCTCCGCCGCCATGCCGATGCTCTCGCCCAGCGTGGGGTGCGGATGGATGGTCTTGCCGATGTCCACCGCGTCGGCACCCATCTCGATAGCTAGGGCGATCTCGCCGATCATGTCGCCGGCGTGCGTGCCGACGATGCCGCCGCCCAGGATCTTGCCGTGGCCATGGGCCTCGGGCGAGTCGTCGAACAGCAGCTTGGTGAAGCCTTCGTCACGGCCGTTGGCAATCGCCCGGCCCGAGGCCGTCCAGGGGAACAGGCCCTTCTTGACCTTGATGCCCTGGGCCTTGGCCTGGTCCTCGGTCAGGCCCACCCAGGCCACTTCGGGGTCGGTGTAGGCCACGCTGGGGATCACGCGGGCGTTGAACGCGGCTGCGGCCAGCTCCTTGTTGCCCTGCAGTTCCCCGGCGATGACCTCCGCCGCCACGTGCGCCTCGTGCACCGCCTTGTGCGCCAGCATGGGCTGGCCCACGATGTCGCCGATGGCGAAGATGTGCGGCACATTGGTGCGCATCTGGATGTCGACGTTGATGAAGCCGCGGTCGGTCACCGCCACACCGGCCTTGTCGGCAGCGATCTTCTTGCCGTTGGGCGTGCGGCCCACGGCCTGCAGCACCAGGTCGTAGGTGCCTTCGCTCTTGGTCCCGTCCAGGCCCTCGAACTGCACCTTGATGCCCTCGGGCGTCGCTTCGGCCCCGACCGTCTTGGTCTTGAGCATGATGTTGTCGAAGCGGCCCTTGTTCATCTTCTCCCAGACCTTGACCAGGTCCCGGTCCGCGCCCTGCATCAGGCCGTCCATCATCTCGACCACGTCCAGCCGGGCGCCCAGGGTGCTGTACACCGTGCCCATTTCCAGGCCGATGATCCCGCCGCCGACGATAAGCATTTTCTTGGGCACGCCCTGCAGCGCCAGCGCGCCGGTGGAGTCCACCACGCGCGGATCGTTGGGCATGAAGGGCAGGCGCACCGCCTGCGAACCGGCGGCGATGATGCACTTCTTGAAGGCCACGACCTTCTTGCTGCCGGTCTTGTCCTGGCCCGTGCCCGTGGTCTCTTCCACTTCGACGTGGTTGGGGCCGACGAAGGCGCCGTAGCCGCGCACGGTGGTGACCTTGCGCATCTTGGCCATGGCCGCCAGGCCACCGGTCAGCTTGCCGATGACCTTTTCCTTGTGGGCGCGCAGCTTGTCCACGCTCACCGTGGGCTTGCCGAACTCGACGCCCAGGTCACCCAGATGGCTGACCTCGTCCATCACCGCCGCCACGTGCAGCAGCGCCTTGGACGGGATGCAGCCCACGTTCAGGCAGACGCCGCCCAGCTGGGCATAACGCTCGACGATGACGACCTTCAGGCCCAGGTCGGCGGCGCGGAAGGCAGCGGAATAGCCGCCAGGGCCGGCGCCGAGCACGAGCACGTCGCACTCGATGTCGGCACTGCCGCCGAAGCTGGCGGCCGTGGGCGCCACGACCGGCGCAGCGGCCGGTGCCGCCACCGGAGCGGCCGCAGGCGCGGGTGCCGCGGCCGGAGCCGGTGCCGCCGCAGCGCCCTCGCCTTCCAGCACCAGCACCACCGAACCTTGCTTGACCTTGTCGCCCAGTTGGACCTTGAGTTCTTTCACCACGCCGGCGTGCGACGAGGGAATCTCCATCGAGGCCTTGTCGGACTCCACGGTGATGAGGCTTTGTTCGGCCTTGACGGTGTCACCGGGTTTGACCAGCAATTCGATCACGGCCACTTCGTCGAAGTCGCCAATGTCGGGAACTTGAATATCGATCAGTGCCATCGCCATTCCTTAGAGAAGAACGCGACGGAAGTCGCCGAGGATCTGGCCGAGGTAGGCGTTGAATCGCGCGGCGGCAGCGCCGTCGATCACGCGGTGGTCCCAGGTCAGCGACAGTGGCAGCATCAGGCGCGGCTGGAATGCCTTGCCGTCCCACACCGGTTCCATCTGGCTCTTGCAGACGCCCAGGATGGCGACTTCGGGCGCGTTGATGATGGGCGTGAAGTAGCGCCCACCGATGCCACCCAGGCTGGAGATGGTGAAGGTGGCGCCGGACATGTCGGCGGGGCCGAGCTTGCCGTCGCGCGCCTTCTTGGCCAGCTCACCCATTTCCTGGCTGATCTGCAGCACGCCCTTCTTGTCGGCGTCCTTGATGACGGGCACGACCAGGCCGTTGGGCGTGTCGGCCGCAAAACCGATGTGGTAGTACTGCTTGTAGACCAGCGAGTCGCCGTCCAGCGAGCTGTTGAACTCGGGGAACTTCTTGAGCGCGGCGACGGACGCCTTGATCAGGAAGGCCAGCATGGTCACCTTGACGCCGCTCTTCTCGTTCTCCTTGTTGGTGGAGACGCGGAAGGCTTCGAGGTCGGTGATGTCGGCGTCGTCGTGGTTGGTGACGGCCGGGATCATCACGGCGTTGCGCAGCAGGTTGGCGCCGCTGATCTTCTTGATGCGGCCCAGCTCCTTGCGCTCGATCGGACCGAACTTGGCGAAGTCCACCTTGGGCCAGGGGATCAGGCCCAGCTCGGAGCCGCCACCACCGGTCGATGCCGGGGCCTTGGCGGCCTGCGCCTTGGTCTGCACCGCGCCGGCCATGACCGACTTGGTGAACGACTGGATGTCGTCGGCCGTGATGCGGCCCTTCAGGCCGGAGCCCTTGACCTCGTCCAACGGCACGCCCAGTTCGCGGGCGAACTTGCGCACCGACGGAGAGGCGTGCGGCAGGCCCAGTGCGGGCGTGCCGGTGGGGTTGTGGGCGGGTGCGGCAGCGGCCGGTGCAGCAGCAGCGGCCGGAGCGGCCACGGCAGCAGCGGCAGGCGCAGCAGCAGCCACTGGAGCGGCGGCAGCCGGCGCAGCAGCGCTCACTGCGCCTTCCAGGATCGCCAGCAGGTCACCGATGTTGACCGTGTCGCCGACCTTGACCTTGAGCTCCTTGAGCACGCCGGCGTGCGAGGAAGGAATCTCCATCGAGGCCTTGTCGGACTCGACCGTGATCAGGCTCTGCTCGACCTTGATGGTGTCGCCGGGCTTGACGAACACCTCGATCACCGCGACGTCCTTGAAGTCGCCGATGTCGGGCACGCGCACTTCGACCGGGCCGGAGGCGGCGGGTGCCGCCACCGGTGCAGCCGCCACGGGCGCGGGCGCCGCCGCGGCGGGGGCCAAAGCAGCCGGTGCCGGGGCAGCGGCCTCGCCAGCGGCTTCCACCACCAGCACCACCGAACCCTCTTTCACCTTGTCGCCCAGCGCCACGCGCAGTTCTTTCACCACGCCAGCCGTGCTGGACGGAATCTCCATCGAGGCCTTGTCGCTCTCGACCGTGATCAGCGACTGCTCGGCCTTGACCGTGTCGCCCACCTTGACCAGCAGTTCGATGACCGCCACTTCGTCGAAGTCGCCGATGTCGGGGACTTTCACTTCTACCAGTGCCATGTTGTTGTCTCCGGTTGATCAGGCGTACAGGGGGTTCACTTTGTCGGTCTTGATGCCGTACTTCTTGATCGCTTCGGCGACCTTGGCCAGCGGCAGCTTGCCTTCGTCGGCCAGCGAGCGCAGGGCCGCGACCACGATGTAGTGGCGGTTGATCTCGAAGTGCTCGCGCAGCTTGCTGCGGAAGTCGCTGCGGCCGAAGCCGTCGGTGCCCAGCACCTTGTACGAGCGGCCCTTGGGGATGAAGGGACGGATCTGCTCGGCGTAGTTCTTCATGTAGTCGGTGGAAGCGATCACCGGGCCGGCGTGCTTTTCCAGCTGCTGCGCCACGAAGGACGTGCGCTGCGGCTCGGTCGGGTGCAGCATGTTGAAGCGCTCGGCGTCCTGGCCGTCGCGGGTCAGTTCGTTGAAGCTCGGGCAGCTCCACACGTCGGCCTGCACGCCCCAGTCGGTCGCCAGCAGGGCCTGCGCAGCGATCGACTCGCGCAGGATGGTGCCGGAGCCCAGCAGCTGCACGCGCTTGTCGCCTTCGGCGCCCGGCTTGCACAGGTACATGCCCTTGATGATCTGCTCTTCGGTGCCGGCGGTCAGGCCCGGCATGGCGTAGTTTTCGTTCAGCAGCGTCAGGTAGAAATAGACGTTGTCCTGCTTCTCCACCATGCGCTTGAGGCCGTGGTGCAGGATCACGCCGACTTCGTGCGCGAAGGTCGGGTCGTAGCTGATGCAGTTCGGGATCGTGCCGGCCAGGATGTGGCTGTGGCCGTCTTCGTGCTGCAGGCCTTCGCCGTTCAGGGTCGTGCGACCCGAGGTGCCGCCCAGCAGGAAGCCGCGCGCCTGCATGTCACCCGCCGCCCAGGCCAAGTCGCCGATGCGCTGGAAGCCGAACATCGAGTAGTACACGTAGAACGGCACCATGATGCGGTTGCTCGTGCTGTAAGAGGTGGCCGCCGCGATCCAGCTGCTCATGCCGCCGGCTTCGTTGATGCCTTCCTGCAGGATCTGGCCCGCCTTGTCTTCCTTGTAGTACATGACCTGGTCCTTGTCGACCGGGGTGTACTGCTGACCTGCGGGGTTGTAGATGCCGACCTGGCGGAACAGGCCTTCCATGCCGAAGGTGCGGGCCTCGTCCACCAGGATGGGCACCACGCGCGGGCCCAGGGCCTGGTCGCGCAGCAACTGCGTCAGGAAGCGCACATAGGCTTGCGTGGTGGAGATCTCACGGCCTTCGGCGGTGGGTTCCAGCACGGCCTTGAAGGTCTCCAGCGCGGGCACGGTGAAGCTCTCGTCGGCCTTCACGCGGCGCTTGGGCAGATAGCCGCCCAGAGCCTTGCGGCGCTCGTGCAGGTACTGCATTTCCGGCGTGTCGTCGGCCGGCTTGTAGAACGGGATCTTGGGCAGCTCGCTGTCCGGGATCGGCAGGTTGAAGCGGTCGCGGAAGATCTTGATGTCTTCGTCGGTCAGCTTCTTGGTCTGGTGCACGGTGTTCTTGCCTTCACCGGCCTTGCCCATGCCGAAGCCCTTGACCGTCTTGATCAGCAGAACGGTCGGCTGGCCCTTGGTGTTGACGGCCTGGTGGTAGGCGGCATAGACCTTCTGCGGGTCGTGGCCACCGCGGCGCAGGTTCCAGATGTCGTCGTCGCTCATGTGGGCGACCAGTTCCAGCGCCTTCGGATCGCGGCCGAAGAAGTGCTTGCGCACGTAGGCGCCGTCGTTGGCCTTGAAGGCCTGGTAGTCGCCGTCCAGCGTCTCCATCATGATCTTGCGCAGGGCGCCGTCCTTGTCGCGCGCCAGCAGCGGGTCCCAGTTGGAGCCCCACAGCAGCTTGATCACGTTCCAGCCGGAGCCGCGGAACTCGCCTTCGAGCTCCTGGATGATCTTGCCGTTGCCGCGCACCGGGCCGTCCAGGCGCTGCAGGTTGCAGTTCACCACGAAGATCAGGTTGTCGAGGTTCTCGCGCGCGGCCAGGCTGATGGCGCCCAGCGACTCGACCTCGTCCATCTCGCCGTCGCCGCAGAACACCCAGACCTTGCGGTTCTCGGTGTTGGCGATGCCACGGGCGTGCAGGTACTTCAGGAAACGCGCCTGGTAGATCGCCATCAGCGGGCCCAGGCCCATCGAGACGGTCGGGAACTGCCAGAACTCGGGCATCAGCTTGGGGTGCGGGTAGCTCGACAGGCCCTTGCCGTCCACTTCCTGGCGGAAGTTCAGCAGCTGCTCTTCGGTCAGGCGGCCTTCCAGGTAGGCGCGGGCGTAGACGCCGGGCGACACGTGGCCCTGGATGTAGAGGCAGTCGCCGCCGTGGTTTTCGGATTCGGCGTGCCAGAAGTGGTTGAAGCCGGCGCCGAACATGTGGGCCAGCGAAGCGAAGGAGCCGATGTGACCGCCCAGGTCACCACCGTCTTCGGGGTTGTGGCGGTTGGCCTTGACGACCATGGCCATGGCGTTCCAGCGCATGTAGGCGCGCAGGCGCTCTTCGATCTCGATGTTGCCGGGGCAGCGGGCCTCTTCGGTCGACTCGATGGTGTTGACGTAGCCGGTGTTGGCCGAGAACGGCATGTCGATGCTGTTCTGGCGGGCTTCTTCGAGCAGTTGTTCGAGCAGGAAGTGGGCGCGTTCCGGGCCCTCTTTTTCGATGACAGCGGCCAGCGCTTCCATCCATTCGCGGGTTTCCTGGGCATCGATATCGCCGGCACCGCGGCCATTGAGAGCGTCTGACGCTGACATGTTTGTCTCCTAAGGGTGAAATCGGTCTGCGAAGCAGCTTTCGCAGTGTCCCGGATTTTTCCACACAACGGAGCAGATTTCAATATGTGCTTTCACTTTTTATATTGTGAACTATTGAGATATCATTTCTGTAGCATTTGACGCGCCCGGGACGGTCCGCAAACCGGTTTTTCCGGGGGCCAGCCGTACACTCGAAACCATGAATCCCGCACCCGAACCACAGGCCGCGCACGAGACCGGCAGCTCTCCGCTGGCCCGCTGGCGACGCTGGTGGCGCCGACTGCCGCCGTCGCGCCAGGACCGTTTTGTCACCCTGGCGCCGCTGCTCTCCGTCCTGCTGTTTCTCGCCGCCATCGTGGTGGCCATCACCTACCTGCGCTACGAAGAGCTGGACCGTGAACAGGAAGCGGTGACGCGCGACGTCGAGTACGCGCAGCAGCGCCTGCGCCTGCGGTTGCTGGAGCGGCAGGAGCAGCTCATGCGCCTGGCGCGCGAGGTGGACAACAAGGAAATCAACACAGAGGAGTTCGCCTTCCAGGCCGAGACCCTGATCAGCCAGTTCCCCGAACTGCAGGCCATCAGCTGGGTCGATGCACGCCGCACGGTGCAGGCCAGCAACGCATCGCCCAGCGCGCCGGCCACGCTGCAACGCGCGCAGGGCAGCACGCTCACGACCAGCGACACCGACGGCTCGTTCGAGCTGGCGCGCGACCTGCGCCAACCGGTCTATTCGCGCCCGCTGGGTGAGGAACCACGCCTGGCCACGCTGCTGATCCAGGTACCGCTGACCGAACAGGGGCGCTTCGCCGGCACGGTCATGGGCGAATACTCGGTCGACGGGCTGATGCGCTTCGGCCTGCCGCCGGAAGTCATGTCGCGCTACGCCGTCGCCCTGCTCGACGATCGCGGGCGCGTGCTGGCCGGCAACCTGCAGTCGCCCAGTTCGGTGCTGCGGCTGCTGCCCTGGTCGGCGCAGGCGCTGGAGCACGAAGTGCCGGTGTCGCCGGTCGGCAATGGCCTGATCCTGAAGGCGCAGGGCTACCGCACCTCGCAGGACATCGTCGGCAACGGCTTCTTCTGGGTCATCGGTGCGCTGTCGGCGCTCACGGTCTGGATGCTGCTGGGCACCTGGCGACACACACGCAAACGCGTGCAGACCCAGCAGGCGTTGGTGTCCGAGACCAACTTCCGCCGTGCCATGGAGAACTCCATGCTCACCGGCATGCGGGCACTGGACATGCAGGGCCGCATCACCTACGTGAACCCGGCCTTCTGCTCGATGACTGGCTGGACCGAAAGCGAATTGGTCGGCCGCACCGCGCCCTTCCCCTACTGGCCCGACGACGACCACGACCAGCTCGCGGCACGGCTGGACGACGAGATCAGCGGCCGCTCGACGCCGGGCGGCTTCGAGGTCCGGGTGCGGCGGCGCGACGGCAGCATCTTCGACGCGCGCATGTACGTCTCGCCGCTGATCGACCCCAAGGGCCACCAGACCGGCTGGATGACCTCGATGACCGACATCACGGAGCCCAAGCGCATCCGAGAGGAACTCTCGGCCTCGTACGAACGCTTCACCACCGTGCTGGAGTCGCTGGACTCCGCGGTGTCGGTCGCGCCGCTGGGCAGCGACGAGATGCTGTTCGCCAACAAGATGTACCGGCTCTGGTTCGGCACCCGCGGCCAGGGCCACCGGCAGCTGGTCGACCTCACCGGCACCCAGCCCACGCCGGCCCCGGACAACGGCGATGCGGTCGACGCGTTTGCCGGCATGCCCACCGACACACTGACCGACGCCGGCTCGGAAAACGCCGAGGTGTTCGTCGAAGAGCTGGACCGCTGGCTCGAAGTCCGCACCCGCTACCTGACCTGGGTCGACGGCCGCCTGGCCCAGATGGTGATCGCCAGCGACATCACGCCGCGGCGCAACGCCGAAGAGCAGGCCGCCCGCCAGGCCGAGCGCGCCCAGACCGCCAGCCGCCTGATCACCATGGGCGAGATGGCCTCCAGCGTGGCGCACGAGCTCAACCAGCCGCTGACCGCGATCAGCAACTACTGCAACGGCATGATCTCGCGCCTGAAGGAACAGCGCATCAGCGAAGACGACATGCTGGCGGCGCTGGAGAAGACGGCCAAGCAGGCACAGCGCGCGGGCCAGATCATCCAGCGCATCCGCGCCTTCGTGAAACGCAGCGAGCCCAATCCGATGCCGTCCGACGTGGCGCAGATGGTGAGCAATGCGATCGAGCTGGCCGACATCGAACTGCGGCGCCAGCAGGTGCGCCTCTCGCCCTATGTCGCCGCGCGCCTGCCCAGCCTGATGGTCGACCCGATCCTGATCGAGCAGGTGCTGATCAACCTGCTCAAGAACGCGGGTGAAGCGATCGCACAGGCCGGCCGTCCGCCGGGCGAGCGCTACATCGAACTGCGTGTCGGGCCGCGCCGGCTGGACGATCAGGAAGTGGTCGAGTTCTCGGTGCGCGATTCGGGCAACGGCGTGCCCGCCGAAATGATCGAGCGCATCTACGAAGCCTTCTACAGCACCAAGAGCGAAGGCATGGGCATCGGCCTCAAGCTGTGCCGCAGCATCGTCGAGTCGCACCACGGCCGGATGCAGGTGCAGAACATCTACAATGGGGATGAAGTGGTGGGCTGCTGCTTCTCCTTCTGGATCCCGGTGCATTCGCGCCTGAAACCGGAGGCCGAACAGGTAGCTTCCACCGCGACGCCGTTGACGGACATGGAAAGAGCGAGATGAGTTTGATTCCCAAAAAAGGCACCGTCTATGTCGTCGATGACGACGAAGCCGTGCGCGATTCCCTGCAATGGCTGCTCGAGGGCAAAGACTACCGGGTGCGGTGCTTTGAATCCGCCGAGGCTTTCCTCAGCCGCTACGACGCCCGCGAGGTGGCCTGCCTGATCGCCGACATCCGCATGGGTGGCATGAGCGGCATGGAACTGCAGGAAAAGCTGATCGAGCGCCAATCCCCCCTGCCCATCGTCTTCATCACCGGCCACGGCGACGTGCCGATGGCGGTCGAATCGATGAAAAAGGGTGCGCTGGACTTCATCCAGAAACCGTTCAAGGAAGACCAGCTGGTGCTGCTGGTCGAGCGCATGCTGGAGACCGCCAAGGAAGCGTTCGCCACTCACCAGCAGGCCGCCAGCCGCGACGCCCTGCTCTCCAAGCTCACGGGCCGCGAGGCGCAGGTGCTCGAACGCATCGTCGCCGGCCGCCTGAACAAGCAGATCGCCGACGATCTGGGCATCAGCATCAAGACGGTGGAAGCGCACCGCGCCAACATCATGGAAAAGCTGGGCGCCAACACCGTGGCCGACCTGCTCAAGATCGCCCTGGGACAGACACCCGCCAAGGCCTGAACCCACACACCCTTCCCCTGACGCCCGCCGACACCGGCGGGCGTTTCCGTTTTCATCCACCGCCCGCACCGCCATGACCGCCCAACTGATCGACGGCAACGCCCTCTCCAAACAACTGCGCGCCGACGTGGCGGCCCGCGTGACCGCGCTCAAGGCCCGGGGCATCACGCCCGGTCTGGCGGTGATCCTGGTCGGCGACAACCAGGCTTCGCAGGTCTACGTGCGCAACAAGGTCAAGGCCTGCGAAGACACCGGCATGCATTCGGTGCTGGAAACCTGGCCGGCCACCATGACCGAATCCGAGCTGCTGGCCCGTGTGGACGCGCTGAACAAGGACGCCAGCATCCACGGCATCCTGGTGCAGCTGCCGCTGCCGCCGCACATGAACGCCCAGCGCGTGATCGAGGCCATCTCGCCAGAGAAGGACGTGGACGGCTTCCACATCGCCAGTGCTGGCGCTCTGATGACCGGCCTGCCCGGCTTCTGGCCCTGCACGCCGTATGGCTGCATGAAGATGCTGGAGAGCATCGGCTACGACCTCAAGGGCAAGCACGCGGTCGTGATCGGCCGCAGCAACATCGTGGGCAAGCCCATGGCCATGATGCTGCTGCAGCAGAACGCCACCGTGACCATCTGCCACAGCGGCACCAAGGACCTCAAGGCCATGACCCTGCAGGCCGACGTGATCGTCGCCGCCGTGGGCAAGCGCAATGTGCTGACGGCCGACATGGTCAAGCCTGGCGCGGTGGTGCTGGACGTGGGCATGAACCGCAACGACGAAGGCAAGCTCTGCGGCGACGTCGACTTCGCCGGCGTCAGGGAAGTCGCCAGCTACATCACACCGGTGCCCGGCGGTGTCGGCCCCATGACCATCACCATGCTGATGGTCAACACGCTGGAATCGGCCGAGCGCCAGCGCGGCTGACGCGAAGCCCCGTCAGCGGGTCGCGGGCGCTCAGGGCGCCTGCAGCACCTCGCAGGGTCGCGGGTATACCTTCAGGAACGGCGCCTCGGCGCCACCGGCCGCGAACGGCCCCGAGCCCTGTTCGGCCAGCATCTGCCAGGTGCCCGGCTCACCCATCCAGACCTCCTGGAAGGTCTTGAAACCGTCCAGCGCCTTGACCCGCTCATTGGCGGCGTCGAAGTCGCGCGCCGGGCGGTAGTGTTCCAGCCAGCACAGCTTCATCAACGCGTAGTAACGCGACTGCAGCCAGGCCTGCCGGGTTTCCGGCACGACGCGCACCGTAAACAGCAGCAGCACGATGAGCAGCACCGGCGCCATGCGCTGCCGGAACCGCATGAGCAGCAGCACGACCGCCGCCACACCCGGCATCATCAGCGCCGTGTAGCGCGAGGCGGTCGCCGCCGCCACGCCCAGTTGCACACGACCGTAGGCGGTCAGCAGCGCAAACGCAAGACTGCAACCGATCAGGATCAGGCAGACCTCGAACAGGCGGCGGTCGGCAGGTGCCTGGGCCTGCGCTCCGGACGCCGTCAGCGCCTTGAGCGAACGCAAGGCCCCGACCACCAGCGCGCCCACCACCAGCGCGCCCACCGGATACAGCAGCCAGCGCGGCGCGCGGTGCAGCATCAGCGTGAAGTGGCTGAACATCGCCACCATGAAGTGCAGGTAGTCCAGCGGATTGGGCCGCATCGCCTCGAAGCCGTCGGCCGCGACCACGAAGTGGTAGTCCCGCAGGAACAGGCCCAGCGACACCGCGCAGGCGGCCAGCAACACCGCCGCGTGCCAGCGACCGGCGCCTTCCCCGCGCCAGACCTGCAGCAGCAGGACCACCACCACGGCCGGGATCGCCGTGATGCCGAAGCCGGTGAAGGTCAGGCCCAGGATCAGCACCGACAGCGCCGCCAGCCGCGCCAGCCCCAGCGGCCAGAGCCAGACATTGGCCAGCGACACCAGCAGCAGCAGGGGAAAGATGCTGTGCGAGGCGTTGGGCGCCACCGTCATGGTCTCGAAGGTGCAGACACCCCAGAACACCAGCAGCAGGATCGCGTCCCACAGGCTCCAGGGCCCGGGCAGCAGTTGCCGGCGCAGGCGCAGCACCAGCAGGCCCGCCAGCAGTTGCTCGGCCACCATCACCAGGCTGTCGAGCCGCACGCTCCAGTGGCTGAAGTGGTAGGCCGGCAGCATGAACGCAAAGCTCAGGCCCTGCCGGTGCGGACCGTGCTGCCAGCGGAACGCGGTCAGGACATCGCTCCACTGGAACCCATCCTCGAGCGAACGCAGCACCGCCCACTGGTCGGAGAACGGCACATTGACCGACATCAGCCAGGTCAGGCCGATCAGGCGGGCCACCAGCAAGGCACCGAGCAGCAACAGGATCGCATGCACCCACCGGGCCGGCACCCGCTCCGGCATCGCTGGGAGTGAGCGCCAGGCGCTCATGGCCGTCCGGCGCGGCCGATCAGGCGCCACAGCACGGCGCCAGCGCACAGCCACTGCCCCAGCACCAGCACGGTCCCGAGGCTGTGCCAGATCCGCAGGTTGCCGCCGGTGGCGCGGGCGCTCACGATCTTCTGCGCCACGCCGAACTCCTGCAGCATCGCCAGCAAGACCGCGAGGGCGACCAGCACCATCGTGACCAGCAGGCCACGCAGGAGCGCCACCGTCTGCGGCGAAGCGTCGGCCGGCAGCGAAGCGCGTTGTCGGCGCAGCACCAGCATCAGCAAGGCACCCAGCGCCATGCCGGCCCAGCATTGCAAGGAAAAGATGCGCGCCGCCACAGGGCCAGCGACCGCCGGGTTGCCCAGAGTCGCAAAGATGGTCGGCACCGCCACGAAGCTCATGCCCGAAATGCCGCCCCACCAGAGGGCAGCGATGAAGACCGGCAGGCGGCGCAACGGCATGTCGACCGGATCAGATGTAGCGCACGGCCACGATTTCAAAGCGGCGCGTGCCGCCCGGTGCCTGCACCTCGGCGGTGTCGCCCTCTTCCTTGCCGATCAGCGCGCGCGCAATCGGGCTGCTGAAGTTGACCAGGCCCAGCTTGAGATCGGCCTCGTCTTCGCCCACGATCTGGTAGGTCACCTCGTTGCCGCTGTCTTCGTCGGACAGGTCGACCGTGGAGCCGAACACCACGCGGCCACCCGCATCCAGCGTCGACGGGTCGATCACCTGCGCGGCCGAGAGCTTGCCTTCGACCTCGGCGATGCGGCCCTCGATGAAGCCCTGGCGTTCCTTGGCGGCGTCGTAGTCGGCGTTTTCGCTCAGGTCACCCTGCGCCCGCGCTTCGGCGATCGCCTGGATCACCGCAGGACGTTCGACGGTCTTGAGCTTGTGCAGCTCGGTCTTGAGCATTTCAGCGCCGCGCTTGGTGATGGGATAGGTCATCTTCGAACTCCGGGATCGGCAAAAAGCAAACCGCCGAACGTTTCCGGTCGGCGGCCATTGGCCCGGATTATGCCTCGAAACCCCGGCCGAAAAGACCGGGGAAACGCCCCTGGCGCTCAGTCCCGGCCGGCCAGCTCGATCGCGTCCGCCAGCCGCTTCGGGTCGGTGAAACACAGCTCGTGGCTGCCGGCGCATTCGACCAGCCGGAACAGGCCCAGCTTTTCCGACAGGCGTGGGTGCCAGGGCAGGCTGTGCGGCAGCGCCGTGTCCTGCTGGCAGTTGATGTAGCTCTTGCCCATGGTCATCGCCGCCAGCGGCATCGAGAGCTTCGCCTTGTCGGTGAAGGTCTTGTTGGGGTGCGGGTTGAGCAGGCCAAACGCCTTTTCGGCCAGGGCCGCGTCGGCGTCGTTGATGAAGGCCTCGCGCCAGATCGGGTACGGCAGCATCACCGCGCCGTGGTTCGCGGCGGCGATGCCGTCGAACAGCGCCACGTAGTGCGGCGGCACCAGGTCGTTGAGGCTCTCGCCGTCCAGCGGAACGAAGGCGTTCCAGTAGATCAGGCGCCGGATGCGGTGGCCCACCTGGTCGGCAGCGTGGCTGATCACCATGCCGCCGTAGCTGTGCCCCATCAGGCGCACGTCCTTCAGGTCGTGCTGGTCAAGGTAGTCGACCAGGGACGCGGCGGCGTCGGCCAGCCCGGTCGTGCGGCGGTCGTCGCCGGGGCGGTTGCCCGCCAGCGTCGGGCAGTGGACGGTGTGTCCTTTGGCGCGCAGGTGCTGCGCCACGGGTTCCATCAGCTCGCCGGTGTGCCAGGCGCCGTGGACCAGAACATAGGTATCGGCCATGAATGTCTCCTAGGGATGGGGTTGCAAGATGGCGGCCATCGGCCGCACACCCGCCAATCTAGAAGGCCATCGGTGAGAAGAATCGCCGGTTCGCGCCAGCGGTCTGGCCGGAATGCGCCAGGGCTGCCGACGGCACGGCGGCTCAGCCGCCGCGCTGCGAGCGCACCCAGCGCAGCGGCGTCTGGCCGAAGGCACGCTGGAAGTCGCGGGCGAAGTGGGAAGCGTCGGTGTAGCCGCAGCGCAGGCCGATGTCCGACATCGCCAGACCCGTCAGCCTCGGTTGCAACAGCAGCGCCCGCGCATGCTCCATTCGCAGCTGGCGCCAGCGGCCGGCCACCGTTTCACCAGCGCCGGTGAACGCGCGGTGCAGTGTGCGCAGCGACACGCCCAGCTCGGCCGCCAGATCGGCCGAGCGCCAGCCCGGCTGGTCCAGCCGTTCGCGCATGCGCTCCTGCGCCTTCTGGTGCAACGTCTGGTGTGGCCTCGGCGATCGGTCCGCAGACGCCGGCTCCAGCGCCGCGGTCAGCAAGGCGCCGAACTGCGACTCCAGCCAGTCGGGCGCCATCTGCAGCGCCAGCGCCGGCTGCCGTCCCAGTTGCAGGCAGAGCGCCGACAGCATCGCGCCCCAGCCCTGCTCCCGGTGCGCCACCCGCGCATGTGCCAGGTCGACGGTGCGCAGCCACTCGCCCACCCAGCTGCGCGGCATCTGCACCGACAGGCAGCCCACCGACTGCGGAAAATGCAGCTCATAGGGCTGCGCGGCGTCGACCAGCACCGCGTCGCCCGGCCTCAGGTGCAAGGTGTGCCCGCCCTGTCGCACATGCCAGGCGTGTTCGGTCTGGGTGATCAGGTAGAACGGCTGGGAGCGGCTGCGCGCGATGCCGGCCGGCGTGCGGTACACGTCCTGGGTCGATGCCCGGACCTGGTTCACCGCCAGCCGCTGCAGCGGCAGATGGGTCAGCTGCCCGTCAAAACATTCCGCGGCCCGCGAACTGCAGTCCATTTCCAGAAACGCCTCGCAGATCGCGCCCACCCAGTAATCCAGGCGCTCGGGCACGCGCGCCTGTGCGGTCGTCCATTCGCGCAGGCTGGTGGCAGGGGCTGAAAGCACAGCGGGCATGGCCGCAATCTAGCGACCATGCCCGCCGGGGACAAGAGGACTAACGCGGATCAGGCCGTCAGCTGCGCATGCATTTCCTGCACCGAGATCACGCCCAGGCTGTTCATGTGCTTCATGCCTTCGACCGCCGCTTCGGCGCCCGAGATGGTCGTGAAGGTGGTCACACGGGCCAGCAGGGCCGAGGTGCGGATCTGGCGCGAATCGGCGATCGCATTGCGGCGCTCTTCGACCGTGTTGATGACCAGGGCGATCTCGCCGTTCTTGATCATGTCCACGATGTGCGGACGGCCTTCGGTCACCTTGTTCACGGTGGTCACCGGCACACCGGCGGCCGAGATCGCGGCCGCGGTGCCACGGGTGGCGACCAGCTCGAAGCCCATGCCGTGCAGCTCGCGGGCCACGGCCACGGCGCGCGGCTTGTCGCCGTTCTTGACCGTGAGGAACACCCTGCCCGAGGTCGGCAGCTTGGTGCCGGCACCCAGCTGGCTCTTGACGAAGGCTTCGCCGAAGGTCTTGCCCACACCCATGACCTCGCCGGTCGACTTCATCTCGGGGCCGAGGATGGTGTCGACGCCCGGGAACTTCACGAACGGGAACACGGCTTCCTTGACGCTGAAGTACGGCGGGCTCACTTCCGCGCCGATGCCCTGCTGGTCCAGCGTCTGGCCGGCCATGCAGCGCGCCGCCACCTTGGCCAGCTGGATGCCCGTGGCCTTGGAGACGAAGGGCACCGTGCGCGAGGCGCGCGGGTTCACTTCGAGCACGTAGATCACGTCCTTGCCATCGACTTCCTGGATCGCGAACTGCACGTTCATCAGGCCGACCACCGACAGGCCTTCGGCCATGGCCGCGGTCTGGCGCTTGAGCTCGTCGACCGTGGCCTTGGAGAGGTAGTACGGCGGCAGCGAGCAGGCGGAGTCGCCCGAGTGCACGCCGGCCTGTTCGATGTGTTCCATCACGCCGCCGATGAAGACGCGGCCCGAGGCGTCGCGCACCGCGTCGACGTCGCACTCGATGGCGTCGTTCAGGAAGCGGTCCAGCAGCACCGGCGAATCGTTGCTCACCTTGACGGCTTCGCGCATGTAGCGTTCGAGGTCGCGCTGCTCGTGCACGATTTCCATCGCGCGTCCGCCCAGCACATAGCTGGGGCGCACCACCAGCGGGTAGCCCAGGGCCGAGGCTTTTTCCAGCGCTTCGGGTTCGGCGCGGGCGGTGGCGTTGGGCGGCTGGCGCAGACCCAGGTCGTGCAGCAGCTTCTGGAAGCGCTCACGGTCTTCGGCCGCGTCGATCATGTCGGGCGTGGTGCCGATGATGGGCACGCCGTTGGCTTCCAGGCCGAGCGCGAGCTTGAGCGGCGTCTGGCCGCCGTACTGCACGATCACGCCGACCGGCTTTTCCTTGTCGACGATTTCCAGCACGTCTTCCAGCGTCAGCGGCTCGAAGTACAGGCGGTCGCTGGTGTCGTAGTCGGTCGACACGGTTTCCGGGTTGCAGTTGACCATGATGGTCTCGTACCCGTCTTCGCGCATGGCCAGCGCGGCGTGCACGCAGCAGTAGTCGAACTCGATGCCCTGGCCGATGCGGTTGGGACCGCCGCCGAGCACCATGATCTTCTTGTTGTTGGTCGGCTCGGCTTCGCACTCGCCGTCACCGTGACCTTCGTAGGTCGAGTACAGGTAGGCGGTGTCGGTGGCGAATTCGGCGGCGCAGGTGTCCACGCGCTTGTAGACCGGGCGCACGTTGAACTGCTTGCGGCGCTCGCGCACGGCGGTGTCGGTGGTCTGCAGCAGCTTGGCGAGACGGCGGTCCGAGAAGCCCTTCTTCTTCAGGCCACGCAGCGTGTCGGCGTCGATCGCGTCCAGGCTGGTCTTCTCCAGCTGCAGTTCGATCTTCACGATCTCTTCGATCTGGATCAGGAACCACTTGTCGATCTTGGTGAAGTGGTGCACCTCGTCCAGCGTCCAGCCGGCGGCAAAGGCATCGCCCACGTACCAGATGCGCTCGGGGCCGGGCTCGCCCAGTTCACGTTCCAGGATCTCGCGATCCTGGGTCTTTTCGTTCATGCCGTCGACGCCGACTTCCAGACCGCGCAGGGCCTTCTGGAACGACTCCTGGAAGGTGCGGCCCATGGCCATCACCTCGCCCACCGACTTCATCTGTGTCGTCAGGCGGCTGTCGGCGGTCGGGAACTTCTCGAAGGCGAAACGCGGGATCTTGGTGACCACGTAGTCGATCGAGGGCTCGAACGACGCGGGCGTCGCGCCGCCGGTGATTTCGTTGCGCAGCTCGTCCAGCGTGTAGCCCACGGCCAGCTTGGCTGCGACCTTGGCGATCGGGAAACCGGTGGCCTTGGAGGCCAGGGCCGACGAACGCGACACACGCGGATTCATCTCGATCACCACCATGCGGCCGTCGGCCGGGTTGATGGAGAACTGCACGTTGGAGCCGCCGGTGTCCACACCGATCTCGCGCAGCACGGCCAGCGAGGCGTTGCGCAGGATCTGGTATTCCTTGTCGGTCAGCGTCTGGGCCGGCGCCACGGTGATCGAGTCGCCGGTGTGCACGCCCATCGGGTCCAGGTTCTCGATCGAGCAGACGATGATGCAGTTGTCCGCCTTGTCGCGCACCACTTCCATCTCGTACTCTTTCCAGCCGAGCAGCGACTCTTCGATCAGCAGCTCGTTGGTCGGCGAGGCTTCCAGGCCGCGCTTGCAGATGGTCTCGAACTCTTCCGGGTTGTAGGCGATGCCGCCGCCGGTGCCGCCCAGCGTGAAGCTGGGGCGGATCACGGTCGGGAAGCCGGTCATCTTCTGGACGGTCCAGGCCTCTTCCATGCTGTGGGCGATGCCCGAGCGCGCGGAGCCCAGACCGATCTTGGTCATGGCGTCCTTGAACTTCAGGCGGTCTTCGGCCTTGTCGATGGCTTCGGGCGTGGCACCGATCAGCTCGACCTTGTACTTGTCGAGCACGCCATTGCGCCACAGGTCCAGCGCGCAGTTCAGCGCGGTCTGGCCGCCCATGGTCGGCAGGATGGCGAAACCGCCAGCGGTCAGCGGACGCTCCTTGGCGATGATCTTCTCGACCGTCTGCCAGGTGATGGGCTCGATGTAGGTCACATCGGCCGTCGCCGGGTCGGTCATGATGGTGGCGGGGTTGCTGTTGATCAGCACCACCTTGTAGCCCTCTTCGCGCAGCGCCTTGCAGGCCTGCACGCCGGAGTAGTCGAACTCACAGGCCTGGCCGATGATGATCGGGCCGGCGCCGATGATGAGGACGGTCTGGATGTCTGTTCTTTTGGGCATGGGTTCGCGTGTGTGTCTTTGCGCCGGACTCAGGCCTGGCGCTGGGTTTCCAGTTTGTTCAGCAGCGCCTGGATGCGCTCGGCGGGCACGTTTTTCTGCATCAGCTGCAGCAGGCCGTCGCCTTCGATGATGGGCTTGAGCACCTCGACTTCGGCCGGGTAGAACAAAGCGTCCCAGGCGGCCATCTCGGTGTTGAAGGTCTCGTCGTCCCAGGTCTTGCCCTTGGCGATCAGGGTCACCAGCGGCGAGGCCTTGTTCTCGATGAAGGCCTTGCGGTAGGGCTTCTGGGCCCAGCGCTGGGCGAACCACTCCTTGTGGGGCGATTCGAGCACCAGCATGCGCTTGGCAATGGCTTTCTCGATGGCGAAGACCGGGAAACTGAAGAGCTTCATGTCAGACCTTGGCTTGTTCCATCAGGCCCACGAAACGGTCGAACAGGTAACCGATGTCGTGGGGACCGGGCGAGGCTTCCGGGTGGCCCTGGAAGCAGAAGGCCGGCTTGTCGGTGCGGGCCAGGCCCTGCAGCGTGCCGTCGAACAGGCTCACGTGCGTGGGGCGCAGGTTGGCCGGCAGGGTCTTCTCGTCCACCGCAAAACCGTGGTTCTGGCTGGTGATGGAGACGCGGCCGCTGTCCAGGTCCTTGACCGGGTGGTTGGCGCCGTGGTGGCCGAACTTCATCTTGAAGGTCTTGGCACCCGAGGCCAGCGCCATGATCTGGTGCCCCAGGCAGATGCCGAACGTCGGCGTGCCGGTCTCGATCAGTTCCCGGGCGGCGGCGATCGCGTAGTCGCAGGGCTCCGGGTCGCCGGGGCCGTTGGACAGGAAGATGCCATCGGGCTGGTGCTTGAGCACCTCGGCGGCCGGCGTCTGCGCGGGCACCACGGTGACCTTGCAGCCGCGCTCGGCCAGCATGCGCAGGATGTTTTTCTTGACGCCGAAGTCGTAGGCCACAACGTGGAACTTCGGTGCGGCCTGCTCGCCGTAGCCGCTGCCCAGCACCCACTCGGACTGGGTCCAGGGGTAGGCGGCGGTGGCCGAGACGACCTTGGCCAGATCCTGGCCCGCCATGCTGGGTGCGGCCTGTGCCGCGGCAACGGCCTGCACGCGGTGGGCATCGGTGATGGCCTGGCCAGCCGGCAGGGCCACGATGCAGCCGTTCTGTGCACCCTTGGTGCGCAGCAGGCGGGTCAGCGCGCGGGTGTCGAGGTCGGCGATGGCCACCGTGCCTTCACGCTGCAGGTATTGGGACAGGGTCTCTTCGCTGCGGAAGTTGGACGCCAGAAGGGGCAGGTCTTTGATGATCAGGCCGGCCGCATGGATGCGGTCAGCCTCCACGTCCTCACGGTTCACACCGGTGTTGCCGATGTGCGGGTACGTGAGGGTGACGATTTGCTGGCAGTAGCTCGGATCGGTGAGGATTTCCTGGTAGCCGGTGATCGAGGTGTTGAACACCACCTCGCCGGTCGTCTGACCGGTGGCGCCGATGGAAATCCCTGTAAAGACCGTGCCGTCGGCGAGCGCTAGTAGGGCTTTCGGATGGACGGGAAGCACGGTTTTCTCCAGAGGTGATTCGGACACTCCCACTGCCGCCATGGGACACAGACCGAGGAGATTCGCGCCCGCTCCCGCAGGGCCGCACCGGGGCGCGACAAGGGGGGAAAGGACGGGGGACCTGGGCAGGAGGCCGGGGCGGACGCGGTGGGATGCGTCGATTGCGGGTAAACCCCGGAATTATAGCCGCTCACCCTCTCCGATCACCCTGACAGGGGCCTGTCTGAACACTGTTTTTGCGCAGGACCCGGGTAGCCGGGGCATTCAGCGCGCAGCGGCGCTGGCGTGCAGGCAGATCGCCGCGGCGGCCGCCACGTTCAGCGACTCTTCGCCGCCGGGCTGGACGATGCGCACCGACTGGCTGGCCATGGCCTCCAGCGCGGCACCAACGCCCTGCCCTTCGTGGCCCAGCACCCAGGCACAGGGCCAGGGCAACGCGGCCTGGTGCAGGAAATCGCCGCGGTGGGAGCTGGTCACCAGCATCGGCACGCCCAGATCGCCAAGGTCCTCGGGAGCGAGTCCTTCCACCAGATGCAGCGCGAAATGCGCGCCCATGCCGGCGCGCAGCACCTTGGGCGACCACAGCGCGGCCGTGCCCTTGAGCGCCAGCACCTGGGCAAAGCCCATGGCCGCTGCGCTGCGCAGGATGGACCCCACATTGCCCGCATCCTGCAGGCGGTCGAGCACCACAGCCGCCAGCCCCAGTTGCGGCCCCACCGCTGCGGGCAGGTCCCACGCGAAGCCCACGCCCGCCGGCGACTCCAGACCGCTGATCCCCGCCATCAAGGCCTCGGGGATCAGCACCCGGTGCTCGCAGGCATCGCGCAAGGCGTGCGGCGCGACCGGCCAGTATGGCTCGCTGAACACGGCCGTGGCCGGGCGATGCCCGCGGGCCAGCAGGGCGCGGCAGAGATGGTCGCCTTCCAGCCAGACCTGCCCCTGCTTGCGGTAGGCGGTGCTGTCCTGCGCCAGCACGCGCAGGCGCTTGAGCAGCGGGTTGTCGCGCGACGTGATCAGCGACGGAGGGTTCATGCGCCTCGCTCCTGCAGCAGTTGGGCCACCGGTGCGAACGAGCGGCGGTGCTCCGGCAAAGGCCCCAGTTCGCGCAAGGCACGCAGGTGCTCGGCGGTGCCGTAACCCTTGTGGCGGTCAAACCCGTAGCCGGGATGCTGCAGATGCAGTTCACCAAGCATCCGGTCGCGCGTAACCTTGGCCAGAATGGACGCGGCCGAAATCGCGGGCACCAGCGCGTCGCCCGAGACGATCGCCTCGGCCACCACATCGAGCACCGGCAGCCGGTTGCCATCGACCAGCACCTTGGCCGGCTTCAGGCGCAGGCCCTTGACCGCCCGCTGCATCGCCAGCATCGTGGCCTGCAGGATGTTGAGGCGGTCGATCTCCTCCACCGTGGCCAGGGCCACGCTGCAGCACAGCGCCTTGGCACGGATCTCGTCGAACAGTTTCTCGCGGCGCAGCGCCGTCAGTTTCTTTGAGTCGGCCAGCCCCTTGATCGGCGCGTGGTCGTCCAGGATCACGGCCGCGGCCACCACCGGCCCGGCCAGCGGTCCGCGCCCGGCCTCGTCGACGCCGGCAACCAGACCCGGCACGTCCCAGGCCAGCGGCACCTGCTCAGCCTTCAAGAACTTTTTCGATCGCATCGGTGGCCAGTCGCGCGGTGTCGCGCTGCAGCAGGTGGTGCATGTCGGTGAAACGGGCCTGCAGCGCCTGCACGCGCTGCGGTGCATCGAGCCAGGCCAGCGTGGCGTCGGCCAGGGCTTGCGGCGTCGCGGCATCCTGCAGCAACTCGGGCACCAAGAACTCCTGGCTCAGGATGTTCGGCAGGCCGACCCAGGGTTGCAGCTGCTTGCGCCGCATGATGATCCATGAGAGCCAGTGCATGTTGTAGGCGATCACCATGGGTCGCTTGAACAGCGCGGCCTCCAGCGTGGCCGTGCCCGACGCGATCAGGGTCGCATCGCACGCGGCCAGCGCCTCGTGCGAACGGCCGTCGAGAATCAGCACATCGTCCAGCCCGGCCGCGCGCGCATGCCCGGCGATGGCCTCGCGCAAGGCTGGCACCGCCGGCACCACAAAACGCAGGCCGGGTCGCTGGGCCCGCATGCGCACCGCCGCGTCGAAGAAGCGGCGCGCCAGATATTGCACTTCGGAGCGGCGGCTGCCCGGCAGGATCGCGACCACTTCGCCGTGTTCGTCGAGGCCCAGTGCGCGCCGCGCGGCCACACGGTCAGGCACCAGCGGAATCACGTTCGCCAGCGGATGCCCGACATAGGTCGCGGCCACGCCATGGCGTGCCAGCAGTTCGGGCTCGAAGGGAAAGATGCAGAGCACGTGATCGGCCGCGGCCCGCAGCTTCAGCACCTTCTTCGGACGCCAGGCCCAGAACGACGGGCAGACGAAATGCACCGTGCGGATGCCTTCGGCCTTCAGCGCGGCTTCCAGGCCGAAGTTGAAATCGGGCGCGTCGACACCGATGAACAGGTCCGGGCGCGACACGCCCACCAGGCGCTGCCTGAGTTGTTTTCGGATGGCGAGGATTTCGCGCAGCCTGGGCAGCACTTCCACATAACCACGCACCGACAGCTTCTCGCTGGGCCACCAGACCTCAAACCCCTGGCGTGCCATGGAAGGACCACCGATGCCGGCAGCCGTCAGACCAGGCCAACGTCCCTTGAGTCCTTGCAGCAGCAGCTCGGCCAGCAGATCTCCCGAGGCCTCCCCGGCCACCAGCACAAAACGGCGGGTCGCGTCCATGGGAAGGCCAGTCCGGTCAGCGGGCAATGCCACGCGTGGCGGCAGCGAGGAAGCGGATCATCATGTCCACGTCCTCCGCGCATTCGGGCGTTTCCTGGCCCAGTGCCTCGATGCCCACGCGGGCCTGCTCCAGCGTCAGACCCTGGCGGTAGAGCAGCTTGTGCATCTGCTTGACAGCGCTGATGCGGGCCTGCGAGAAATCGCGGCGGCGCAGACCCACCTGATTGAAGCCGCGCACCGCCAGCGGATTGCCGTCCACCAGCATGAACGGTGGCACGTCCTGCGTGACGGCGCTGGCAAAACCGACCATGGCGTGGGCGCCGACCGAAACGAACTGGTGGATGCCGGTCAAACCACCGACCGTCACCCAGTCGGCCAGGTTCACGTGTCCCGCCAGCGTGGTGTTGTTGGCCAGCGTGGTGTGGTTGGCCACATGGCAATCGTGCGCGATGTGCGTGTAGGCCATGATCCAGTTGTGGTTTCCCACGGTGGTCACGCCGCCCGCCCCCGGCACGCCGAGGTTGAAGGTGCAGAACTCGCGGATCGTGTTGTGGTCGCCGATGATCAGTTCGGTCGGCTCGCCCGCGTACTTCTTGTCCTGCGGCACCGCGCCGATCGAGTTGAACTGGAAGATGCGGTTGTGCGCGCCGATCGTGGTGCGGCCTTCGATCACGCAGTGCGCGCCGATCGTGGTGCCGGCGCCCACCTTCACATGGGGACCGATGACGGTGTAAGGCCCGACCGATACCGAGCTGTCCAGTTCGGCGGCTGGGTCCACCAGGGCGGTGGCATGAACCTGCGTCATGACGCGCTCCCGGCCGGTCAGGAGACCGTGCGCATGGTGCACATCAGCTCGGCCTCGCACACCACGTCGTTGCCCACCCGGGTCACGCCCTTGAACTTGTAGATGCCGGCGCGCACGCGGTCCAGCTCGATGTCCATGATCAGCTGGTCGCCCGGTTCGACCGGACGCTTGAAGCGGGCGCCATCGATGCCAGCGAAGTAATAGACCGTGTTGTCGTCCATCGTCACGCCAGCGGTGTCGAACGCCAGCAGGGCCGCGGCCTGTGCCATGGCTTCGAGCATCAGCACACCCGGCATCACCGGGCGGTTCGGAAAGTGGCCACCGAAAAACGGCTCGTTGATCGTGACGTTCTTCAGCGCCTTGATGCGCTTGCCCTTTTCCAGCTCAAGCACCCGGTCCACCAGCAGGAACGGATAACGGTGTGGCAGTTGCTTGCGGATCTGGTGGATGTCCATGGTGAGGCTCAATTCTTGTTGGAGTCGATGTCGTTGCGTTGTTCGAGGGCACGCACGCGCTCGCGCAGGCGGTTGAGCTGCTTGAGCGAAACGGCGTTCTTTTCCCAGGACGCATTGTCGTCGATGGGGAACATGCCGGTGTACAGCCCCGGCTTGTGGATGGAGCGCGTGACCACCGTCGCGGCCGAGATGTTCACGCGGTCGGCCAGCGTCAGATGCCCCAGCACGATCGCGCCGCCACCGACGGTGCAATGCGCGCCGATGGTGGCGGTACCTGCCACGCCGACACAGCCGGCCATCGCCGTGTGATCGCCGATGTGCACGTTGTGGCCGACCTGGATCAGGTTGTCGAGCTTGACGCCGTTGCCGATGACCGTGTCATCGAGTGCGCCACGATCGATGCAGGTGTTGGCACCGATCTCGACGTCGTCACCGATGCGCACGGCACCCAGTTGCTCGATCTTGACCCACTCGCCCTGGTGCGGCGCGAAGCCGAAACCGTCGGCACCGATCACCACACCCGGATGAAGAATGCAGCGCTGACCGACCACACAGCGTTCGCCGATGGTGACATGCGCATACAGCAGCGCGCCTACGCCGACCGACGAATCCCTGCCCAGCACGCAATGCGATCCGATGCGGGAACCCGCACCCACGTGGACGCCCTCCCCGATCACCGCAAATGCCGCCACCGACACGTTCGCTCCGATCACCGCCGAGGAGTGGATGCTCGCCAGCGGATCGATCCGCGGAGGATCTGCGGGGGCGTGCTGCGCGCGCCACCACTGGGTCAGGCGTGCGAAATAGAGATAGGGGTCGTCGGTGACGATGCAGGCGCCACGCACGCTGGCAGCGTCCTGCAGCGCAGGCGGCACGATGAGCGCACCGGCTGCGGTGGTCTGGATCTGACTGGCGTAACGCGCCTGGGCGACGAACGACAGTTCACGGCCACCGGCGGTGGCCAGCGGAGCAAGACGTTCAATGGACAGCCGGGCGTCGCCCAGCAACTGCCCACCCAGGGCTTCGACGATGGCGCCGAGAGGCCGGGACACGATGGACCCCGGACCTTACTTGGCGCTGTTCAAGCCGTTGAGCACCTTGTCGGTGATGTCGTGCTTGGGATTGATGTACACCGCTTCCTGAAGGATCAGGTCGAATTTCTCGGCCTCGGCCACCTGCTTGATGACGCGGTTGGCCTTGTCGAGCACCAGTTGCAATTCTTCGTTCTTGCGCATGGTGACGTCCTCCTGGAACTCCCGCTGCTTGCGCTGGAAGTCGCGGTCCTGGTCGACCAGCTGCCGCTGGCGGGCCACGCGCTGCGCTTCAGGCAGCGTGGGTGCATCGCGCTCGAATTTGTCTGAAGCGGCCTTGAGCTGGGTGCCAACGGCCTGCAGGTCTTTTTCTCGGCGGGAAAACTCCTGCTCCAGCTTGGCCTGCGAAGCCTTGGCCATGTTGGCCTCGCGCAGCACGCGTTCGGTGTTCACGAAACCGATGCGGAAATCCTGGGCCATGGCCGACAGGCTCACGCAGGCAGCCGCCATCAGGACAAACAGAGGGCGGAGATTGCGGCGCTGGAGGGTCTTCATCAAAACGAGGTTCCGATCTGAAACTGGAATTTCTGGATTCTATCGCCCGAGAACTTGCGCACCGGGTTCGCCAGAGCGAAACGCAGAGGGCCGACCGGGGAGATCCAGCTCAAGCCAATGCCCACCGACGAGCGCATCTTGCTCAGGTCGACGCTCTCGGACTCGCCATACACATTGCCAGCATCGACAAAGGCAAACCAGCGCAGCGTGCGGTCATTGCCCGCACCGGGGAACGGCGCGATGAACTCGGCATTGAGCACGATGTTGCGGGAACCGCCGACGTTGACGGTTTCCCCCGTGGTCGATCCGGTGACCGGCGAGGTCGGGCCGAGGGTGCCCTGCTCGAAACCACGCACCGAACCGAGGCCGCCGCCATAGAAGTTGCGCAGCACCGGGAACGGCTTGCCACCCAACCCCTTGCCAACGCCCAGCTCGGTGTTGAACGCGAAGGTGTACTGGCGGGTGATCGGGAGATATTGCTGAAACTGGTAAGTCAGCTTGGCATAACGGCGGTCACCGCCGAGGCCGAATTCGGAGTTGATGCGCTGCAGCCGGCCGGTGGTCGGCACCAGCGCGCTGTCGCGGTTGTCGCGTGCCCAGCCGATGGTGGCCGGCAGATAGGTCCCGCCCTGGTCCGCATAGGCCTCGGGCAGCTTGTCACCGGCGGTGACCTTGACCCGTTCGGCGCCCACGCCGAAGAACACCGTGTCGGTCTCGGTGAACGGCACGCCGAAGCGGACACCGACCCCTGGCGTGGCGATCTCGTAGTCACCACCCTGCGCATCGTACGGACGCGTGGTCTTGTAGTAGACGTCGAAGGTCCGGGAAATGCCGTCCTGCGTGAAGTACGGGTTGGTCGTGCTCAGCACGAACTGGCGGTTGTACTTGCTGGTGTTCAGGTCCAGGCCGAGGTAGTTGCCGGTACCGAACACGTTCTCCTGCTTGATGCTGGCGATGAACGAAAGCTTGTCGGCCTGCGAATAACCAGCGCCGATGGAGAGGTTGCCGGTGGGCTTTTCGGCGACCGTCACGGTCACATCCACCTGGTCGTTGGTGCCCGGCACGGGCTCTGTCTCCACACCGACTTCGGTGAAGAAGCCCAAGCGATCGATGCGGTCGCGCGAGAGGCGGATGCGGTCGCTGTCGTACCAGGCCGACTCCAGCTGCCGGAACTCGCGGCGGATGATTTCGTCGCGGGTGCGGTTGTTGCCTTCGATGTTGATGCGGCGCACATACACCCGGCGCGAGGGCTGTGCGCGCAGGGCAAACGAGACACGGTTGTTGGCACGGTCGACCAGCGGCACCGCTTCGACCTGGGCGAACGCGTAGCCAAAGGCGCCGAAATAGTCGGTGAAGGCCTTGACGGTGCGGCTGACTTCCTCCGCGTTGTAGGCCTCGCCCGCCTTGATGCTCACCAGCGACTTGAACTCCTGCTCCTTGCCGAGGTATTCGCCCTCCAGCGAGATGCCGGACACCACGAAGCGGCTGCCTTCGCTCACGTTGACCGTGACCGACATGTCGCGCTTGTCGGGCGAGATCGCCACCTGCGTCGAGTCCACCTTGAACTCCAGATAACCGCGCGAGAGGTAGTAGGAGCGCAGCGTCTCCAGATCGGCGTTGAGCTTGGCGCGCGAATAGCGGTCGGCCTTGGTGTACCAGCTCATCCAGCCGCCGGTATCCAGGTCGAACAGGTCACGCAGGGTGGATTCGGAGAAGGCTTTGTTGCCGACAATCCGGATTTCCTTGATCTTGGCGACGTCGCCTTCGACCACATTGAAATTGAGGTTCACGCGGTTGCGCTCACCCGGCGTGACCGTGGTCACCACCTGGGCCGCGTACATGCTCTTGTTGATGTACTGGCGCTTGAGTTCCTGCTCGGCGCGGTCGGCGAGCGCCTTGTCGAACGGACGGCCTTCGGCCAGTCCCACCTCGCGCAAGGCCTTCTTGAGGATGTCGGCGTCGAATTCCTTGATGCCGGTGAAGCTGACATCGGCGACCGACGGACGCTCTTCGACGATCACCACCAGCACATCGCCATTGATCTGCAGACGCACATCGGAGAACAGCCCCAGGCCAAACAGCGCCCGGATCGCGGTCGAGCCCTTGTCGTCGTTGTACTGGTCACCGATGCGAAACGGCAGCGAGGCAAACACGGTCCCGGGCTCGACACGCTGCAGGCCTTCGACACGGATGTCCTTGAGCAGGAACGGGTCGACAGCCCAGGCAGGCAGCGCCATCAGGAGAGCAGAGGCAACGGCGGACAGCTTCAGTCCACGCAGGCCGGAGGTAATTGGTTTCATGAAGAGAGAGATCGTTCAGCCCACGAGACGGGAGATATCGTTGAAGAGGGCAACGCACATGAGGGCCAGCAGCACAGCCACTCCCCCTCGCTGCAGCCGCTCCAGCCAGACGTCGGACACGCCGCGGCCGGTCACACCCTCCCAAAGATAATACATCAGGTGCCCTCCATCGAGGACGGGCAAGGGCAGCAGATTGAGCACGCCAAGACTCACGCTGATCAGGGCCAGGAACACGAGGTATTGCGTGAATCCCATGGCGGCGGATTTGCCCGCGTAGTCGGCAATCGTCAGAGGGCCGCTGATGTTCTTGAGCGAGGCCTCCCCGACCACCATGCGGCCCATCATCTTCAGCGTCAGCCAGGACACCTCCCAGGTGCGCTGCACACCCATCCAGGCGCCCTCGAGAAAACCGTAACGAACCGTTGTCATGGCCGGTGCCGCGCCCACGAAGGCCCCGATGCGACCGATCCAGACCTCGCCGGCTTTTTCCGGCCGGGGCAGCACCGCCAGACTCAGCGACTGACCGGCCCGCACGATGTCCCACACCTGCTCGACCGCCTTGCCGTCAGCGTCCACGCCCGCACGGATCCGCTGGCGCAACGCTGCACCATCGACCACGGGTCTGCCGTCGACGCGCAGCACCCGATCACCTTCTCGCAGGCCCGCGGCGGCAGCCGCGCCGTCCGCCACGATCTGACCCATGACCGGCTCGGTCCAGGGCGACACGATGCCGATGCGCTGGAACAGCCGCGCATCAGCCTCCTTGACATCGAGCTCGCTCAGAGACAGCGTGATTTCGCGCGTCGCGCCGCCCTCTTCCCGCGCCACCGCCAACCGCATGTCGGTGTTCGACAGCGCCGCCTGGGTCAGGCGCCAGCGCAGGTCTTCAAAGGAGCGCACGGCCGCCGCGTCGTCCTCGCCAACCGCCGCCTCACGCACCCACTCCCCGCCCGACAAGCCGGCGCGCTCGGCCAGCGAACCCGCCACCGGGGCCGCCAGGACCGGCTTGGGTTCTTCGACCCCGCTCCAGTTCACCACCGCATACAGAACGACCGCCAGCAACAGGTTGGCCAGCGGCCCCGCCGCCACCACCATCGCCCGGGACCGCAGCGGCTGGGTATTGAAGGCCAGATGCCGCTCCGCCGGATCGATCGGCCCCTCCCGCTCGTCGAGCATGCGCACATACCCTCCCAGCGGCAGCGCGCAGAGCACGAACTCCGTGGGGCTACCGGCCTTCTGCCAGCGCAGCAAGGGCTTGCCGAATCCGACCGAAAACCGCAGCACCTTGATGCCACAGGCCACCGCCACCCGGTAGTGCCCGTACTCGTGCACGGCAATCAGCAAGCCAAGGGCGACGACAAACGCGATCAAAGTGGTCATGAATCCTCCGAAGTTCAAAAGGCCCGGGGCAGCCTGTCTGGCGCGGACGGGATCGAATCAACCGCCGCAGCGCACCACCTGGGCCGATGCCAGGGCACGCGCCCGGACATCCAGATCGAGCAGGTCTTCGAGACTGTGCGGCTTGGAGGGCACCAGCGCTTCCAAAGTTGCATGGTTGACCGCGTGGATCTGGTCAAACCGAAGCTTGCGCTCCAGAAACGCCGCCACCGCCACTTCGTTGGCGGCATTGAGCACCGCGGTGGTTCCCGAGGGACCTGCCAGCGCTTCCCAGGCCAGCCTCAGTCCCGGAAACCGCCGGTCGTCCGGCTTCTCGAAGGTCAGCGCCCCCAGCGTGGAAAAATCCAGCGCCGAAGCACCGGAGGCCATGCGCTCCGGCCAGGACAGACCGTACGCGATCGGCACCCGCATGTCGGGCGTGCCGAGCTGGGCGACCACCGAACGGTCGTGGTACTGCACCATGGAATGGATCACGCTCTGCGGATGGATCACCACCTCGATGCGCGACGGCTCCAGACCGAACAAGAAATGCGCCTCGATGACCTCCAGCGCCTTGTTCATCATCGTGGCCGAGTCGACCGAAATCTTGCGCCCCATCACCCAGTTCGGGTGCGCGCAGGCCTCCTCCGGCGTCACTTGCGACAGCGTCGCCGGGTCGCGCTGGCGGAACGGACCACCCGAGGCCGTCAGCAGGATCTTCTCGACCCGGCGCGACCAGGTCGACGCGTCTTCCGGCAAGGACTGGAACACCGCCGAATGCTCGCTGTCGATCGGCAGCAGCGTGGCGCCGCCATCGCGCACGGCCTGCATGAACCAGTCACCACCGACCACCAGCGCTTCCTTGTTCGCCAGCAGCAGCTTCTTGCCGGCGCGCGCCGCCGCCAGCGCCGGCTCCAGACCAGCAGCACCGACGATGGCGGCCATCACGGTGTCCACCTGCGGATCGGCACTGACCTCGCACAAGGCCCCGGCACCTTCCAGCACGGTCACCGGCAACCCCAGTTCCCGGACCTTGGCGGCAAGCTCGCGTGCATGCACCGGATTGGCCATCACGGCGTACTGCGGACGGAGGGCCTGGCACTGCGCCAGCAGCAGATCCACCTGGGTCGACGCGGTCAGCGCAAACACCCGATACCGGTCCGGATGGCGCGCAATCACGTCCAGCGTGTTGGTGCCGATCGATCCGGTGGACCCCAGGAGGGTGACGTTCTGCAATCGCAAGCTCATGTCTCCAGAAGTTGGGTCAGCAGCATCGCCACCGGCAGCACCGGCAGCAAGGCGTCGACCCGGTCCAGCACGCCACCATGACCTGGCAGCAGCTGGCTCGAATCCTTCATGCCGGCACCCCGCTTGACCAGCGACTCCAGCAAGTCACCGACCACGCTGGTCGCGGTCAGGAACACCACGGCCAGCACCAGCCACAGCGGCCCGGCGTCCCACAGGCGGCTGAACAGACTGGGCGCACCCGCACCGTACCTGGCGTCAAACCAGAGCCAGAACCCCGCCAGCAGGCCGACGCCGACGAAGCCACTGATGGCGCCTTCCCAGCTCTTGCCCGGGCTCAGGGTCGGCGCCAGCTTGCGTCGGCCAAAGGCCTTGCCGCCCGCATAGGCCGCGATGTCGGCCGCCCAGACCAGCGTCAGAATGGACAGCAGGAACACGAGTCCGATCTGGCGCGCCTGCACCAGTGCCAGCCAGGCACAGGCCAGCAACACCAGTCCGACAGCCAGACGCGGCAGCGCGGGCCAGGCCTGCCAGCCCGCCACCCCACGGCGCAGCATCACCAGCGCCAGCAGCAGCCACATGGCCGAGGCAGCAGCCCAGACCGGGAACCAGCCCCGACCAAGCCCGCCCCACCACCAGAACGCCAGCATCAGCAACCCCAGCGCAAGGCCCACCACACGGGAAACCGATGCACCACATCCGTTCAGGCGGGCCCACTCCCAGCCTGCGGCACCGACCATCAGCAGCGCCAGCGCAGCAAAGGGCCCGATCGACGAATGAAACATCGCCGGCAGCAACACCGCCAGCAGCAACAGCGCCGTGATGATGCGCTGCTTAAGCATGCGTCCGGCCGTGCGTGGCAGGCGAAGCCTGCGTCACCTGCTCCGAGGTCTGCCCGAAGCGGCGTTCACGGCCGGCGAAATCGGCAAACGCCCGGTCGAGTTCGTCGGCATCGAAATCCGGCCAGAGGCAGGGAGTGAAAAACAGCTCGGTGTAGGCGCACTGCCAAAGAAGAAAGTTGCTGATGCGCATCTCGCCGCCAGTGCGGATCAGCAGATCGGGGTCACCCACGTGCGCCAGGGCCGTGGTCTCGCACAAGGCGGCTTCGGTGATCTCCCTGCCCTGCGCCACCAGCTTGCGGGCCGCCTGGGCGATGTCCCAGCGGCCGCCGTAGTTGAAGCAGACATTGAGCACCATGCGATCGTTGGCGGCGGTGGTCTGCCGTGCTTTCTCCAGGCCTTGCAGAAGGCGTGGAGACAGTCCGGTCTCGTCGCCGGGAAAATGCAGGCGCACGCCGTTCTTGTTCAGCTTGGGCACCTCCCGCGACAGCGCCAGCACCAGCAGCTCCATCAGGCCAGACACCTCTTCCTGCGGCCGGTTCCAGTTCTCGGAGGAGAACGCAAACACGGTCAGCACCTGGACATTGCGCTCCAGACACGCGCGCACCGTGCGCCGCAAGGCGTCCACACCCTGCTTGTGACCGGCCACGCGCGGCAGATGCCGCTTCTTGGCCCAGCGCCCGTTGCCATCCATGACGATGGCCACATGGCGCGGCACCACCATGGCTGGCATGTCGACAGGTTGAGAGCGGGAAGGCATGGGGTTGGGGAGGACGGCGCTGAGGTCAGACCGCCAGGATTTCCTGTTCCTTGGACGCGACCAGTCTGTCCACTTCGACAATCATGCGGTCGGTCAGCTTCTGGATGTCTTCCACCGAGCGGCGCTCGTCGTCTTCCGACGCCAGCTTGTCTTTCACCAGCTTCTTGATGTGTTCATTGGCGTCGCGGCGCAGGTTGCGGATCGCCACCTTCGCGCCCTCGCCTTCACCCTTGACCATCTTGGTCATTTCCCTGCGGCGCTCTTCGGACATGGGCGGCATCGGCACACGGATCAGGTCGCCCTGACTCTGTGGATTCAGACCCAGATCGGACTCGCGGATCGCTCTTTCGATCTTGGCACCCATGCCTTTTTCCCAGGGCGCCACCCCGATGGTCCGCGCGTCGAGCATCGACAGGTTGGCCACCTGAGACAGCGGCAGCATGGACCCGTAGTAGTCCACATGCACGGTGTCCAGAATCTGGGGGTTGGGACGCCCGGTGCGCACCTTGGACAGGTTGCCCTTGAGCGACTCCAGCGACTGCTGCATCTTGTGCTCTGCGGTCTGACGGATTTCAGCGATGCTCATGAATACTCCTAAGAATCACGGGGGCCTTGTGCCACGCCTGCGTCAGACGTGAACCAGGGTTCCCTCGTCGCCACCCAGCACCACATTGCGCAGTGCGCCGGGCTTGAAAATCGAAAACACCTTGACCGGCAGCTTCTGGTCGCGGCACAGCGCAAACGCCGTGGCGTCCATCACCTGCAGGTTCTTGGCCATGGCCTCGTCGAAGGTCAGCGAGGCGTAGCGCGTGGCCTTGGGGTCCTTGTTGGGATCGGCCGTGTAGACGCCGTCCACCTTGGTGGCCTTGAGCACGATCTCGGCACCGATCTCGGCACCACGCAGGGCCGCAGCCGTGTCGGTGGTGAAGAACGGGTTGCCGGTACCGGCGGCAAACACCACCACCTTGCCCTCTTCAAGGTACTGCAGGGCCTTGGGGCGCACGTAGGGCTCAACCACCTGCTCGATGGCGATGGCGGACATCACGCGCGCCACCAGTCCGGCCTTGTCCATGGTGTCGGCCAGCGCCAGCGAGTTCATCACCGTGGCGAGCATGCCCATGTAGTCGGCCGTGGCGCGGTCCATGCCGACCGCTCCGCCTGCCACCCCGCGGAAGATATTGCCGCCACCGATCACGATCGCCACCTGGACGCCCAGTCGGGTCACCTCGGCGATCTCCTCCACCATGCGGACGATGGTGGCCCGGTTGATGCCGAAGGCATCGTCGCCCATCAGGGCTTCACCGGAGAGTTTCAGCAGAATGCGTTGGTAGGACGGCATGGACAATTTCCTGTGATTCAACTCTTGTTGTAGCGCTTGCTGTGTACCCAACCGGCAAGTGTAGCGAGGACCGGCACCCGATTCGGGGCACCACGGTCATGACTCCGTAAAAATCGCCCCGCCAGATGTGACAACGGGCCTTGCGGCCCGTTGTCTGGATCAGCGGCAGGCGGGATCCGCGGTATCAGGCACCCTTGGCGGCGGCGACCTGGGCAGCCACTTCGGCCGCGAAGTCGTCGACCTTCTTCTCGATGCCTTCACCGACCACGTACAGGAAGAAGCCCTTGGCCGTGGTATTGGAAGCCTTCAGGTAGGCACCCACGGTCTGCTTGCCGTCGGCGGCCTTCACGAAGACCTGATCGAACAGCGAGACTTCCTTGAGGTACTTCTGCACCGAACCGTCAACCATCTTGGCGACGATGTCGGCGGGCTTGCCGGACTCGGCGGCCTTGGCGGCGGCCACCGAGCGCTCGCGCTCGATCAGCTCGGCCGGCACATCGGCGCTGGTCAGGGAAACCGGCTTCATGGCGGCCACGTGCATGGCAACGTCCTTGGCGGCCACGGCATCACCGTCGAACTCCACGACCACACCGATGCGGGTGCCGTGCAGGTAACCAGCCAGCTGGCCACCATTGGCCCAGCGCTGGAAGCGGCGGAACGACATGTTTTCGCCGATCTTGCCGATCAGGCCCTTGCGCACGTCTTCCAGGGTGGGGCCGAAACCGTCCTGCTCATAGGCCAGGGCACCCAGGGCAGCGATGTCGGCCGGATTGTGGTCGGCGACCAGCTTGGCAGCAGCGTTGGCGAGTGCCAGGAAGCTGTCGTTCTTGGTGACGAAGTCGGTTTCGCAGTTGACTTCAATCAGGGCACCGGTGTTGCCATTGATGGCTGCGGCGACCACACCTTCGGCGGTCACGCGGCTGGCGGCCTTGCCGGCCTTGGTACCCAGCTTGACGCGCAGCAGCTCTTCGGCCTTGGCCATGTCGCCATCGGCTTCGGTCAGGGCCTTCTTGCACTCCATCATGGGAGCGTCGGTCTTGGCGCGCAGTTCGGCGACCATGCTTGCGGTAATTGCCATGTCAGTTCTCCGTTGTCCGGACCCGTCCGGCGGGTCCACACTGTTCATTGATCGGTTTCGCTTGTGAAAAAGGGGCTACTGGAGCCCCTCGTTCGCACAGGCGGCGAGGCTCAGGCGGCCGCGTCTTCCTTGACTTCGACGAACTCGTCGGAACCTTCGGCAGCGGCCTTGACCACGTCGGTCACGGCATTGGCACGGCCTTCGAGGATCGCGTCGGCGATGCCACGGGCGTACAGAGCCACGGCGCGGGCCGAGTCATCGTTGCCGGGGATCACGTAGTCGATGCCAACCGGCGAATGGTTGGTATCCACCACGCCCACCAGCGGAATGCCCAGCTTCTGGGCTTCCGAGATGGCGATCTTGTGGAAGCCCACGTCGATCACGAAGATGGCGTCCGGCAGGGCGTTCATGTCCTGGATGCCGCCGATGTCCTTTTCCAGCTTCTCCATCTCGCGGGCGAACATGAGCTGCTCTTTCTTGCTCATGCTTTCCAGGCCGGCTTCCTGCTGGGCCTGCATGTCCTTGAGGCGCTTGATGGAGGTCTTGACGGTCTTGAAGTTCGTCAGCATGCCACCCAGCCAGCGCTGGTCGACGAAGGGCACGCCGGCACGGCGGGCTTCGGCAGCCACGATGTCGCGCGAGGTGCGCTTGGTGCCGACCATCAGGATGGTGCCGCGGTTGGCGGACAGCTGCTTCACGAACTTGGCAGCGTCTTCGAACATCGGCAACGTCTTTTCGAGGTTGACGATGTGGATCTTGTTGCGATGGCCGAAGATGAACGGCGCCATCTTGGGGTTCCAGAAGCGGGTCTGGTGTCCGAAGTGGACGCCGGCTTCCAGCATTTCGCGCATGGAGATGGACATGATGTATTCCAGAGGTTGGGTCTAAAATCCAGCCCCGACCGGTTCATGCATACACGCCTAAAGGCGACTGATCGCTTGAACCGGCACCTGGTTGGGCTGGTTTGGGATTTGCTTCGATGGTTCGGGTGCAAGAGCAGCCCTCACCAGCAAAGCCAATCGATTATAGCAGGCCCATCCTTCCCTTCACCGAATGCGATGGCTGCCCTGACCCTTTTCGGGCAGCGGCCTGTTGCTGTCGCATGTGCCTCCATCCATGTCAGCCCACCACCAGCCCTTGCACCCTGCCCCCGCACCGACCCGGGGCACCACCCATTTCCACGGCACATCGATCCGGAGTTTCTCTTGAGACTGGCGGTCATTGGAGCCGGGGTCGTGGGCGTCACGACCGCTTTCGAGCTGACGCAAGACGGGCATGAGGTCACGGTGTTCGAGCGCCACAGCACCGCGGCGGAAGGCTCCAGTTTTGCCAACGCGGGCCTGCTGGCGCCCGAATGGATGGCCGCCCGCGCATCGACCGACTGGAAGCAGGAGCAGGCATCGGGCATGGGCGCCTGGTGGCAGCGGTTGCGGCGCAACAGACGCTCCACCAGCCTGGACCCTGGCCCCGATCTGCTGGCGCTGGCCCGCCTGGGTGCCGAACGGCTGGACGGACTGTGCGACCAGTTGCAGCTGACCCTCGACAGCCACCAGGGGATGATGGTGGTCTGGCGCGATGAACGCGACAGTGCCATGGCCGAAGACCTGCATGCCCGTGTGCGCGCCATGGAAGGCGAAAGCCGTCTGATGACCGCCGAGCAGGCCCGCTCGCTGGAACTGGCCCTCAACACCGAAACCCCGCTGCATGGCACCCTGGTCATGCCCGACGTCTGGTCGGTCAACTGTCGCCAGTTCACGCTCTTGTTGCGGGCGCGGGCGCAGCAGGAAGGCTGCCGGTTCGAGTTTGGCCAGCCGGTCCCGGGGCTGCAGCCCGGCCAGCAGATTCGCCTGACAACCCCGTCGGGAGCAGGCAGCACGGATCCGTTCGACGGCGTGGTGCTCTGCGCCGGAGCCGCTTCCGACGCACTGCTGCGCTCCCTGGGCGTCTCCCTTCCGCTGCAGACCCTGACAGGACACTCGCTGAGTGCATCGGTGCGAGAGTCGATCGACGCACCGGTCGCCGTGGTCCATGACCTGCGCCACCGCGTGTCGATCGCCCGCATGGCACAACGGGTGCGCGTCAGCGGACCGCTGAGCACGCCCGGCAAGACCGACCGGGCTGACGACGCCTTCAAACGGCTCTACAAGGTGCTGGATGACTGGTTCCCGGGCGCCATCCGTCTTGGCCAGGCCGGTGGGGTGCAGGAGTGGAGCACCCAGGTGAACACCACACCCGACGCACTGCCGGTGATCGGCGAGACCTCGGTGCCGCGGGTGTGGATCAACAGCGGGCATGGCATGCACGGCTGGGTCATGGCCTGTGCGAGCGCCCGCCTGCTGGCCGATCAGATCGCCGGGCAGGCGTCCGTGATCGATGCGGCGCCCTACAGCGCACGGCGCTGGACCAACTGATGGCGGTTGCCATCGCAGTGCCACGGGTTCGTGGTGAAATGCCATCAGAAACGCCCGCGACTGCGCAGAATTGACGCAAACACCTTCGGACAGGCCGCGCACGCTGGCGGCCGTCTTGACGTGCGGTGAACAGCCCCGCAGGATCGGCAAGCATTTTTTCTCAACCCCGAAGGAGTCAGATCATGGGAATGTTCAGTTTCATCAAGGAAGCCGGCGAAAAGCTGTTTGGCATCGGCCATGCACAGGCCGCGCAAGCCGCAGCACCTGCAGCCCCCGGCGCCGACGAGATCGCCGCGCTGAACCAGACCGCCGCCCAGGCGATCGCCAAGTACATCCAGAGCATGAACCTCAATGTGGAAGCACTGGACGTGGGCTACGACGCCGCCAGTGAAACGGTCACGGTGGCGGGTGTCGCACCGGACCAGACCACCAAGGAAAAGGTCATCCTGTGCTGCGGCAACGTGGCCAACGTCGCCAGCGTCAACGACCTGATGACGGTCTCGACCCCGGAACCCGAGTCGCAGATGTATACCGTGGTCAAGGGCGACAACCTGTCGAAGATCAGCAAGGAGTTCTACGGCACGCCCAACAAGTACCCGCAGATCTTCGAAGCCAACCGGCCGATGCTCAGCCACCCGGACAAGATCTACCCGGGACAGGTGCTGCGCATTCCTCCCGCCTGAGTGGCATGCGGCGGATCGGCAGCCACCACTCGGAGCCGCTGTACAGCGTGCAGGCCACGCGCGCCATCGAGCAGGCGCTGGCCTCTGCCCTTCCGCCCTTCGCCCTGATGTCCCGCGCCGGGACGGCGGTCGCGCAACTGGCCCGCGCGCTCGCCCCCCATGCCCGGCGCATCTGGATCGCCTGCGGACCGGGCAACAACGGCGGGGATGGTCTGGTGGCCGCCCGCCACCTGCACGAGTCCCGGCTCACCCAGCCCGGCGCCGCAGAAGTGGTGGTCACCCTGTGCTGCACCGATCCCGGCCGACTTCCCGAAGACGCGGCGCGGGCACTCGCCGAAGCACTGGCGGCCGGCGTCACCATCGCCCATGCCCCACCCGACAACGCCGACCTGGTGATCGACGCTTTGCTGGGCATCGGTGTGCGAGAGGCCCCCACCGGTGCGATCGCTGAACACCTCGAACGCATGCATGCCGTGGGTTGCCCAGTGTTCGCCGTCGATCTGCCCAGCGGTCTGATGGCCGACACCGGCGTCTACCGCGGACCGGCAGCACACGCTGCAAATGCGCCGCGCCACACGCTCACTCTGCTGACACTCAAACCCGGTCTCTTCACCGCCGATGGGCGCGACATGGCTGGCACCGTCTGGTTCGACCCGCTGGAACCCCATGGATCGGCGGGCCCTGCACCTGTCGCGCAACTGTTCGGACAGGTCAGCCCCCTCCCCGCACACCGTCCGCATGCCGCCCACAAAGGCTCCCAAGGCGATGTGGTCGTGATCGGCGGGCAGGACATCACCCACAGTGGCGCCGGCATGACCGGCGCCGCCATGCTGGCCGCGCGGGCCGCCCTGCACGCGGGTGCGGGCCGTGTCTACATCGGCTTGCTGGGCGACCACGGCGACGCCGTCCGCTGGGACCCGCTGTGTCCCGAGCTGATGTTCCGCCACCCCGGATTGCTGACGCAGGCACGGGACCTGATGGTGGACGCGACCGTGGTCTGCGGTTGCGGCGGAGGAACGGCGGTGGCCGACGCGCTGCCGGTTCTGCTGTCGACCTGTGCGTCGCTGGTGCTTGACGCCGATGCGCTCAACCGCGTGGCGGAGGACACCACACTGCAATCCCTGCTGGCGCAGCGCCAGGCGCGTGGTGTCCACACAGTGATCACACCCCACCCTCTTGAAGCGGCGCGGCTGCTGGACATGGGAACCAGGGACGTGATGGCAGACCGGTTGCGGGCAGCCACCGCCTTGGTCCAGCGTTTCGGCGTCACCTGCGTGCTCAAGGGCTCGGGCACCGTGGTCGCAGCGCCCGGGCAGATGCCGCGCATCAACAGCAGCGGCAATGCCGCTCTGGCCACCGCCGGCACCGGAGACGTGCTGGCCGGCTGGATCGGCGCCCTGCTGGCCCAGGCCAGGCGTTCAGGGAGGGATCCGCTGTTGGCGGTGCTCGACGCCGTGTTCTCCCATGGGGATCGGGCCGACCAGTGGGTGCGGGAGAACCGAGAAACGCTCACCGCCCACCGTCTCACGATGGGCATCGGCTCGGCCGACGCGCGCTGATCAGCCCAGCAGGATCAGACCGACCTGCAGCAGCACGATCAGCACGAGCACCGACAGGTCCACACCGCCGATCGGCGGCAACACCCGGCGCACCGGCTTGAGCACCGGACTGCACAGCCGGTCCAGCATGCCCATCGCAGGCGATCCGGGTTGCACCCAGGACAGCACCGCATAGACCAGCAGCATCACCATCAACCCCTGCAACATCACCCGCACCAGCAGCCTGAACGCCAGTTCGGGAATGGCCAGCAGGATCGACGACGACACCGAGGCCGGCAGCAAGGCCGCCTGCAGCAGCACCCACAGCACCGCATAAGCGAGCGCCAGCACCACCGCGGCGGTGAGACTGCCCCAGTCGATCCGGCTCTGCACCAGCGTCCGGGGCAGCAGCTTGCGCAGCGGCGCCACCAGCCAGTGGGTCAGGGCCATGACGAAGCGCCCAGGCTGGGCCGACATGTTCACCTTCACCTGGTTCATCCAGGCGCGCAGCAAAGCCGCGCCCACCATCAGGAAGCCCGCCGTCTCCAGCAGGAACAACAACACCGCCCGCATCAGCGACGCCCTTTCCGGGTCTTGCCCGGCGCTCCTCGGTCAGCACCCCGATCGGCTCCCCGTGCCGCCTTGCGCGCCGCGCGCGAACCAGATGGCTTCGGTGCCTTGGCCGGCTTGCCCTTGTCGGTGGCGCGCTCGTTGCGCGGTCGTTCACGCCCGCGGCTTTCGTCAGCGACCGCCTGCCCGCCGGTCTTGTCCCGCATCGCGCGCAACACGACATCGTCGTTGCCCGAAACCAGCCGGAAGTCGATGCGCCGGCCGTCCAGATCCACCCGGCTGACCTGCACCTGGACGCGCGAGCCCAGCGCGTAGCGGATGCCGGTGCGCTCTCCTCGCAACTCCTGGCGCGCCTCGTCGAACCGGAAATACTCGCCGCCCAGTTCGGTGATGTGCACCAGTCCTTCCACATACATGGCGTCGAGGGTCACGAACAGGCCGAAGCTGGTGACCGAGGTCACCACGCCGCTGAACTCCTCGCCCAGATGCTCGCGCATGTACTTGCACTTGAGCCAGGCCTCGACGTCGCGACTGGCCTCGTCGGCACGGCGCTCGTTGGCGCTGCAGTGCAGGCCTGCAGCCTGCCAGGCCATCTGGTCGGCCGACGGCTTCTTGGTGGTTTCACCGGCGGACGGGGGCTTGACCCGGCTGGCCAGGCGCTTGCTGAGCTTGGCGTGTGCCTCACCCGGTGTGGGCAAATCGGGAAGCTGGTACTTCTGCTTGGCGAGGATGGCCTTGATGACCCGGTGCACCAGCAGATCCGGATACCGGCGGATCGGGCTGGTGAAGTGGGTGTAGGCATCGAAGGCCAGACCGAAGTGGCCCTGATTCATCGGCGTGTAGATCGCCTGCGACATCGAGCGCAGCAGCATCATGTGGATCTGTTGCGCCTCCGGCCGGTCCTTGGTGGCATTGGCGATCTGCTGGAACTCCGACGGGTGCGGGTTGTCGCTGATCGTCAGCGGCACTCCCATGGCCTTGAGGTAGTTGCGCAGCGTCTCCTGCTTCTCCGGCGTCGGGCCTTCGTGCACACGGAACAGGCCCGCCTGTTTGCCCTGGGCAATGAACTCGGCCGAACAGACGTTGGCCGCCAGCATCGCCTCCTCGATCAGCTTGTGCGCATCGTTGCGGGTGCGCGGCACGATGCGCTCGATACGGCCCGATTCGTCGCAGACGATCTGGGTTTCCACCGTCTCGAAGTCCACCGCGCCACGCGCATTGCGCGCCGTCAGCAGCGCACGGTAGACGTCGTGCAGATTCAGCAGGTACGGCACCAGCGGTTTGCGGTTCTGTGCCTCGGGTCCACGCGTGTTCTGCAGGATCGCCGCCACCTCGGTGTAGGTGAAGCGCGCGTGGCTGAACATCACGGCGGGATAGAACTGGTAGGCGTGGATCTCGCCTTTGGCGTTGATCAGCATGTCGCAGACCATGCACAGGCGCTCGACTCCCGGGTTGAGCGAGCACAGGCCGTTGGAGAGCTTCTCCGGCAGCATGGGAATCACGCGGCGCGGGAAGTACACCGAGGTCGCACGGTCGTAGGCGTCGACGTCGATCGCCGAGCCGGTATGCACATAGTGGCTCACGTCGGCGATCGCCACCAGCAGGCGCCAGCCCTTGGCACGGCCGACCTTGGCCGGCTCGCAATACACCGCGTCGTCGAAGTCGCGCGCGTCTTCACCATCGATGGTGACCAGCGGCACATCGCGCAGATCGACCCGGTTCTTGTGGTCGCTGGAGCGCACGTGGTCGGGCAAGGCACGGGCCTGCGCCATGGCCGAGTCGGAGAACTCGTGCGGCACCCCGTACTTGCGCACCGCGATCTCGATTTCCATGCCCGGGTCATCGATCTCGCCCAGCACCTCCTTGACCCGGCCCACGGGTTGTCCGTACAGCGCAGGCGGCTCGGTCAGTTCGACCACCACCACCTGGCCCGGCTTGGCGGCGCCGGTCGCGCCCTTGGGCACGAGAACATCCTGTCCATAGCGTTTGTCTTCGGGTGCGACCAGCCAGACGCCACTTTCCTGCAGCAGACGTCCGATGATGGGAGCCGAAGAGCGCTCGATGATTTCGGTGACGCGCCCCTCGGGGCGCCCCTTGCGGTCCAGGCGCACGATCCGCGCCTTCACGCGGTCCTTGTGCAGCACCGCCCGCATTTCGTTGGAGGGAAGATAGATGTCGGGCTGTCCGTCGTCGCGGACCACAAAGCCATGTCCGTCGCGATGACCGGAGACGACACCTTCAAATTCGGCCAGCAGGCTATTTTTTTCGGTCAAGATTTTTCGTTTCTGTTTTTACTGCTACAATCGCTGTCTTCCTGAGATGCCCAGGTGGCGGAATTGGTAGACGCACTAGTTTCAGGTACTAGCGCCGAGAGGCGTGGAGGTTCGAGTCCTCTCTTGGGCACCAATCATAAGGGCTTGCAAACTCAGAGTTTGCAAGCCCTTTTCTTTTTTTGATCTGCACCTCGCAAAGTCCACAAGGACACACTGAACTACAGGATATAATGCTAGCTTCCTGAGATGCCCAGGTGGCGGAATTGGTAGACGCACTAGTTTCAGGTACTAGCGCTGAGAGGCGTGGAGGTTCGAGTCCTCTCTTGGGCACCATACACAATGGCTTGCAAACACATCGTTTGCAAGCCATTTCTGTTTTCCCCATCAGACCGGCAGCGCCACGAGATCGTGCCCCTCGGCCGCCACGATGCGGGCCTTGGTGAACTCACCCACCTTGAGCGTCTTGCTGATCTTCTCGGGCGGCAGCAGGCGCACCACGCCGTCGATCTCCGGCGCATCTGCATAGCTGCGCCCCACTCCGCCTTTCTTCCCCAGGCCCGGCGCCGAATCCACCAGCACCTGCATGGTCGCACCCACACGGGCCTGCAGCTTTTCCGCTGACACAGCCTCAGCCACTGCCATGAAGCGGGCCTGCCGTTCGGCACGCAGCGCGTCGGGCACCGGGTCCGGCAACTCGTTGGCCACCGCCCCGTTCACCGGCGAGTAAGCAAAGCAACCCGCGCGATCGATGCGCGCCTCAGCCACGAAGTCCAGCAGATGCTGGAACTCTGCATCGGTCTCACCCGGGAAGCCCGCGATGAAGGTGCTGCGCACCACGATCTCTGGGCAAAGTTCGCGCCAGCGCGCGATGCGCTCCAGATTCTTCTCGCCGCTGGCCGGCCGCTTCATGCGCCGGAGCACGTCGGGGTGGCTGTGCTGCAGCGGGACATCCAGGTACGGCAGCACCAACCCCTCCGCCATCAGCGGGATCACATCGTCCACATGCGGGTACGGGTACACATAGTGCAGGCGCACCCAGGCACCATAACCACGCGCCAGTTCGCCCAAGGTGCGCACCAGGTCAAGCATGCGGGTCTTGACCGGCTTGCCGTCCCAGAAGCCGGTGCGGTACTGCATGTCCACGCCATAGGCCGAGGTGTCCTGACTGACCACCAGCAGTTCCTTCACGCCGGCTTCGAACAGCTTGCGAGCTTCCGTGAGCACATCACCGATGGGCCGGCTCACCAGATCGCCGCGCATCGACGGAATGATGCAGAAGGTACAGCGGTGGTTGCAGCCCTCGCTGATCTTCAGATAGGCATAGTGGCGCGGCGTGAGCTTGATGCCCTGCGGCGGCACGAGATCGATGAAGGGGTCGTGGGGCTTGGGCAAGTGCCTGTGCACCGCCTCCATCACTTCGTGGGTGGCGTGCGGGCCGGTCACGGCAAGCACGCTGGGATGCATCTGCTGCACCATGTTGCCACCACCCTCGCCTTCGCGCGCTCCCAGGCAACCGGTCACGATCACCTTGCCGTTTTCGGCCAGCGCCTCACCGATGGTGTCGAGACTCTCCTTGACGGCGTCATCGATGAAGCCGCAGGTGTTGACGATGACGATGTCGGCACCGGCAAAGGTCTTGGAGGTCTGGTATCCCTCGGCGCTCAGTTGCGTGAGGATCAGCTCGGAGTCCGTGAGGGCCTTGGGGCAGCCAAGACTCACAAACCCGACTTTGGGCGCCACGGCGCCCGGGGAAACAGGGGATTCACTCATCCCCGGATTGTCTCAGACCGGCGCCCGCCGCTCAGCGTTTGAGGCCAAAGGCCGCCAGCATCTGCTCGCTGTTCTTCTGCATCTGCTCCTGCATCTGCGTGAAGGCGCTGCGAGACTGCTCCAGATAGGTCCCCATCATGCCCTGCATCATCGGCGACTGAACATTCATGAACTGCTTCCAGACTTCGGGGTTGAGCCCCTTGGACTGCTCGGCCATCTTCGTCTGCAGGTCCATGAAGATCTGCACGTTCTTTTCGAGATAAGCCCCCATGAAGTCCTGCATGGCGTGACCATAGAAACGGATGATGTTGGCCAGCACCTGTTCGGTGAAGATCGGCACACCGGCCGTTTCTTCTTCGAGAATGATCTGCAGCAGGATGCTGCGGGTCAGATCTTCGTTGGTCTTGGCATCACGCACCACGAATCGCTCGTTGTCCATGACCAGCGCCTTGACCTCGGCCAGCGTGATGTACGACGAGGTATCGGTGTCGTAGAGACGGCGGTTGGGGTATTTCTTGATGACCCGCACAGCCTCCGGGCTGGAGGCGTGGGCATCGGCCTTGCTTTTTTGCACAACGGGACCTTCACGTAAGACCGGAAAGCCTCCGGTTGCAGGAGGCCGCCCAAACGCACCATTCTAGAAAGCCCAGCCCCTTTCGGTCAGATGGGTTTTCCCTGTGCGAAGAGTCTGGATCATGCCATGCCGCAAGCAGCGCACCGCAAAGAAAAAGGGCCTGACGAAAACGTCGGGCCCTTGCGGTTTCGGAGATGTTTGGTAGGCGCGATTGGACTCGAACCAACGACCCCCACCATGTCAAGGTGGTGCTCTAACCAGCTGAGCTACGCGCCTACAAACTGTCCGAAGCCTCGCAGTATAGCAGCTTCTGAGCGATTTTTCGAATTGCTCCGGATCATTTGCGTCGCACCATGCGAACGCCGGCCACATCACCGACCACCGACATGGCCCGGGACACCTGGCGCGCATCGGTGACCTCGATGGTGAAGGTCATCCAGGCGATGCCCTTGACCGACTGGGTCTGCACGCCGATCACATTCATCTTCTCGCGCGCAAAAACGTCCGAGATGTCGCGCAGCAAGCCCTGGCGGTCGTTGGCCTCGACGGCGACGTCGACCGGATACACCGCGGCCCCACCGTCCCTCACGCCGGAAACAGCCCCACCCCATTGCACCTCGATCACCCGATCGGGGTTGGAGCGCTGCAGGTGGGCGAAATCGCTGCAATCGCTGCGGTGGATGCTGACGCCCTTGCCGCGGGTGACAAAGCCGCGAATGTCGTCCGGGGGCGCGGGCTTGCAGCATTTGGCCAGCTGGGTCATGAGCGAGTCGACGCCCACCACCAGCACGCCGCCGCTGGACCCTCCACGGGCCGGGCGTGGCTTCTTCATCCACGGCGGCACATCGTCGACCACCGGCTGCTCGCCGGGCCGCAGATGAACTTCCAGCGCACGCAGGGACAGTTCGTCCTTGCCCACCTGTTCGAACAGTTCTTGCGCCGAGGACAGGCCAACCATGCTGGCCAGCTCCTCGAACCGCACCGCCGTGCGCCCCTCGCGCTGCAACAGCCGTTCGACCGCTTCGCGCCCGCGCGCCACGGTCTCCTCCATCGCCAGCTGGTTGAACCAGGCGCGCACCTTGCTCTTGGCGCGGTGCCCGACCAGATACCCCAGCTCGGCGTTGAGCCAGTCGCGCGACGGGCCGCCCTCTTTCGCCGCGATGATCTCCACCGTCTGGCCGTTCTGCAACGGAGTGTTCAGCGGCACCATGGCACCGTCGACCCGCGCACCGCGGCAGCGGTGTCCCAGGTTGGTGTGCACCGAATAGGCAAAGTCCACCGGCGTCGCACCTTGCTGCAATTCCACTATGGCCGCGTCGGGCGTCAGCACATAGATGCGGTCGTCGAACAGACCCTTGGACGGGCCACTGAGGTCGCGCTCCCAGGCCAGCAGCTGGCGCAGCACCGCAATCTTCGCGTCGTACTCCGAACTCGCCGACACGCCCGCATAACCCTTGGTACCCGCCTCCTTGTAGGCCCAGTGCGCCGCCACACCATGCTCGGCATGGTCGTGCATCTCCTGCGAACGGATCTGGATCTCGAACGCACGGCCCTGGTCGTCACGCACCACGGTGTGCAGCGACTGGTAGCCATTGGGTTTGGGCTTGCCAATGTAGTCGTCGAACTCCTCGGGCACCGGCGTGAACTGGGCATGCACCAGCGCCAGCACGCTGTAGCAGTCGTCCTTGTCCGGCACCACCACGCGCAGGGCCCGGATGTCGAACACGCGGCTGAAATCCAGCGACTTGCCGCGCATCTTCTTGATGATGCTGTAGATGTGCTTGGGCCGGCCTTGTACCGAAGCCCGGATGCCATGCGCCTGAAGGTCCGTCTCCAGCTGCTGGCGCACCTGCTCGATGTGGGCCTCGCGCTCGGCACGCTTCTCGTCCAGCAGCCGCGCCACCTGCTTGTAGGTCTGCGGCTCCAGGAAACGGAATGCGAGGTCTTCCATCTCCCACTTGATCTGCCAGATGCCCAGCCGGTTGGCCAACGGCGCGAAGACATGCAGGGACTCGCTGGCCAGCGCAGCACCCGGATCGCCCTTGCAGGCCGCGAAATAGCGCAGCGTCTGCAAGCGCGAGGCCAGCCGCAGCATCACGACGCGCAGATCGCGAGAAAACGCCAGCAGCATCTTGCGCACGTTCTCGGTCTGGCTGGCCGCCAGTTCCGACACCGCCGTTTTGCCAGGCGATGCCACGGGCAGAGCCGCCTCCAGTGCCGCCTGGCGCTCTTCGGTTTTCTTGGCCTGGGCCTCGGCCGACTTGATGCGGGCCTGCCGCTGCAGTTGCACCAGCTTGGTGGTCTCCATCGCCAGCGCCGCGAAGTTGTCGCCAAAGGCCTTGGCGATCACCTCCTGTGGGCGGTTCAGGTGCTGGCAGGCATAGACCAGATAGGCCGCTGCCTGCATGGCCTCGGAACCACCGATGTCGCGCAGCACCGCTGCCACCGCGTCGGCGTGCTCCAGGATGTTCTCACCGGTGTCCAGTTGCTCGCAGGCCAGCAGTGGCTCGGCAAATGCGCGCGCACGCGCCAGCGCCTGGGCTTCCTGTGGCAGGCTGTCGGAGGTGGCGGCAACGATGGCCGCCTTCGGCGCGGAGGGCGCTGGGGTCGGATACTGCATGACCGTGTGGCGTCCTCAGGCGGCTGTCAGGAAATCACGGACACAGGCCACCTGATCGTCCGCCACCAGCGTCGGCGCGTGCCCCACCCCGGCAAACTCGACACAGCGCGCGCCGGGGCCACGTTCGCCCATGCTGCGCGCCGTCTCGCGGCTGAGCAGGTCGGAATCGCCACCGCGCAACAACAGGGTCCTGGCGGAGATGGTGTCGTACAAGCCCCAGAGAAAAGCTTCGCCGTCGGCCACCGACTTGCGGGCCGCAGCCTGGTCTGCACTGTCCGTGAGCGCCCGCACAGGCACCGCGATGGACGGGTCGTAATGCAGCCACCAGCGTCCGTCCCGCTCCCGCAACATCGGCCGGGTCAGCGCCATCCACTGGTCGTCAGTGTGCGGCCCGAAACCGGTCGAAATGGAGCGCAGGTAATCGGCCGCCTCCTGCTCGCTCGCAAACGAGGGGTTGCGGCCGAGGTAGCTGCCGATGCGGCACAAAGCCTCCCACTGGATCACCGGCCCGACATCGTTGAGCACCAGGCGACGGATGCCGATCTGCGGCTGCGCCGCCAGCACCAGCCCGATCAGACCCCCCATGCTGGTCCCGACCCAGTCGACCCTCAGCTCGGGGTCCACGGACCGCAGGCTGGCGATCAACTGCGCCATGTCCGCGGCATAGGTACCCACCTGATAGGCCATCGGATCGGCCAGCCAGTCGCTGTTGCCACGACCAGCCACATCCACCGCGATCACACGTGAATGGGCACCCAGTGCCGTCGCCAGCACGTCAAAATCCCGCCCCTGACGGGACAGGCCGTGCACGCAGATCACCACACGGCGAGGGTCGGCGCCCTGCTGGCCCGGCCAGTCCCAATATGCCAGGCGCCGGGGTTGGCCGGAGGCGGCCACAGCGCCGCCGACTTCAAGGAAACGCTGCGCTGGCGGCTGGCTGGAACCGTACATCCCAAGGGACTCCGTGATAATGGTTTGCATGTTGTTCAACCAATCGTAATGGAACTGGAGATCCCCCATGCTCGCGAACAAAACCGCTCTCGTCACCGGCTCCACCAGCGGCATCGGCCTGGGCATTGCCAAGGCACTCGCCCGCCAGGGCGCCAACATCGTGCTCAACGGTTTCGGTGACGCCGAAGCGCCCAAGGCCGAGATCGCGGCGCTGGGCGTGAAGGTCGCTTACCACGGCGCGGACATGAGCAAGCCGGCCGAGATCGAGGACATGATGAAGTTCGCCGCCGCGCAGTTTGGCCGCGTCGACATCCTCGTGAACAACGCCGGCATCCAGCACGTCGCCCGCGTCGAGGATTTCCCGGTCGAGAAGTGGGACGCAATCCTGGCCATCAACCTCTCCAGCGCCTTCCACGCCACGCGCCTGGCCCTGCCAGCCATGCGCGCCGCCGACTGGGGACGCATCATCAACGTGGCCTCGGTGCATGGCCTGGTGGCCTCGGCAGAGAAGTCGGCCTACGTCGCCGCCAAGCATGGCGTAGTGGGCCTGACCAAGGTGACGGCCCTGGAAAACGCCACCACGGGAGTGACCTGCAACGCCATCTGCCCGGGCTGGGTGCTGACACCGCTGGTGCAGAAGCAGGTCGACGCCAAGGCCGCCGCACAGGGTCTTTCCAATGAAGACGCCAAGAAGCTGCTGCTGGGGGAAAAGGAGCCGTCGATGCAGTTCACCACGCCCGAAGAACTGGGCGAACTGGCGGTGTTCTTCTGCTCGCCCGCGGGCGCCAACGTGCGTGGCGTGGCCTGGAACATGGACGGCGGCTGGACCGCCCAGTAAACCGCCGAGCAACAGACCTCAGCGCAGCTGGACCGAGCCGGAGACCGTGACCGTCACCTGGCTCTTGCCTGCTTCGACCGGCAGTGGCGCATCGGATGCGACGGACGCGGCCATCGGTGCCTGCTGAAATCGCGCATACACCGGCCGGTCGCCCTGACCGGCCGAACTCACCGACACCTCACGCAGGGTGTATCCGGCAAAACCAAACCCCTTGGCCACTTCCGTGGCCTTGGCCTTGAAGCGCTCGATCGCCATCGATTGCGCGTCGGATTCGAGCTTCTGCTGGGTTTCGCGCGAGAGCGAAAACGCCACGTTGCCGATGCCCATGGACGTGGCCTTGCCGGCGGTGCTGCTGATGCGCAGGAAATCGCGGCCTTCCAGAATCAGCTCTGCGGTGCCCTGCCAGCCAGCGATCTTGCCGTTGCTGCCATGGCGCGGGTAGACGCCAAAGGAGCCGGTCCGCACTTCCAGCTGCTTGGCCGCGACCTGCGGCTTGACCATTGCCAGGGCCGCATCGACCGCCTGACGCAACTGGGTCTGCACCAGCGCCGCGTCGCCGCCATCGCGCGACACCGTCAGCGTCATCGTCAGCCAGTCCTGAGGCACGTCGAGCTGCCCGCTGGCCGAGATGATCACCACATTGGCTGGTTGTTCGGGTTTGGCCGCCTGTGCCCGAGCCGCCCCGGCCAGCAACACGCCGGACAGGACCACAGCCAGACCGCGGCCCACGGGCGACGTGGCCGCCTTGAACATGCAAGAACTCATTTTTCGCGGGAAGCTTCGGTGGTGGTCTGGCCACGCAGCTGCTCCCGCAACCGCTGGCGCTCCTCGGGGCTGAGGCGGTAGGGCTTGCCCAGCGCTTCACCCTCGCTCATCGGCTGGCGCAAGGCGTCACGCAGGCGTGGCGCAGCAGGCCGCCCGTCCCCGGCGTCGGTGGGCGAAGCCGTCACGGGCACCACCACCAGCGTATGGACCGGCTGTTCGCGCTGCTCCAGCGCCACCGCGCACAGCGGGACGCCCAGCAAGGCGGCGGCAAAGGGAATTCGGAGGTGGGTCATGAATCCGGCAAATCAGAGCAATGGAAAGGATTCTGGGCGGGCACATGGTAACGGTGTGGGTGCCCCGGGCAACATTTGTAACTGCGTGTCAAAAAATCAAAAATCTAGCCCTGACAAGCACTTGGCGCTGACACAATCGGCTTTGTTACATTTACCGGGAGTTGCTTCCATGCCACAAAACGCCACCCGCCCCAACAAGATCCTGGTTGTTGACGACGATGTCCGCATCCGCGACCTGCTGCGCCGTTACCTGATGCAGGAGGGTTTCGAGGTCATGCTGGCCGAAGACGGCAAGGCGCTGAACCGGGTGCTGCAGCGCGAAGCGGTGGACCTGATCGTGCTGGACCTGATGATGCCGGGCGAGGACGGCCTGTCGATCTGCCGGCGCCTGCGTGCCAACGGCGACCGCACGCCGATCATCATGCTGACCGCCAAGAGCGAGGACGTGGACCGCATCGTGGGTCTGGAGGTCGGCGCCGACGACTACCTGGGCAAACCATTCAACCCGCGTGAATTGCTGGCCCGCGTGCACGCCGTGCTGCGCCGCCGCCCGCCCGCCGAGGTGCCGGGTGCGCCCTCGCAGGACGCCGAGGTGGTCAATTTCGGCCCGTTCGAGTTCGACCTGAGCCTGCGCACGCTGCGCAAGGACGGCGCCGACCTGCCGCTGACCACCGGTGAATTCGCCATGCTCAAGGCGCTGGTGCGCCACCCGCGCCAGCCGCTGTCGCGCGAGAAGCTGGCCCAGCTGGCGCGCGGTCGCGAGTTCGAGCCGTTCGACCGCAGCCTGGACGTGCAGGTCTCGCGCCTGCGCAAGCTGATTGAAGAAGATGCGGCCTCGCCCCGTTACCTGCAGACCGTCTGGGGGGTGGGCTACGTGTTTGTGCCGGACGGCAACGCCTGATGATCGACGAATCGCGGGTCCCGAGCTTCGAGACCGAGCCTGCCGCGCTGGAGACGCTCCCGGCCCCGCTGGATTCCCGGCGGCCCAGGGAAGTCAGCCTGTTCTGGCGGACTTTCTTTCTGCTGGGGCTGCTGCTGCTCGGTTGCATCGTGGCCTGGCTGCAGACCTTCCGGGCCCTGGAGTTCGAACCCCGCACGCTGCAGAGCGCGCAGCAGCTGGCCTCGCTGGTCAACCTGAGCCGGGCAGCGCTGGTGCACTCGGACTCGATCGCCCGCGTCTCGCTGGTCAAGACCATGGCCGACGAGGAAAAGGTGCGCATCGCGCCACGCGAGCCCGGCGACAAGTTCCGGCTGTACGACACCGACCCGCTCAGCCGCACGGTCAGTGCCCAGCTGAGCGCGCGGCTCGGACCGGACACGGTGGTGGCGCGCGAAGTCAATGGCAAACCCGGCCTGTGGATCGGCTTCTCGATCGACGGCGACCCGTACTGGCTGCAGGCCGACCCGTCGCGGGTGGAGCTGGTCACCGGCACGACCTGGATGATCTGGCTGAGCACCGCGGCGGTGCTGTCGCTGATGGGCGCCGCGCTGATCGCCCGCCTGATCAACCGGCCGCTGCAGAAGCTCTCGTTCGCGGCCAGCCGGGTGCGCGAAGGCGACTTCACCTCCAGCCGGCTCAACGAAGCCGTCGCCACCAGCGAGATCCGCCAGGTCAACATCGGCTTCAACCGCATGGCGCAGCGCCTGTCCAAGATCGAACAGGACCGCGCCCTGATGCTCGCCGGCATCTCGCACGACCTGCGCACCCCGCTGGCACGGCTGCGGCTGGAGACCGAGATGAGCGTGGCGGACCGCGAGGCGCGGGAGCACATGTCGGCCGACATCGAGCAGGTCAACGCGATCATCGACAAGTTCCTCGACTACGCGCGGCCGGACCACATCGAGAAGCACCTGGTCAACCTCAACGAGGTGATCGAGGCCGCGGTGTTCTCCCTGGGCAATCCGCCGGACGTCGCCGTGAAGACCAGCATCCCGCCAGAGACCCTGGTCATGGGTGACGCGGTCGAGCTCAACCGGGTGTTCTCCAACCTGCTGCAGAACGCGGTGCGCTACGGCCGCAGCCCGGTGACCGGCGTGACCGAAATCGACATCGGCGCCAAGACCAAGGAGAACTGGGTGCTGGTGAAGCTGAGGGACCATGGGCCGGGCGTGAACCCGGACATGCTGGCGCAGCTGACGCAGCCGTTTTTCCGGGGTGACGCCTCGCGCACCGCCGCCACCGGCACTGGCCTGGGTCTGGCGATCGTCGAGCGCGCGATTGCCCGCATGGGCGGCCGTTTCGCGCTGGCCAACAGCAGCTCGGGCGGTCTGGCCGCCCACATCAAGCTGCCGGTCGGCGAAAGCGAAAAGAAGTAACGACCCTCACTCCGCCGGGGCGTGGGTCACCTGTTTCAGCGGCGCACCAGCAGTGCGACCGCCCTCGCCTCGATCGACAGCCCCTGCCCCACCGGGCCGAGCTTCTCGGCGGTCTTGGCTTTCACGTTGACACAGCCCACCGGCACGCCTAGCGCCTGCGCGATGCGTTCGCACATGCCCGGGATGTGCGGGCCCAGCTTGGGCGCCTGTGCGACCACCGTGCTGTCGACGTTGCCGATCTCGAACCCCGCCTCGCGCACGCGGCGTGCGACTTCGGTCAGCAGCACCACCGAATCGGAGCCCTTGAAGCGCGGATCGGTGTCGGGAAAGTGCCGGCCGATGTCGCCCAGTGCGGCCGCGCCGAGCAGCGCGTCGGTGATCGCGTGCAGCAGCACGTCGGCGTCCGAATGGCCCAGCAGGCCGGTGCTGTGCGGAATCGTGACGCCACCAATGATCAGCGGCCGGCCCGGCACGAGAGCGTGGACGTCCCAGCCTTCACCGATGCGAAAAGGAATGTGGTTCATGGCGGTGGTCAGGTGCGGCTGGCCAGGATGGCTTCGGCCAGCGCAAAGTCTTCGGGATAGGTGACCTTGAAGTTCTGGGCACTGCCGGGCACCAGCAGCGGCCGGTGCCCTGCCATCTCCATCGCGCTGGCCTCGTCGGTCACGCCGGCAAAGCCGCTGGCCTGTTGCGCCGCCAGCGCGCTGCGCAACAGGCCCAGGCGGAACATCTGCGGCGTCTGCGCCAGCCATTTGTCCGAGCGGTCGACGGTCGCCGACACACGTCCGTCGCGCTCCGTCTTGAGCGTGTCGGGCAGCTTGAGCGCCAGCAGGCCGCCGACCGGATCGTTCCAGCAGGCGTCGATCAGCGCGCCAATCTGTGCCGGCGTGACCAGGCAACGCGCCGCGTCGTGCACCAGCACCCAGTCGCTGTCCGCCGCGCCACGCGCCTTCAGTGCCTCCAGCCCGTTGAACACGCTGTGCGCCCGGGTCGCGCCGCCGCATTGCGCCAGCAGCAGTTCGGGATAGTCGACGGTCAGGAAACGGTCTTCGGGCGCCACCACCAGCAGGGTCTGCGCAATGCGCGGGACCTCGTTGAAGGCGGCGAGCGTGTGCAGCACCATCGGCAGGCCCGCCACCGTCTGGTACTGCTTGGGGCCAGCCGTGCCGGCGCGCGAGCCCGTGCCGGCACACGGCAGCAGGGCATGGCATCGAGCAGGCACGGGAATGTCGGAAGAATCGTTCATGGTTCGAGGGGCATTCTAGAATCCCGGGCAGCACCCCCCTGCCACCGCGGCCGGGGGGTTTCGCCATTTCTGCCCGAATCCATGGACCTGCCCAAGCTCACCCCCGGCAAACGCTTCCAACTGCCCCGACCGGCCGGCGCCGCCGACGCCTTGCTGCTGGCCCAGCTGGCGCAGCGGGAAAAGGCCGCCGGACGGCCGACCGCCATCGTCACCGCCGACGCGACGGACGCACAGCGGCTGATGGACGAAATGGCGTTCTTCGCGCCCAACCTGCGCTGCGCCCTGTTCCCCGACTGGGAAACGCTGCCCTACGACAGCTTCTCGCCGCACCAGGACCTGATCTCCGAACGCCTTGCCACGCTCTGGCGCATCCAGCAACAGGACAAGGACACCGGCGCCGACGTGGTGCTGGTGCCGGCCACGACCGCGCTGTACCGGCTGGCGCCGCCGTCGTTCCTCGCGGGCTATACCTTCCAGTTCAAGGTCAAGCAGAAACTGGACGAAGCCAGACTCAAAGGGCAGCTCACGCTGGCGGGCTACAACCACGTGAGCCAGGTCGTGAGCCCCGGCGAATACGCGGTGCGCGGTGGCCTGATCGACCTGTTTCCCATGGGCTCGCAGGTGCCCTACCGCGTCGACCTGTTCGACGACGAGATCGACAGCATCCGCACCTTCGACCCCGACAGCCAGCGCAGCCTCTACCCGGTGCCCGAGGTGCGGCTGCTGCCCGGCCGCGAATTCCCGATGGACGAGCCGGCGCGCGCGCGCTTCCGCAGCCGCTGGCGCGAGCTGCTCGAAGGCGATCCGACCAAGAGCCGCATCTACAAGGACATGGGCAACGGCGTCGCCACCGCCGGCATCGAGTACTACCTGCCGCTGTTCTTCGAAGAGACCGCCACCGTCTTCGACTACCTCGGCGAGCAGGCCACGGTGGTGCTGCACGGCGACCTGGAGCCGTCCTTCCAGCGCTTCTGGCAGGACACGCAGGACCGCTACCGCATCGTGCGCAACGACCCGGACCGGCCGGCCCTGCCGCCCGAGAGCCTGTTCCTGTCGATCGAGCAGTTCTACGCGCTGTCCAACCGCCACGCCCAGCTCGCGATCCGTCCGGCCGTCGAGGACATCGCCGACAACGCCTTCGCCCAGAAGCTGCCCGACCTCACCGCCGTGCGCGGCGCCGAAGACCCGCTGTCCCGGCTGCAGGCCCACGTGGCGGCATCGCCGCACCGCGTGCTGCTGCTGGCCGAGAGCGACGGCCGGCGCGAGAGCCTGCTGGACTTCATCCGCGCCAGCGGCCTGAACCCACCGGCCTTCGACTCCCTGGACGAGTTCCGCGGCAGCGACGAGAAGATCGGCATCGCCACCTCGGGCCTGACCGTGGGCTTTGCCTGGCAGGAAGCGGGCATCGACTTCGTCACCGAGACCGAGCTCTTCGCCGCCGGCCCGACCACGCGCCGGCGCAAGAAGCAGGAACAGGTCAGCGACGTCGACGCGCTGATCAAGGACCTCTCCGAACTCAACGTGGGCGACCCGGTCGTGCACAGCGCCCACGGCATCGGCCGCTACCGCGGTCTCGTCAACCTGGACATGGGCGACAAGAACCCCGATGGCACGCCCGCGCTGCAGGAATTCCTGCACCTCGAATACGCCGACAAGGCGGTGCTCTACGTGCCGGTGAGCCAGCTCAGCCTGATCGGCCGCTACACCGGCGTCAGTGCCGACGAGGCGCCGCTGCACAAGCTCGGCAGCGGCCAGTGGGAAAAGGCCAAGCGCCGCGCGGCCGAACAGGTGCGCGACGCCGCGGCCGAGCTGCTGAACATCTACGCCCGCCGCGCCGCGCGCCAGGGCCACGCCTTCCGCTTCAGCGCGCAGGACTACGAGATCTTCGCCAACGACTTCGGCTTCGAAGAAACCGCCGACCAGAAGGCCGCGATCCACGCCGTGATCCAGGACATGATCAGCCCGCAGCCCATGGACCGCCTGGTCTGCGGCGACGTGGGTTTCGGCAAGACCGAGGTCGCGCTGCGAGCCGCCTTCGTCGCCATCACCGGCGGCAAGCAGGTCGCCTTCCTCGCCCCCACCACGCTGCTGGCCGAGCAGCACTACCAGACCCTGGTGGACCGCTTCGCCAAGTGGCCGGTGAAGGTGGCGGAGATGAGCCGCTTCCGCTCGCAGAAGGAAATCACCGCCGCGATGAAGGGCATCAACGACGGCAGCGTGGACATCGTGGTCGGCACGCACAAGCTGCTGTCGGAGAAGACGCAGTTCAAGAACCTGGGCCTGCTCATCATCGACGAGGAACACCGCTTCGGGGTGCGCCACAAGGAGGCGATGAAGCAGCTGCGCGCCGAGGTGGACGTGCTCACGCTGACCGCGACGCCGATCCCGCGCACGCTGGGCATGGCGCTCGAAGGCCTTCGCGACCTGAGCGTGATCGCGACCGCGCCGCAGCGCCGGCTGGCCATCAAGACCTTTGTGCGCAACGAGGGCAACGGTGTGATCCGCGAGGCGGTGCTGCGCGAGCTCAAGCGCGGCGGCCAGGTCTACTTCCTGCACAACGAGGTCGAGACAATCGAGAACCGCAAGCAGAAGCTGGAAGAAATCCTGCCTGAGGCGCGCATCGCCATCGCGCACGGCCAGATGCCCGAGCGCGACCTGGAGCGGGTCATGCGCGACTTCGTGGCCCAGCGCTACAACCTGCTGCTGTGCTCGACCATCATCGAGACCGGTATCGACGTGCCCACGGCCAACACCATCGTGATGAGCCGCGCCGACAAGTTCGGCCTGGCGCAGTTGCACCAGCTGCGCGGCCGCGTGGGCCGCAGCCACCACCAGGCCTACGCCTACCTGCTGGTGCCCGAGATCGAGGGCCTGACCAAGCAGGCGGCCCAGCGGCTGGACGCGATTCAGCAAATGGAAGAACTCGGCAGTGGCTTCTACCTCGCCATGCACGACCTGGAGATCCGCGGCGCCGGCGAGGTGCTGGGCGAGAACCAGAGCGGCAACATGCTCGAAGTGGGCTTCCAGCTTTACAACGAGATGCTGAGCGAGGCGGTGAGTGCGCTCAAGGCCGGGCGCGAGCCAGACCTGCTCTCGCCGCTCTCCGTGACCACCGACATCAACCTGCACGCGCCCGCCCTGCTGCCCAATGACTACTGCGGCGACGTGCACCTGCGCCTGTCGTTCTACAAGAAGCTGGCGACTGCCAAGACCACCGACCAAGTGGACGGCCTGCTCGAAGAAATCGTCGACCGCTTCGGCAAGCTGCCGGCGCAGACGCAGACGCTGATCGACGTGCACCGTCTCCGTGTGCTGTCGGCGCCCTACGGCGTGGTCAAGGTCGACGCGGCGCCGGGCGTGGTCAACATCACCTTCCGGCCCAACCCGCCGATCGAGCCGATGCGCATCATCGAGTTGATCCAGAAAAACAAGCACATCAAGCTGGCCGGCAACGAGAAACTGCGCATCGAACGCGCCCTGCCCGAGGTAAAAGACCGGGTGCAACTGGTGCGCGACGTGCTGCGTTCGCTGGGCCATCCGCTGAAGGCCGACGCGAAGGCCGCCTGACCCTGGTCCCGGCCTTGACCCACATCAAAAACGGGAGCACCCGGAGCACATGTTCACCCGGCGTTCATACAGTGACGATCAAACTTCAACACAGAAGCTTCAGCATCGAAGCCTTCAACTTGAAGGAAGAACAATGAACCTCTCCGCCCAACGCCCCTGGATCACCCCCGTCGTCATCGGCGCCTTTCTGCTCTCCGCCGTGACCGGCGTGCTGATGTTTTTCCACCTCGACTCGGGCCTGAACAAGACCGCCCACGAGTGGCTCAGCTGGGCCATGGTGATCGGCGTGACCCTGCATGTGCTGCTGAACATGCCGGCGTTCAAGCGCTACTTCAATCAGAACACCGGCCGCGCCATCGTCGGAGCGTTTGCCGTGGTGCTGGCGCTGAGCTTCATTCCCGCTGGCGGTGAAAGCGGTGGCGAGCCCGGCTTCGCACCGCCGGTACGCGCCCTGGCCAAGGCTCCGATCACCGTGCTGGCCCAGGTCGCCGGCACCAGCACCGACGACCTCAAGGCCAAGCTGCAGGCTCAGGGCCTGACCATCACCAGCGACCAGCAGTCGGTGGCCGACCTGGTGGGCAGTGACCTGCGCAAGCAGATCGGCACGATGTCCAAGGTGCTGCCCGCCGCGGCCAAGCCCTGACGGCGGGGGCCATCCCGGCTCCCGCGATAATTCCGAGATGACTTCTCCCACCGAATTCGCCCCGGGTCTCACGGTCCAGGGCATCACGCCGCCCCTGAACCTGCGCGATTTCAAGTTGATCGCGTTCGACATGGACTCCACGCTGATCAACATCGAATGCGTGGACGAGATCGCCGACGCCGCCGGCCGCAAGGCCGAGGTCGCGGCGATCACCGAAGCCGCCATGCGCGGCGAAATCACCGACTACAAGGACAGCCTGCGCCAGCGCGTCGCCCTGCTCAAGGGCGTGACCGAAGAGCACCTGGCCCAGGTCTACCGCTCGCGCCTGCGCCTGAACCCCGGCGCGGCCGAACTGGTGCTGGCCTGCAAGTCGGCTGGCCTGAAGGTGCTGCTGGTCAGCGGCGGTTTCACCTACTTCGCCGAGCGCCTGCGCGACCGGCTGGCGCTGGACTTCGCGCGCAGCAACCAGCTGGAGATCGTCGACGGCAAGCTCACCGGCCGCCTGCTCGACCAGAGCTGGGGCGACATCTGCGACGGCGCGATGAAGCGCGAGACCCTGCTGCGCACCTGCAGCCTGATCGGCTGTTCGCCGGCCCAGGCGATCGCCATGGGCGACGGCGCCAACGATCTGGAAATGATGGGTGTGGCCGGTCTCTCGGTGGCCTACCGCGCCAAGCCCAAGGTGCGCGCCCAGGCCAGGGTCGCGATCGACATGGGCGGGCTGGACCGCTTGCTCGAAGTGGTCCAGCCCTGACCTGCCGGCTGCTCAGGCCGGTTCCGGCACGCTGGGCAGCCCGGAGAGCGCCATCGCCAGTTCCTTCTCGTCGTAGGCATCGTCCGCCAGCTCACCGCTGAAGTACTTCTGGTACGCCGCCATGTCGAAGTGGCCGTGGCCCGACAGCGCGAACAGGATGGTTTCGCTCTTGCCTTCGCGCTTGCAGCGCAACGCTTCTTCGATGGCGGCCTTGACGGCGTGGTTGGCCTCGGGCGCTGGCACGATGCCCTCCGCGCGCGCAAAGGTCACACCGGCCTCGAAGCAGTGCTTCTGCGAGAAAGCCGCGGCCTCGATCAGGCCGAGGTCCTTGCAATGTGACACCAGCGGCGCCATGCCGTGGTAGCGCAGGCCGCCCGCGTGGGTGGCGGGCGGGGTGAAGGTGCTGCCCAGGGTGTGCATCTTGGTCAGCGGCGTCATGTGACCGGTGTCGCCGAAGTCGTAGGCGTATTTGCCGCGGGTCAGCGAGGGGCAGGACGAGGGCTCGGCCGCCAGGATGCGTGGCCGCTTGCCCCCGCGCAGCGCATGGCCGATGAACGGGAAGGCAATGCCCGCGAAGTTGGAGCCCCCGCCGGTGCAACCGATCACCGCGTCCGGCCAGGCGTCGGCCATCTGCATCTGCTCCATGGCTTCGAGGCCGATGATGGTCTGGTGCATCAGCACGTGGTTGAGCACCGAGCCCAGCGCGTACTTGGTGTCCTCGCGCTGCACGGCGAGTTCAACCGCTTCCGAGATCGCGATGCCCAGGCTGCCGGGATGGTCTGGGCGCTGGGCCAGCACGCTGCGGCCGTACTCGGTCTGGTTCGACGGCGAGGGCAGGCAGCGCGCGCCGTAGGTCTCCATGACGGCGCGGCGGTAGGGCTTCTGGTCGTAGGACACGCGCACCTGGAACACCAGCACCTCAAGGTCGAACAGCGAGCCCGCGAACGAGAGCGAGGTGCCCCACTGGCCGGCACCGGTCTCTGTGGTCAGGCGCTTGACGCCGGCCTGCTTGTTGTAGAAGGCCTGCGGGATCGCGGTGTTGGGTTTGTGGCTGCCGGCGGGGCTGACGCCTTCGTACTTGTAGAAGATCTTGGCTGGCGTGCCGAGCACCTTTTCCAGCCGGTGCGCACGGTACAGCGGCGCCGGGCGCCAGAGCCGGTAGATGTCACGCACCGGCTCGGGAATCTCGATCTCGCGCTCGGTGCTGACCTCCTGCAGGATCAGTTCCATCGGGAACAGCGGCGCCAGGTCGTCGGGGCCGATGGGCTGCAGCGTGCCGGGGTGCAACACGGCGGGCAGCGCCCTGGGCAGGTCGGCCTGGATGTTGTACCAGAACTTGGGCATCTGGCTTTCGTCGAGCAGGTACTTGGTCTGCAGGCTCATGGCGGGTCTCCTGAAAGATTGGGACAGGGTGCGGACAGCGGACCGGGCCATTCTGGAAGCGGCCCGCCGCCGCGACCATCCGCGAAACGAACGCGGGTATCCGATAAGTGAAAAACCCCGGGTAATCACTAACATGCGCCGCATGGCCCCCAGCCCCGCGCCCTCCCCCTCGGCCCTCTCCGCAGCCACGCCCGGCTGGCTGGACCGCCACGAGCCGCGCGGCGCACCCTGGGCGGCGCTGTCGGTGCTGGCCTCCGACGACCTCGACGAAACCCGCGAGCAGATCGCGCGCATCTACAAGCCGCACGACCTGTCGGTGGTCGGCGCCCGACAGCGCGTGCGCGCCCGCATGCACCACCGCGCACTCGGCCCCTCGGTCTCGCTCAACCGCCTCGCGCACGGTGCGGCGGTGCGCATCGACCCGGACCGGCTGGACGATTTTTTCCTGGTGCAGATGCCACTGGCCGGCGAGGCCGCGGTGTGGCACCAGAACGCGCGGCACAACTGTGCCGCGGGGCATGCCACGGTGATCTCGCCGCAGGACACGGTGCGCATGGAATGGTCGGGCAGTTGCGACCAGTTCATGCTGCGCATCGACCGCCAGCGGCTGATGCACGTGGCGGCGGCGATCAGCGGCCAGGAAACGGCCGCCGCCTTGCGACTGGCGCCGCAGCTGGACCTGCGCCGGGGTTCGGGCGCGCACTGGTGGCAGCTGATGCACTACCTGGCGGCCCTGCTGCAGCCCGGCGGAGACCACCCTTCATCCGGCCTGCACACGGCGATGCTGGAAGACCATGTGCTGGCCATGCTGCTGCGCGTGGCCTGGGCGCCGGCAACCGTGAGCCGCGCGCCGGCCTCGGCCACCCTGCCCAGGCTGCGGCAGCTGGAGGACCACATCGAGGCCCACCTGGACCAGCCGCTGACGGTCGCCGATCTGGCGCGGGCCATCCACAGCAGCGTGCGGCTGGTGCAGCAGCTGTTCGCCCGCGAACGCGGCACCACACCCATGGCGCACATCCGCCGGCTGCGGCTGGAGCGCGTGCGCCACGATCTCATGCACCCCGGCGCCGAGACCCGCGTGCTGCAGACGGCGGCCCGCTGGGGCTTCGACCACCCGGGCCGTTTCGCCGCCGCCTACCAGCAGGCCTACGGCGAAAGCCCGAGCACCACGCTGGCGCGGAGCCAGTGACCCGCGCCGCAGCGGCACGTGCAGGAAAGGGGCCAGCCGCCGGGCCGCCCCAAGGCAGGCCCAGCCCCCTCGGGGGGCAGCGACCCGCGCAGCGGTGGAGCGTGGGGGCTCCCGTTCAATTCCTGTGGTTGTGCTTCTTGCGGTAGATGTTGCGGCTTGCGCGGTCCTGCGCATGCTCCATGTGAACCGCTTCCTTGCCGGTCACCTTGCCGTCGGCCTCGACGCGGTCTTCCATGTTCGCAATGTGCGTCTGCTGGTGGCGCAGACGGCGCTGCTCGCGCGGGGTCAGCTGGCCGGATGCCGCGCCCTGGTCGATGCGTGCGTCCTGCCGCGCCTGGCGGTTGTCGACGCGTTGTGCCTGCAGTTCGGCGGGCGTGGCCGCCTGAGCGAGGGACGCGGCGCCGAGGCCCAGGGCGAAGGCGGTGACGGTCAGGGGTTTGAGCCAGAATGACATGAATGTTCCTTGAGTGGGGTGTGACAGACACGGAAGGTCCGTGTCCCTGTTGAACCCGGACCAGGACGCCCGCTTACGGGGCCGGGGTCAATAACCCACCGCCACCGTCGGATATCACGTAAGTGAAAGACCGCCAGCAGGTTCAAGTACCGTCACCGAACCTGTGCCCTGCACCGTTGCCGCCATGCCACCCCCGATTGCCAAGCCCCTGATCCGCTGCCTGCTCGGAGCCGCGCTGCTGTGGACCGCGGTGGCACAGGCCGGCCCGCTGATGGTGCCGGACGCCCGCGACTGGTCGCGCCTCACGCCCGAACAGCAGGCGCTGCGGCAGGCCGAGATCCGCGCACAGCTGCGGGCCGCCAGTCCGGCCGAACGCAAGGCCTTCCGCGAGCAGTTGCGCCAGCAGCTGGAATCGATCACGCCACAGGAACGCCAGGCCCTGATCGACGGTGCCCGCGAACGCTGGCAGGCCATGACACCGCAGGAGCGGCAACGGCTGGCCGACGAGCGCCGCGACAAAGTGCGCCAGATGACGCCCGGCGAACGCCGCGAGCTGCTGATGCAGCGGCGCGAAATGCTCGACCGCATGAGCCCGGCCGAGCGCCGCGCGCTGCGCGAGAAGCTGTCGGCGGAGTGACGGCGGCATGAGTCCACCACCCGCCGCCACCGGCCTGGGCGCCACCCTGAACAGCTTCGGCCGCTGGGTCGGCAAGACCCTGGCGCCACCGTCCGTCACCATCCCGAGGGATGCCGGCTGGACGCTCTGGCAGGCCGCCTGCAGCGGCGACGAGGGCAGCGCCACCGCACTGGTGCGCCAGCTTACGCCGCAGGCCATGGGCCTGGCGAGACAGCTGCTGCCACGGCAGGAGGACGCCGAAGACATGGTGCAGGAAGCCTTCCTGCGCCTGTGGAGCGCCCGGCCGGACGAGGCCCGGGGCGCGGCGCTGGCGACCTACTTCAACACCATCGTCATCAACCGCTGCAAGACCTGGCTGACGCGGCGGCGCGAACTGAGCACCGATCCGGAAGAGCTGACTGGCTGGGCCGACGCACAGATGCCGGACCAAGGCATGGGCGATCCGGCCGGACCGGCGCTGGACGCGCTGCACCTGCAGGCCGCGATGCACAGGCTGCCACCGCGCCAGCGCATGGCCCTGGCGATGTGGGCCTACGCCGACGCCGACGCGGCGGAGATCGCCCGGGCGCTGGACCTCGACACCAACGCCGCCCACCAGTTGCTGCACCGGGCCCGCCAGGCCCTGCGCCGCTGTTTTCAGGAGAACCCGCCATGACCGCCCCCACCCCGCACGACGCAGACAGCGAACGCGACCAGGCCCTGCGGCAGCAGCTCAAGAGCGGCCTGAACAGCACCCGGCCCGACGACACCCAGGCGCTGCAGGCGCGGGTGCTCACGCAGTGGCGGCAGGGACGTTCGCACCCGCTGGTGACCGTGGGCGCCGGGCCGGCCGCCACCCTGCGGGCCGCCTGGCGCCAGCACCCGCTGCGCTGGACTGGCGCAGTGTTGCTGCTGGCACTGGGCCTGTGGCTGCTGCGGCCGGCGCAGGACCCCGCGCTGGACGAGCTGATGCAGCCCGATGTGCTGTCGCTGATCTCGATGGGCGAGCTGTAGTCGGTGCCCCCACGCTCCGCCGCTGCGCGGGTCGCTGCCCGCCGAGGGGGCTGGGCCTGCCTTGGGGCGGCCAGGCGGCTGGCCCTCTCCCACGCTCCGTCGCTGCGCGGGGCGCGTTGTTCAACCGCCGGCGCGCTTGACGGTGTGGCCCTGGGCCTTGAGCGTTTCGATCACGCGCTCGACGTGATCGCCCTGCACCTCGATCACACCGTCCTTGACCGTGCCACCGCTGCCACAGGCCGTGCGCAGCTGCTTGCCCAGCGTCGCCAGGCCCGCCGCATCGAGCGCGGCGCCCTTGACCACGGTCACGGCCTTGCCCCCCCGGCCCTTGGTTTCGCGCGACACGCGCAGCACACCGTCGCCCTTGGGCAGCACGGTCACACCGCAACGACAGGCGGCGATGGGCTGGCGGCAATCGGGGCACATGCGGCCCGATTCGGTCGAGTAGACGAGGCCGCCGGAAGAGGCGCGGGATTTCATGGAGCGGGATCGTAGCGCGTCGCCGACAATCGCCCCATGCCTTTTTCTTCCCTGGGCCTCGCGCCCGCCCTCGCGCAGGCCGCCGCCGACCTCGGCTTCACCCAACCCACCCCGATCCAGAGCGAGGCCGTTCCGGCCGTGCTGGCCGGTCGCGACGTGCTCGCCACCGCCCGCACCGGCTCGGGCAAGACGGCCGCCTATGCCCTGCCCTTGCTGCAGCGCTGGCTGTCGACGCCAGCGGACGGCCCGCGCCGCACCCGCGCACTGGTGCTGGTGCCGACGCGCGAGCTGGCGGCGCAGGTCGGCGAGGTCTTGCGTTCACTCGCCCAGGCGCTGACGCCCAGACCCAAGCTGGTGGTCGTCTTCGGTGGTGTGTCGATCAACCCGCAGCTGATGGCGCTGCGCGGCGGCGCCGACGTGGTGGTCGCCACGCCCGGCCGGCTGCTGGACCTGGTCGACCACAACGGCCTCCGGCTCGGTGGCGTCGACACCCTGGTGCTCGACGAAGCCGACCGGCTGTTCGACCTGGGCTTTGCCGAGGAACTGGCCCGCGTGCTGGCGCTGCTGCCGCCGCGCCGGCAGAACCTGCTGTTCTCCGCCACCTTCCCGGCCGCCGTCGAATCGCTGGCGCGCGAGATGCTGCACGAGCCGGCCCGCATCGATGTGCCCACACCCGCCGACGAGGTGGCGCCCATGGTGTTGCAGCGCGCGATCGCGGTCGACGAAAAACGCCGTACCCAGTTGCTGCGGCAGCTGATGAAGGCCGAGGGCTGGAAGCAGGTGCTGGTGTTCGTGGCCTCGCAGTACGCCGCCGAGCGGCTGGCGACCAAGCTGCACCAGGACGAGGTCTATGCGACCGCCTTCCACGGCGGCCTGAGCCAGGGCGCGCGCCGCACGACGCTGGACGAGTTCAAGGCCAAGCGCTGGGACGTGCTGGTGACCACCGACCTGGCCGCGCGCGGCATCCACATCGAGGGCCTGCCGGTGGTGGTGAACTTCGACCTGCCGCGCTCGCCGGTGGACCATGTGCACCGCATCGGGCGCACCGGCCGCGCGGGGCAGAACGGGCTGGCGGTGAGTTTCGTGACCGCCGCCACGCTGGCGCACTGGCGTCTGATCGAGAAGCGCCAGGGCCTGAGCCTGCCGCTGGAAACGGTGGAAGGCTTCGAGCCGACCGAGACGCCCCCTGAACCGGTCAACGGCGAGGGCAACGGCGGCATCAAGGGCAAGCGCCCGAGCAAAAAAGACAAGCTGCGGGCTGCAGCGCAGAAATAGCCCCCACGCTCCGCCGCTGCGCGGGTCGCTGCCCCCAAGGGGGTTGGGCCTGCCTTGGGGCGGCCCGGCGGCTGGCCCGTAGCCCCCACGCTCCGCCGCTGCGCGGGTCGCTGCCCCCCAAAGGGGGCTGGGCCTGCCTTGGGGCGGCCCGGCGGCTGGCCCGTAGCCCCCACGCTCCGCCGCTGCGCGGGTCGCTGCCCGGCGGCGAAACCCCTTACTCTTCGTCGCTGACTGCTTCGGGCTCAGCACCTGCCGGACGGGGCTGGCGCACCGCCGGCTTGGCCAGCAGTTCGACATAACACTGCGGCGCGCCTTCCTTGGCCAGGGCATCCAGCAGGGCGATCAGTTCGCCCGGGTGCACGGTCTGCGCGCTGTCCTTGTCGGCACCGAAGCGGCAGTCGAAGTCCCAGAAATGGGCGCCTTCGGGCAGCTCACGGCGGCGTTCGCGCTTCTGGTACTTGCGGATGTCGTGCTTGACGGCGTCGAGCACGCGGTCGGGGTGCTTGCCTTCGGGGCGCAGCGGATAGGTTTTTCTCATGGGGGATGTCCTTCGGTGGGTGCGTTCGCCCCGGCAGGACGTGAAACGGACCCGGATTATGCGGGCAGCACGATCTCGTAGCCGCCCTCGTCGAGGTGCCGGTGCGGGCCGAACACGGCTTCGAGCGCGGCCGATTCGGCCTGCTGCCAGTGCTCCAGCACCGTGCGCTCGTCCACCGTCAGCGCCTCAGGGTCGGGCGTCTCGCCGTGTTGCCCCAGGATCGCGAGGTAGGCGCTGTAGACCGGCGCCACCAGCGCGGCGTCGCCCAGCGCCGCTTCCAGCGCCTCGCGGAACCGCCGCTCGGCCGCCTGGCGCTGACCGGGCGGTGTGTCGTCGGGGACGTAGAGCTTGAGGGTGTAGGACATGGTGGCAGGCACAATGCAACGATTATCCCCGCGCCCCGCCCCCCTGGCGGACGCACAGCACACCATGAACACCACCCGCGCCACCCCCGGCAAGGACGAGATCGCCCTGCTGCCGGAATTTGCCCGCCTCGGGCTGGACCGCATCGCACTGGTCGACTCGGCGGTGGCAGCACGCGAAGCCGTGGCGGCCCTGCGCGACCAGGCCGACTGGGGTTTCGACACCGAGAGCAAGCCGACCTTCGTGCAGGGAGAGGTCTCCGACGGGCCACACATCCTGCAGCTGGCCACGCTCGAACGCGCCTGGGTGTTCCTGCTGCACGACACGGCCAGCCGCGACCTGGGCGCGCAGCTGCTGGCCGATGCCGGGCACGCCAAGGCCGGCTTCGGCCTGGGCGACGACACCAAGCGCATCCGTGCCAAGCTGGGCGTGGAGCCGACGGGCGTGATCGAGCTCAACCACCTGTTCCGTGCGCGCGGCTACCGCAAGGACATGGGCGTCAAGGGCGCGGTCGCGGTGCTGTTCGGACAGCGCTTCATCAAGTCCAAGAAGGCCGCGACGTCCAACTGGGCCAATCCGCGCCTGACCGAGTCCCAGCTGATCTACGCGGCCAACGACGCCTGGGCCGCCGCGGTGGTGCACCGCGCCCTGAAAGACCGCCCGGCCGAACCGCTCAGCGCGAAGCCTTGAGGCGGCGCAACGGGGTGAGCAGCTCCTCCAGGCCGTTGTGGTCGATCTCGTGCATGAGCGCGATCAGCCGGCCGAGATCGCCTTTGGGGAACCCCTCGCGGGCGAACCAGTTCAGGTAATGCCCCGGCAGGTCGGCGATCACCCGCCCCTTGTACTTGCCGTAGGGCATCTCCACCGTCAGCAGGCGCTCCAGGTCTTCGGGCTTCATCGCAGCATGGTGCCCCGGTCGAGCCATTGCCGCACGGCGCGGTTGAAAGCCTGCGGCTGCTGCTTCATCAGCCAGTGGCCAGACTCCAGGCCGTGGACCTCGCAGCCCGGCGTGGAGCCCAGCTGTGCGAGCCAGCGCTCGGAATGGAACATGAAGGGTTTGCACTTGCCGTAGAAGAACAGCGTCGGCAGCTTCGGGCCGAACACCTTGTCGACCCGCGCCACCCCGCGCAGGCCACCGAACACGCCGAACCACTGCATCGCATACGGGTAGTTCATCTGCCAGCCGATCTCGGCGGCCGGCGTGCGGCAGCCGATGGTCCGCGCCATCCAGCGCGTCATCCGGTCGGCCAGGCCCGGCGTCAGCGGCCCGAGTTTCCAGGCGATCGCCAGCCAGAGCTGGTAGCCCGCGATCATCAGCTTCTCCTTGGCGGTCAGCGCCTTGAGATAGGCGCCTGCATTGGTGTCGCCGATGTCGGCGCCGACCACACGCGCCACCCGGTCCTGGTGCCGTGCCGCGTATTCGTAACCGAAGAAACAGCCCCAGTCGTGCAGCATCAGTGTCACCGGAGCATCCGGGCTGACCGCGTCGACGATGGCGGCCACAAGATCGCACATCTGGTCCACCGACACCGGACGCGGCGGCTGGCGCAGGTCGTAGCCGGGCAGCGCAAACCGCACGCAGCGGTAGCCATCCTGCAACTCGGCCACCGCCTGGTCCCACAGCGCCGGCGAATCGGGCCAGCCATGCAGCATGACCACGGTCGGGCCTGCGCCATCGATGCGGACCTCGATGCCCTGCACATTCAGTGTCTCGCTCATGGGTCGGTTCTCTGTCGGAATCATGGCGAGCGATGGTAGCGCGCGGGCCGCGAACCGCGGTCGCCCGCGCGTCATCGGCGATACTCCCCCGATGCAGCGCACGATCTTCACCACGCCCGTGGTCAACACGTTATTGCGGGGGTTTTCGGTGGCGTTCCTGCGGCTGACCGGCTGGACGGTCGAGGGCAGCTTGCCGTCCCGGGCCGGCAAGAGCGTCTTCATCGCCGCGCCACACACCAGCAACTGGGACCTGCCCTACACCCTGATGGTCGCGTTCGCATTGCGGCTCCATCCGTACTGGATGGGCAAGGCCAGCATCTTCCGGTTTCCATTCGGCGGCCTGATGCGCTGGCTCGGCGGCATCGAGGTCGACCGATCGAAAGCCAACAACCTCGTCGCCGCCTCGGCCCAGGCCATCACCGACGCCGACGGCCCGCTGCAACTCATCGTGCCGCCCGAGGGCACGCGCAGCAAGACGCGCTACTGGAAAACCGGCTTCTACTACATCGCCACCACCGCACAGGTGCCGATCATCCTGGCCTACATGGACTACGCCAGCAAACGCAGCGGCCTCGGCCCGGTGTTTCAGCCCACCGGCGACATCGAGGCCGACATGGCACACATCAAGGCCTTCTACCTGCCCTTCAAGGGCAAGAACGCCGACCAGTTCGACCAGGGCGCAAGCGATCTGTAACAAGGCTACAAAGCGTTTCACGGCCGGTGGGCCAAACATCCCCCGGATTGCGTAACCTTGCCGCGTGAGCCGCGAAACCACCTTCCAAGGACCGTTGTCCAGCCTGTCGACACTGTCCAGCAGCCTGCGCGAAGGCATCGGATCGATCCTGGGGGTCGAGAAGGTGCGCCACAACGACATGGCTGTCGCGCGCATCCGCCGGGCCATGCTGCGCATCCACGGCGACACCGGCCGCATGAACAACCCGCGACTCAATCACCGCCTGCGCCACACGCAGGACGCCGAAGGCCTCTGGTACGCGCGGGCGGAGCTGTATGCCGACCTGTGCCAGTGGCACAACGAGGTGCATGCGGTCCGTGCCCTGGAATCGCTGCGCCCGCTGTTCCGTGGCAGCCTGCCCTCCAGCCTGATCAAGGCCCGCAGGCCGGGCGGGACACCACTGAACCCGTAGGCTCACCGGGCCCGCAGGCCCGCGCCAGCCGTGTTCAGACCGCGGTCTTGAGGCGGCCGATGCCTTCTTCGATCTTGTCCAGCCCCACCGTCGCAAACGACAGGCGCAGCGTCGCGTGATCGGGGTTGCTGGCGTAGAACGGCGCACCGGGCACGAAGGCCACGCCCTTTTCGATGGCTCGTTTGGCCAACTCACCACCGTCGGCCACCTTGCCGCCCGCGCCCGTCAGGCGGGCCCAGACGAACAGGCCGCCTTGCGGCTGCACGAACTCGATCGCGTCGCCCAGGTCGCGGCGCAGGGCGTTGCCCATGGTGGCGGCGCGTTCGGCGTAGACCGCGCGCACCTTGGCCAGCGTGGCGGGCATGCGGCCGGCCTTGAGGTATTGGGCAGCCGTGGCCTGGGCGAAGGTGCTGGTGTGGGCGTCGCTGAACTGTTTGCACATGGTGGCCTTGGCCAGCAGCTCGGCCGGGCCGACCATCCAGCCCACGCGCAGGCCAGGGCTCAGCACTTTGGAGAGCGAGCCGCAGTGCACCAGGCGCTCGCGGCTGCCGGGCACGCTGGCGCTCAGGGCCAGCAGGCTGGGCGGAGGCGCTTCGCCGAAGTACAGGTCGCCGTAGGGGTCGTCTTCCACCACCAGCACGTTGTGCTGCACGGCGAGTTCCAGCACCTTCTTGCGGCGCTCCAGGCTGAGCATGGCGCCGCTGGGGTTGCCGAAGGTCGGGATCAGGTAGATGAACTTGGGCTGGTGTTCGACAATGAGCTTTTCCAGTCGGTCGGTGTCCACGCCCTGCCCGTCCACCGGCGCCGTCACCAGCTGCGCGCCGTACAGGCGGAAGCACTGGATGGTGGCCAGGAAGGTCGGGCCTTCGACGATCACCTTGTCGCCGGGGGAAATCAGCGTCTTGCCAAGCAGGTCCAGCGCCTGCTGGCTGCCGGTGGTGACGATCAGGTCGTTCGCGCTCACGCCCTGGTTGCCCTTGCTGGTCATGAAGGCGGCGAGTTGCTCGCGCAGGGGTTGATAGCCCTCGGTGGCGCCGTACTGCAGGGCGCCGCCGGCTTCTTCGGTCAGCGCGGCGTGGACGGCCTCGCGGATGCCGTCCACGTCAAACATGGCGCTGTCGGGGAAGCCGCCGGCAAAGCTGATGATGCCGGGCTTGCCCAGCAGCTTGAAGAGTTCGCGGATGGCGGAGGTCTCGACGTTGTTGAGGCGGTCGGCAAAGGGGATGGCAAAGCTCATGCGGATGTCTCTGGTTCGGTGAAAAAAGTGCCCAAATGGTACCGCCCACCCCGGAACTGGTACGGATTTGTGCCGGATTTCGGGGGCTTGACCCCGCTGGCGATGCGGAAAAATCCGGAACATGAATCCCACCCTCGACCGGAGCCATCCATGACCGCGGCCGATTTTTTCAAGGACCTGACCCTGCCGACGATGCCGGAAGTCGCGCACGACCTCATCCGTTCGCTCAACGAAGAAGACGTGCCGCTGTCGCATCTGCGGGAAGCGATCTCGCGCGATCCGGCGCTGGCCGTGCACCTGCTGCGGCTGGCCAACAGCGCGCACTACGGGGCCCGGGAAAAGGTCGGCACGATCGACGACGCGATTGCGCGCGTGGGCACCGCGCAGGTCCGTGCGCTGGCGCTGGCTTCCATGTTCAACGACGCCTTCCCGATCACCCCCGGCCTGGACCGCCAGTCCTTCTGGCGCGAGAGCCAGGAGCGCGGCGGCATGGCGCAGTGGCTGGCCAGCGGCGTCGGTTCGGACGGCCAGCAGGCCTGGCTCACCGGTTTCATGGTGCGGGTCGGTGAACTGCTGATGGGCATGAAGTCGCCCAACAGCGTGGCCGAGTTCGAGCGCCAGCCCAGCTACCCCGGCGCCCGCTGGGAGCGCGAGAGTGCCCTGTTCGGCTTCACCGAGGGCCAGGTCAGTGCCGAGCTGGCGCGCGCCTGGAACTTCCCGGACGAGATGATCCACGCGCTGGACGCCGCCGCCAACCCGATGGCGGCGCAGCCGTTCTCGCGGCTGGGCGCGGTGCTGCATGTGGCCGAACTGCTGGCGGCCGTTCCCACGCCGTCGCTGGAAGCGGTCGACGAACTGCCGGCCGACGTGCTGGGTGCGCTCGATGTCGACGCCGACTGGATGCGCAGCCGCCTGCCGCAGGCGCAGCGCTACGTCGAGGCCTCGCGCCTGCACTGAGCCCCGCACTACACTGCGCGGCATGAAACCCGCGCAGATCGACACCTTCTTCGCCACCCTGCAGGCCGCCAACCCGCACCCGGTCACCGAGCTGGAATACACCAGCGTGTTCGAACTGCTGACCGCGGTCCTACTCTCTGCGCAGGCGACCGATGTCGGCGTCAACAAGGCCACGCGCCGGCTGTACCCGGTGGCGAACACGCCGCAGCAGATCCTGGACCTTGGCATTGACGGTCTGGAGTCCTACATCAAGACCATCGGTCTGTACCGCAGCAAGGCGAAACACCTGATGGAGACCTGCCGCATCCTGGCCGAGCGCCATGGCGGCGCGGTGCCGCGCACGCGCGAGGCGCTCGAAGCCCTGCCCGGCGTGGGCCGCAAGACCGCCAATGTGGTGCTCAACGTCGCGTTCGGCGAACCGACGATGGCGGTCGACACCCACATCTTCCGCGTCAGCAACCGCACCGGGCTGGCGCCGGGCAAGACGCCGCTGGCGGTGGAGCAGCAACTGCTCAAACGCATTCCGGCGAAGTACCTGGTCGACGCGCACCACTGGCTGATCCTGCACGGGCGCTACGTGTGCCAGGCGCGCAAGCCGCTGTGCCACCAGTGCGCCGTGTCGGCCTGCTGCGACTTCAAGCCCAAGACCACCGGCTGAGCCAACTCCTGCCGACTGGCGCGGCGTTCAGATGTCCAGCGCCAGCCAGCCGCCGGTGTCGGGCGCGTCTTTCGGCCACTCCTGGGCCGACGCGATGCTGCGCCGTCCGTGCTGCACCAGAAACTGCGCCGCGCGGATCACGCCCGCGTGGGTGATCCACAGCGCGGCCCCGTGGTCCGCCGCCATGGCGCGGGTGTCCTCCAGCGCATCGGCCACCCGCCCGATCAACCCGTCCACATGCTCGGCACCACCGAACCGGTGCGACGCGAAATTGGTCATCCAGGTGTCGAAGGCGTCGCGCGGCACGGCGTCCCAGCGCTGCAGCTCCCACGAACCGAAGTCCATCTCGCGGATGCGCGGATCGGTGCGCGCCTCGCCCAGATCGGGCCGGTGTTGGAGCAAGGCGCGGTGCATCTGCCGGGCGCGGCCGAGATCCGACACGCGGACCGGCAGCCCGGCGGGCAGCAGCGGCGCGATCGCCAACGCGCCCTCGGCGGTCAATGCCTCATCGGCCGCCACATCGCTGGCGCCGTAACACAGGCCCGGCTCCAGCACCACGCGCGCGTGGCGCAGCAGCCAGAGCTTCACGGCGCCACCGCCGGCAGCGTCATGGCCAGCGCCAGCAGGAAGCCGATCTCGCAGACCTGCTGGGTCGCACCGAGACCGTCGCCGGTGAAGCCCTGCAGGCGCCGCTGCAGCAGGCGCCACATCCACACCAGCCCCAGCAAGGCCCCCAGCACCGCCAGCATCCATTGCACGGTCGGCAGCAGCACGACCACCAGCGCCATCGCCAGCGCCCACCAGAGCACACCGATCAGCAGCGCGCCACGCCCGATGCTCTCGGCCAGCGGCTTGGACTTGGACTGCGGTGTATCGCCGACGTGCGGCAGCGTGTGGATCACGAACAGCGGCATCAGACGCGAGGTCACGTGCGACACGAACAGCGCCACCGCGGCAATGGCGGCACCACCGGTCTGGGCGATCAGCGCCAGCACCGCGACCTTGGTCAGCAAGGCCAGCACCAGCGCGATCGCGCCGAAGGAACCGATGCGGGAGTCCTTCATGATTTCCAGCGCGCGCTCGCGGTGGGCCGAACCGCCGAGGCCGTCGCTCAGGTCGGCCAGCCCGTCTTCGTGGAACGCGCCGGTCAGCAGCACGCTGAACACCGTGCTGAGCAGCGCCGCCACCCAGGGTGTGGCCGGCTGCGCGGGCAGCACCCACCACACGCCCGCGAACACCACCGCCGCCGGCAGGCCCACCACCCAGCCCACGCCGGGGAAATGCGCCGCGCTGGCCCGCAGCATCTCGGGGGAATAGCCAACCCAGTCCGCCAGCCGCCCGGTGACGGGAATGCGGGTGAAGAACTGGATCGCGAGCAGGAAGTGGCGGACGAAGGACATCCCGTCAGCGTGCCACAACCGGCGCGGTTTCGGAAACCTCCTCCTGCCGCGACACGCCGGCCGATTCAAAACTGGCCATCTCGCGCAGGATCGCGCAGGCCGACAGCAGCAGCGGCCAGGCCAGGGCCGCACCCGAACCTTCGCCCAGACGCAGCCCCAGGTCCAGCAGCGGTTCGGCCTGGAGGTGCGCGAGCATCAGGGCATGGCCACGCTCGCCCGAGCGGTGGGCGAACACGCAGCGCTGCAGCACGGCCGGCTGCAACTGGCTGGCGACCAGCACGGCCGAGCTGGCGATGAAGCCGTCGACCACGATCACGCGCCGCTCGGCCGCCGCCTGCAGCACCGCGCCCACCATGGTCGCGATCTCGAAGCCGCCGAAAGCCGCCAGCGCGGTCAGCGGGTCGGCGGCGTCCGGGTGGCGCGCCAGCACCTGCCGCAGGATGCCGGTCTTGCGCTGCACCGCCTCGGCGTCCAGCCCGGTGCCCGCCCCCGTGCAGTCCACGATGTCCAGACCGGCCAGACGGCTCATCAGCAGCGAGGCGGCCGAGGTGTTGCCGATGCCCATTTCGCCCAGCAGCAGCGCATTGCCCGGCAGCTCCTTGACCAGCGCGGTGCCGGCGGTCATCGCCGCCCGGCACTGCGCTTCGGACATGGCAGGCCCTTCCAGCGCATCGGCGGTCCCCGGCGCGATCTTGCTGATCACCAGGCCGGGCCTCGGGGCGAATTCGTGCCGCACGCCGCAGTCCACCACCGTCAGGCCGATGCCGTTCTGCCGCGCCAGCACGCTCACCGCGGCGCCACCGGCCAGGAAGTTCTCGACCATCTGCCAGGTCACGTCGCTCGGGTAGGCCGAGACACCGCGCGCGGCCAGACCGTGGTCGCCCGCAAAGACCACCAACTGCGGGTCCTTCAGCGCCGGCGCCTCGCTGCCCAGCGCCAGGCCGATGCGCTGCGCCAGCCGCTCGATCTGGCCCAGCGAGCCCAGCGGCTTGGTCTTGTTGTCCAGCAGGTGCTGCAGGCGCGCGGCCAGCGCGGGCTGGGCGATGTCGTCGATGGTGGGAACGGTGTAGGCCATGTCAGTTCTTTCGGATGAGGTCGTCGAGCACACCCGGCTCGACATGGGTTTGCAGGAAATCGGCGAGACCGTCGAACACGGTCTCCAGCGTGGGCACACGGGCACCGAACAGGGCCTGCAGCACGGCAGGGTCCTCGAACAGTCCGTGCAGGTAACAGCCCAGCACATGGCCGGCCGCGTTCTGCCAGGCCAGGCCGGGCATCACCTCGCGGGCAATGTCGCCCTTGGCGGCCATGGCCGGGTGTTGCGCCGTCTGGCCGTGGTGGATTTCGTAGCCCGAGGCGCGCACGCCCGACAGCGCGGCCCAGGGGCCGGTGAGCGTGGCGAACGCCGCGGTCGTGCGGCGCACAGTCTTGTCGGCGTCGAACGCGGTGACCAGCGGCAGCAGGCCCAGGCCGGGCGCGTTGCCGTCGATCCCGTGCGTGTCGATCAGCGCCTCGCCCAGCACCTGCAGACCACCGCAGATGCCCAGCACCGCCCCGCCCTTGGCCGCGTGCCCGGCGACCGCCTGGTCCAGCCCTTGTGCGCGCAGCCACTGCAGATCGGCCGCGGTGGACTTGGAACCGGGCAGCACGATCCAGTCGGCACCGGCGCAGTCGGCCGGCGTGCGCGCCCAGACCAGGCGCACGCCCGGCACGTTCTTGAGCGGCTGGAACTCGTCGAGGTTGCTGATGCGCGGCCAGGCGATCACGGCGATGGTCTTCTTGACCGCACCGGCCGCCCGGGTCCGGTCGTCGAACACGCCGTCTTCTTCCGGCAGGCCGTGCTGCCACCACATCGGCAAGGTGGCGACCACCGGCACGCCGGTCAAGTCCTGCAGCATCTGCGGCGCGGGCGCCAGCAGGCCCGCATCGCCCCGGAACTTGTTGAGCACAAAGCCTTTGATGAGTGCGCGCTCGTCCTCGGGCAGCAAGGCCCAGGTGCCATAGAGGTGGGCAAACGCCCCGCCGCGGTCGATGTCGGTCACCAGCAGGCAGCGCGCCTGCGCATGGCGGGCCACGCGCATGTTCACGATGTCGCTGGCGTGCAGGTTGATCTCGGCCGGCGATCCGGCGCCTTCGATCACCACCACATCGTTTTCGGCACGCAACGCATCCAGCGCCGCCGCGATCGCGGGCCAGACCTTGTCGCTGCGGCCGCGCCAGGGCATGTCGCTGAGCGCACGGCTGACCTCGCCCATCAGCACCACCTGGCTGTGCGTGTCGGCCTCGGGCTTGAGCAGCAGCGGGTTCATGCGCACATCCGGTTCAGCGCGTGCGGCGAGGGACTGGAAGTACTGGGCGGAACCGATCTCACCGCCACGATGCGCCGCCGGGCCGCCCCAAGGCGCATCAGCCCCCTCGGGGGGCAGCGACCCGCGCAAGCGGTGGAGCGTGGGGGCAACCACTCTCGCGTTGTTGCTCATGTTCTGCGCCTTGAACGGCGCGACCTTGAGGCCCTGACGCGCGTAGTGGCGGCACAGCGCCGTCGTCAGCCAGCTCTTGCCGGCGCCGCTGGTTGTGCCCAGCACCATCACACAGACGGCGGTCATGATTCGATAGCACCTCTGCGCCGCTGCGCGTCTTCCCCCCGATGGGGGGACGCACCTGGTGGCCCGGCAAAGCCGGTTCCACGGGTGCCTTGAACCTGGCTGCCCTTCCTTGCCTGGCCAACAGCCTCAGGCCCTTGGACCTGATGGCCCAGCGCCTCGGCCAGCGCGGCCTGCGCCTCGGGTGGCAACACGCCCAGGCGCCAGTGGCCCGGCAGCCCCATCGAGGCCGTGTCGCGCAGCTTGATGCCCTGCGCGCGCAGCGCGGCCGCATCGACCGGGTGCGGCGCGCGGGCGCAGAAATAGTTGGTGTCGCTGGGCAGGCATTGCCAGCCCAGGCCTTGCAGCAGGGCCTGTTGTTCGGCCTTCCAGCGCGCCAGCAACGTCCGGCTCTGTGCCAGCCAGTGCTGCGTTTCGGGCCGCACCCAGGCCGAGAGCATGGCCACCGCATGGGCGCCCAGCGGCCAGGACGGCGCCAGCTGTTCCAGCCGGCGCGCCAGTGGCAGGCCCTGCAGTGGCGCGATGGCGTAAGCGCCCCGCACCCCCGTCAGGCCCAGCGCCTTGTTGGGCGACCAGAGCTGCCAGACGCGGTCCAGCGCGGCGGAGTCCAGGCTGCCACTTCCGCTCAGCCGCAGCGGTTCGTAGGCCCGGTCCAGCACCACCACCGCGCACGCATCGGCGACCGCTGGCGCCGCGGCTTCGGCCACACCGCGCGGGCTGGACGGCTCGCACAGCCAGGCCAGGTCGGCCTGCGCCGGATCGTCCACGCGCGGCAGACCCCAGACCTGCGCGGCGTGGGCATAGTCGCCATAGGCCTGTGCCGGCAGCCAGACGCGCTGCCCGCCCCCACCCGCCACCGCGGCGGTGAGACGCGCGATGCACTCGCTGGCGCTGCCGGCGACCACGATGCGCTCGGCCGCGACACCGTGGAAGTCCGCGAGGGCGGCACGCAAGGCGGCATAGGCCGGATCGGGGTAATGCGCCGCGTCGGCCCGCTGCACGGTGGCCAGCGCCGACGGGCAGGGGCCGCAGGCGTTGGCGTTGGTGGAAAAGTCCCAGCGCGGCACGCCGTGGACATCGGGTCCGCCGTGGACGTGGCTCATGCGAACACCTGTGCCATGCCCAACGCCGCCGCGGTCACCGCCAGCACCGTCACCGCCCGGCCCGCCAGTTGCAGGGCGCGCGTGGTATCGGCCGCCTGCGGGCAACGACCGGCGGGGTGCAGCGTGTACACGCCGGGTTTGGCCAGCCGCACGTCCAGCGCCAGCGCCATGGCGGCCATGGGCCAGCCGCTGTTGGGCGACGGCGTCAGTCCCGCCTGCGCCGGCAGTTCGCGCCAGCGGCCCGCCATGCCCAGCCCGCCGAGCAAGCCCGCCGTGAGGCGCGCGGGCAGCCAGGACAAGACGTCGTCCACCCGCGCCGCCCATTTGCCCGCCCAGGTCCAGTCGCGGCCGCCGCGTTCGCCCCGGTAGCCCCACATCGCGTCCGCCGTGTTGGCAAAACGGTAGAGCGCCGCGCCCGGCAGGCCGGCGACGGCGAACCAGAACAGCGGCGCCACCACCGAGTCGTTGAGGTTTTCGGCCAGGGTCTCGATCGCGCTCTCGCGCACCTGCCCGGCATCCAGCACATTCACATCCCGGCTCACCAGCCAGGCCAGGCGCGCGCGGCCCGCGGCCAGCGATGCGCCCAGCGCCGTCTCCACCGCCCGCACCTCGTCGCGCAGCATGCGCCAGGACAGCATCGGTTTGAGCAGCAGGCCCAGCAGCGCCACCTGTGCCAGCGGGTGCAGGCCATCCATCGCCATCGACAGCCCGGCCGACACCGCGACCACCAGCGCCGCACCGATGCACCACCCCAGCACTCCGCCACTGAACTCCACCATCGGCCGTACCGCAGCACCGGCTGCGCGCGACACGCGCCAGCCGACCGCACCCAGGTAATGCCCCATGGCCACCACCGGGTGCACCCGCGCCGGCGGCTCACCGAACGAGCGGTCCAGCCCCAGCGCGACCAGCACCGCGCCGGCCAGCACGGCGGCGTCGGGGACAGGCAGGCCGAGGACGCTCATGGACCGGTCAGGCGTGGGCGCGCGTCGTGTGCATGCCCATGCGGGCCAGCAGGCTTTGATCGGCCTCCACGTCGGCGTTGCCGGTCACCAGCAGCTTGTCGCCGTAGAAGATGGAGTTGGCACCGGCCAGGAAGCACAGGGCCTGGGTCGATTCGCCCATCTGCCGGCGCCCGGCCGACAGGCGCACCTTGGCCCTGGGCATGGTGATGCGCGCCACCGCCACCGTGCGCACGAACTCCAGCGGATCGAGGTCGGGTTCGTCGGCCAGCGGCGTGCCCGGCACCTTGACCAGGTGGTTGATCGGCACCGACTCGGGGTAGGGTTCGAGATTGGCCAGCTGCGCGATCAGGCCGGCGCGCCCGGCCCGCGACTCGCCCATGCCGACGATGCCGCCGCTGCAGACGCTGATGCCGGCTTCGCGGACATGGCCCAGCGTGTCCAGCCGGTCCTGGTAGTCGCGGGTGCTGATGATGTCGCCGTACAGCTCGGGCGCGGTGTCCAGGTTGTGGTTGTAGTAGTCCAGCCCCGCGCCCTTGAGGCGTTGCGCCTGCTGTTCCGTCAGCATGCCCAGGGTGCAGCAGGCTTCCAGCCCTTCGTCCTTGACCACACGCACCAGCTCTTCGACCTTTTCCAGGTCGCGGTCGTTGGGCGCACGCCAGGCCGCGCCCATGCAGAAGCGCGAGGCGCCGGCCGCCTTGGCGCCCAGCACCGCTTCGCGCACGTCCTCGGGCGTCATCATCTTGGTGGCGGGCACGCCGGTTTCGTGGTGGACCGACTGCGGGCAGTAGCCGCAGTCCTCGGGGCAGCCACCGGTCTTGATCGACAGCAGCGTCGCCAGTTCCATGTGGGTCGGGTCGTGGTGCTCGCGGTGCACGGTCTGGGCGCGGTGCATCAGCTCGGGCAAAGGCAGGTCCAGCAGGGCCTGCACGGCGGCCACGGACCAGCGCCCTTCGGTGGCTGGTGCGGGCTTGGCGGGACGGTGCAGGGTCACGGGGGATTCAGCGATTTGGCTCATGGTTGGTGTCTCCTCGGTCATTCAAATTCAACGCCGCTCCTCGGTCAGCACACACCGTGGAACCGGCTTTGCCGGGCCACTGGTGTGGTCCCCCTGGGGGGAAGACGCGAAGCGGCGCAGGGGGGGTCAATCCTCTATGCCGCGCTGCGCCGGAATCCCGGCGTTGAACGCGTGCTTGATCTTGGTCATTTCGGTCACGGTGTCGGCCAGCTCGACGATCTCGGGCGGGCAGCGGCGGCCGGTCAGGCAGACGTGCACATGGCCGGGCCGCTCGCGCAGGGTCTGCAAGACGCCCTCCAGCGGCAGCCAGCCGTAGATCAGCGGGTAGGTGATCTCGTCGAGCACAACGAGGAAGTGCTCGCCGCCAAGGATGGTGGCGCGGGCCTTCTCCCAGCCGTCGCGCGCCAGTTGGGCCGAGTGCTCCAGGTCCTGGCTCTTCCAGCTGAAGCCGTCGCCCAGGCCTTCGATCGGGATGCCGATCTGCTCGAACATGCGGTGCTCGCCGAAGCGGGCCGACGGCACCTTCATGAACTGGTAGATCTTCACGGCCTTGCCGCGGCCGTGGGCGCGCAGCGCCAGCCCGAAGGCGGCCGTGCTCTTGCCCTTGCCGTCGCCGGTGTTGACGATCACGATGCCGCGGCGCTCACCCTCGGCCTTGTCATAGGGTTTTTCGGTCGGTGGGGTTTCGATCTGCATGGTCTCAAGTCTTCCAAGGATTCATCCGCGGCAGCGCCACCCACTGCCCCTGCAACGCGTGCACCTCGATGCGGTGGTCGAACACGGCCTCCAGCGCCCGGTGGGTCGACGCATCGGCGCAAGGCCCCTGGTGCGCGACCCGGCCCTGCGCCATCACCACCAGTTCGTCGGCGTGCAGCGCCATGCCGACCTCGTGCAGCACGCTCACCACCGTCTTGCCTTGCGTGACCAGGTCCTGCACCAGCGCCAGCCAGTCGGCCTGGTGCGGCGGGTCGAGGTTGGCCAGCGGTTCGTCCATCAGCAGCACCTCGGCCTCCACCGCCAGCGCACGGGCCAGCAGCACGCGCTGGCGCTCGCCGCCCGAGAGCTGGCCCAGCGTGCGGGCGCGCCAGTCCCAGGCCTGGGTGGCGCGCAACGCACGCTCCACCGCCGCGTGGTCGGCGGCGCCGGGTGGGCTGAACCAGGGCTGGTGCGGCAGGCGGCCCAGCATGGCCACATCCCACACCGTCAGGTCGTCGCCGCTGGATTCGTTCTGCCCCAGCCAGGCCAGCTGCTGCGCGCGCAGCCGGTGCGGCCAGTCGCCCAGCGGCCGGCCCATCAGCTTCACGCCGCCGCCGTGTGGCAGCAGCCCCGCCAGGGTCTTGAGCAAGGTCGATTTGCCGGCCCCGTTGGGACCGACGATGCTGGTCCAGCGCGCCAGCGGCAGCGACAGGTTCACACCATGCAGGATTTCCGCATCGCCCAGGCGCGCGCTCAACTCGCGCGCCTCGATGGCCGCAGACTGGGCCAGGGCGTTCACAGTCCTGCCCCCCGCGACACGCGCGTGTTGCGCTGCATCAGCCACAGCAGATAACCGCCGCCCAGCACCGCCGTGAGAACGCCCACCGGCAGCTCCTGCGGCGCGATCAGCCAGCGCGCCAGCGTGTCGGCCGCCATCAGCAGCACGCCGCCCATGCAGCTGGCCAGCAGCATCATGCGGGCGCTGGTGGTCTTGACCAGCGAGCGCACCAGGTGCGGCGCAGCCAGGCCCACGAACGCGATCAGCCCGGTCTGCGCGACCGCGGTGCCGGTGGCCAGGGCCAGCACACCCACCAGCGCCGCCCGCATGGGCCCCAGCGGCAGACCCAGGCTGCGCGCGGTCGCGTCGCCCAGGCTCAGCCCATCGAGCACGCGCGCGAACAGCCAGGCCGCCAGCGCGCACAGCACCCAGACGCCCGCCATCAGCACGCAGGCCGTCCATCCCACGAAGCTGGTCGAGCCGAGCATGAAGGCCTGCATGGCCTGCAGCGACTCGGGCGAAAACACCAGCACCAGGTGCGTCATGGCGGCCAGCACCACGCCCACCACCACCCCCGCCAGCAACAGCCGCAGCGTGTGCTGCACGCCGCGCGAGAGCACCAGCGTCAGCAGCACCGCCAGCACGGCGCCCAAGAAAGCCGCGCCGGTCAGGCCCAGGCGCACCAGCGCGCTGCCGGAGAACACGCTGACGGCCGCACCGTTCATCATGCTGCCACCCAGCATGCCGGCGCCACCGCCCATGGCGGCCAGCGCCAGCGCCACGCCCAGCGAAGCACCCGACGCACTGCCCAGCAGGAAGGGATCGGCCAGCGGGTTGCGAAACAGCCCTTGTGCCACCGCCCCGGCCAGGCCCAGCAAGGCGCCCGCGCCCCAGGCGCCGAGCGTGCGCGGCAGGCGGATCTCCCACACGATCTGCTGCGCCATCGCCGTGGCCGACGGGTCGGCCTGCGGATTCAGCAGCGGGCCGATCAGGTTCTCGAACCCGGCGCTGCCCACGCAGACGCCCAGCACGGCCAGGGCCAACGCGGCCAGCAACATGCCGGCCACCAGCCACGACGCGCGGCGTGAATTCATGCCAAGCCCCCACGCTCCACCGCGGCGCGGGTCGCTGCCCCCCGAGGGGGCTGATCTGCCTTGGGGCGGCCCTGCGTCAGATCGTTCACGGCCGTGCCCCCGGAGCCTTCTGGGCCAGACACCGGGCCATGATGCGCGCGCCTTCGGCCATGCGCGGACCGGGGCGCACCAGCGTGTCGGACTCGGCCACCGGAAACACGCACACCCGCTGCTCGCGGATCGCGCGCAGGCCAGCCCAGCCCGGCCGCTGCGCCATGCCTTCGACGTTGCGCTGGCCCACCATGATCAGGTCCGGGTTGGCGCGCACGATGTATTCCGGATTGAGTTTGGGAAACGGCCCGAGCGACGCGGGCACGATGTTCTTCGCCCCCAGGCGGGTCAGGGTCTCGCCGATGAACGAACTTTCGCCAGCCGCGTACGGCCCCTGGTTCACCTCGAAATACACGCGCGCACCGCGGGCACCGGCCGGGATGGACTGCGCCGCGGCCATGACGGCGGCGTCGATGTGGCGCCAGATCTTCTGCGCGTCGGGCACCTCCAGCAGCTGACCGACCTTGAGCATCACGCGCTGCACGTCGGCGTGTGTCTTGGGTTCCATCGCCAGCACCTTGAGGCCCAGGGCGCGCAGGCGGTCGGCCGCGCGCGACGAGGTCGCCATCAGCACGACGTCGGGCCGCAGCGCGACGATGGCCTCGATGTTCGGGTCCAGCCCGCCGCCCACCTGTGGCAGCTTCTGCAGGCTGGCCGGGAAGTCGGAATAGCGGTCCACGCCCACCAGCCGATCGCACTGGCCCAGCTCGCACACCGTCTCGGCCAGCGAGGGCAGCAGGCTCACGATGCGCTGCGGCGAGCGCTCGAAGTTCACCACCACGCCCGCGTCGTCGGTGATCTGCAGGGCCGCCTGCGCAGGCGCGCAGAACGCCCCCACGACAGCAAACATCAAGCCATACAGACCTTGGCGCACCGGATTCATGTCTCGTCCTTCAATGTCAGCGGCAAGCCGGCCGCCATCAGCGTCACGCGCTGGCAGGTCGCCGCCACCCGCTGGTTGAGCCGGCCGAGGGCATCCACGAAGGTGCGCACCTCGCGTCCCATCGGGATCACGCCCAGCCCGATCTCGTTGCCCACCAACAGCACCGGGCCGGGTGCGGCGGCGATGGCCGCACACAGCGCGTCGCCCGCAGCGATCACGGCGGGCTCCCGAAGCGCCTGCGCCGGGTCGGCCGGCATCATCAGGTTGGTCAGCCACAGCGTCAGGCAGTCGACCACGATCAGCGTGTTTGCATTGCTGTGCCGCCGCAGGGCCTCGGCCAGCGCCAGCGGCTCCTCCACCGTCGCCATGCCGGGCACGCGTTGCGCACGGTCCGCCTGGTGACGGGCGATGCGCTCGCGCATCTCGGCGTCCCAGGCCTGACCGGTCGCGATCATCACCGCGCGGTGTTCGGTGCCGGCGGCCAGCCAGTCGCGCGCCAGCAGCTCGGCGCGACGCGACTTGCCGCTGCGCTGCCCGCCCAGGATGAATTCGCTGCGCAACCGGTCAGCCATATTGGGTCATCCAGCGGGTGACGATGCGGTGCATCTGCTCCACGCCGTCGGTCAGCGCGGCCGGTCCGGGCTGCAGGATGTCGGCCGACTTGATCTCAAACAGCTGGCCGGTCTTCACGGCGGGCACCTCCTGCCAGCCGGCGCGCGCGGCCACCTTCTCGGCGCGGAACTTCTTGCCGCACCAGGAGCCGATCACGATGTCCGGCGCACGCGCCACGATCTGTGCGCCGTCCGCGATGATGCGGTGCTTGCCCAGCGACTGCACCGCCAGCTCGGGGAACACATCGTCGCCACCGGCGATGCCCAGCAGCTCCGACACCCAGCGGATGCCGCTGATGTGTGGCTCGTCCCACTCTTCAAAAAACACCCGCGGCCGGCGCTTGCCCGAGGCCACCAACGCAGCCACCTCGGCGCGGATGCCGTCCAGCCGCTGGCGCATGGCCGCGATGTGCGCCAGCCCGTCGTCGGCACAGCCCACCATGGCGGCCACCTGGTAGAGCATGGAGCAGATCTCTTCCACACTGCGCTGGTTGAACACGGTGACCTGCACGCCGGCACGGATCAGCGCCGCCGCGATGTCGGCCTGCAGGTCCGAGAAACCGAACACGCAGTCCGGTTGCAGCTCCAGGATCTTGTCGATCTTGGCGTTGAGGAAGGCGCTGACCTTGGGTTTTTCGTCGCGCGCGCGGCGCGGCCGCACGGTGTAGCCGCTGATGCCGACGATGCGCGCCTCCTGCCCGAGCAGGTACAGCCACTCGGTCGTCTCCTCGGTCAGGCAGACGATGCGCTGTGGTCCGGGCAACACGGGGTTCATGCCACCTCCGGCAAAAACAGTTGCGCCGTCGCCTCGGGGTTGGACGCGAACCACGCATGGAAATAGCTCGCGCGCACCGGCCCGTGCCCGTAGATCGCCTCGGGCCTGCCGAAGCGGCTGCCCGGCGCGGTCTGCGCCACCGGCACGAGTGGCGACGTGGTCAGCGAGAAATGGAAGGTGTGGCCCCGCAGCTCGCCCGACGCCGTGTCCCAGCGCTGCGGTCCGAGGGCGGCCAGGCGCGGCTGCATCGCCACCTCGCCCGGCAGCAGGCCCCACATCGGCATCCGCGCGCCATCGGCCAGTGTCAGGCCGTCGAACAGCGGCATCATGCCGCCGCACTCGGCCCAGACCGGTTTGCCCGCCGCGATGTGCGCGGCCAGCGAGTCGCGGCACCGGGTGCCGTCCACCAGCGCGCGGGCATGCAGTTCGGGATAACCACCCGGCAGCCAGACCGCGTCGCAGTCCGGCACCGCCTCGTCGGCCACTGGCGAGAAAAACACCAGCGACGCCCCGAGTGCACGCAGCGTGTCGAGGTTGGCCGGGTAGGTGAAGCAGAAGGCCCCGTCGCGCGCCACCGCCACGGTGCGGCCCATCAGCAGCGGCGCCACCGGGCGCTCGGCCTGCGCGCCAAACGGCACCGCCCAGCGCTGCCAGCCCGCCGCATCGAGTTGGCCCAGCGGCGTGGACGCCATCGCATCGGCCAGCGCGTCCAGCCGCACCATCGCGTCGGGCAGTTCGGCCGCGACCGTCAGGCCCAGGTGCCGCTCGGGCAGGGAGAACCCGGCATCGCGCCGCAGCGCACCCAGCCAGCCCGCGTCGATGCCGGCCAGCCCGGTGCCCAGGTCTTCGCTGCGCACCGAGGCCTGCAGCATCTTCTCGTGCCCGTCGCTGGCCACACGGTTGGCCAGCACGCCGGCCCAGGGCAGGCCCGGGCGGTAGTGGCGCAGGCCGTGCACCAGCGCGCCAAAGGTCCCGGCCATGGACCCGGCGTCGATCACCGCCAGCACCGGAATGCCCAGCTTGACGGCCAGGTCCGCCGCGCTCGGCTCGCCATCAAACAGCCCCATCACCCCTTCGATCAGGATCAGGTCGCTGTGGGTGGCGGCTTCGTGCAGCCGGGCGCGGATGTCGTCTTCGCCGTTGAGCCAGAGGTCCAGGTTGTGCACCGGCTGGCCGCTGGCCAGCTGGTGCCAGTGCGGGTCCAGGAAATCCGGCCCGCACTTGAACACCCGCACGCGCCGACCCTGCCGCGCGTGCAGCCGCGCCAGCGCGGCCGTGACGGTGGTCTTGCCCTGGCCGGAGGCCGGGGCCGCGATCAGCAGGGCGGGACAGTTCGCCATCGCCATCCCGAGGCTCAGCGCGGCGTCCAGCTCAGGCCGAGGTAGAAGGTGCGGCCGGCGGTGGCGTAACCCAGCACCGACTCGTAGTCCTTGTCGGTCGCGTTGTCCACGCGCGCCAGCAGGCGCCAGTCGCGCGCGACGTCGGTGCTGGCCGTCAGGTTCAGCAGCGTGTAGGCGGGCAGCGCCTGCAGGTTGGCCGCGTCGTTGAAGCGCTGGCCGGTGTGCTGCACCTCGCCACCGATGCGCCAGCCGCCGACCGGCATGTCGGCCGTCAGTGTGGCCTGCGTCTTGGAGCGGCGCGCCAGCAGCAGCCCGGTGTCGGCGTTCTTCGGACGCATCAGGTCCAGCGATGCGCCGACGTTGACTTCGCCCAGCTTCGATCCGCCCGACAGGGTCACGCCGGTGTAGGTGGCGCGGCCGGTGTTGCCGTAGCAGCCGGCGAAATCGCCCACACCGTTGATGCAGCTGCCGGCGCCATCCACGTAGTTGATGAGGTCCTTGACCCGGTTGCGGTAGACCACCACCGACGCACGGCCCACGCCTTCCTGCCAGCGCAGGCCGGCCTCGACGTTGCGCGCGGTCTCGGCCTTGAGGTCGGGCGTGCCGTAGATGCTGAAGCGCTGGAACAGGGTCGGCGCACGGAACGCGGTACCGGCCGAGGCGGTGAGCTGCAGACTCTTGGACAGCGCATAGCCGTAGGCCAGAGAGCCGGTGTTGTTGACGCCGAACTCGCTGTCGTCGTCGCGGCGCAGGTTGGCCTGCAGCGTGTGGTCGCCGGCGCGCAGGCCGTAGCCGACCGCCAGCGCGTTCTGGTGGCGGTCGGTGCTCTTGGGCGTCGTGCTGGCGTTTTCCAGCTGGTCTTCGCGGCGCTCCAGATCGACCGTCAGGCGACCAGGGCCGACGCGCAGCTCGTTGCGCAGCAGCCAGCTCTCGACCTGGGTTTCGGTGAGGTAGGTCGAGGGAGAGGTCTCGTAGCGGTCGGTGCCACGGGTGAAGCCCACACGGGTGCTCCAGTCGTCGCTCCAGCGAGCGTTCCAGTTCAGGCCCACGGTCTGCAGGTGGCTCTTGGCCTGGTCGTCCTTGCCCGCCGCGAAGCCGTCGTAACCGGCCTTCTGGCGGTTGTCCAGCAGCGTGGCTTCCAGCTTCTGGTCCGGCGTCAGCTTCCAGCCCAGGCGGCCGGAGAACGATTCGTTGCGATAGCCGTCCTTGTCGGGGTTGCCGGTGGGCTTGGCGTTGAAGCCGTCGCTACGCTCGGCACCGAGACCGAAGGCGTAGTCGACCGCGCCTTCACCGCCGCGCAACGAGGCATTGGCCTCACGGGTGTTGTGTGAGCCGATGCCCACGCGCACCGACGGGAAAAAGCCGGTCTCGCCCTGGCGGGTGAAGATCTGCACGACGCCGCCGATGGCGTCAGAACCATAGACCGCCGCAGCCGGACCACGCAACACCTCGATGCGGTCGACCTGTGACAGCGGGATGGTGTTCCAGCTGGCGCCGCCGGTCGATTGCGAGTCGATGCGCACGCCGTCCACGAACACCGCGGTGAAGCGGTTTTCGCCACCACGCAGGTAAACGTTGGTGGTCGAGGCAGGGCCGCCATTGCGGTTGATGGTCACGCCGGGCAGGCGCTCGAGCACGTCGGACACCGAAGCCGCGCCCAAGCGGTCGATCGCCAGGCGGTCAACCAGCGTCACGTCGGCGACCACGTCGGTGATGGGCAACTCGGAGCGGGTGGCACTGACCACCACGACGGATGGGGATTTCTGGGCCCAGGCGGCCACGGACAAGGCGCAGGCGAACGGAAGCACGGCCAGGCGTGCACTGAAAACGCGAGAAGACATGAGATGAACAGACACAGAAGGTTGCCCTCGCCGTCTTCCCCGACAGCGCATGGGCGTCACGGTGACGGATCCAGGGAACGTGTCACCACCGTGTTGGCCGGTATCCGGGCTGACAGAACAACTCTCATCGCCTTCCCGGGTGCCGGCAAAACCGGACTCCCAGTGGCTGCGGGATGAAAGCGGGGACGCAAGACCTGATGGCCGTGTTTCCCGTCTGTTTACCGTTGCGGGGGCAGCGCAGGTTAGGTCGGTCCGGTGTGGACTTTCCCTCCTGCTTCCCGTTGAACTGCGGCATGCGAACCACACTGCGAGCACCAACGGCGAGCATTCTAAGCCCGGGGGCCTTGCGGCAACCCTACAATGGGTTACTTAACTGTCGTCACCATGGCCGAGCCCAAGCATCTTGAACTGATCGCCGAGCGCGTCGAGCGGCTGCTCCTGCGCCATGAAGAACTTCAGCGCACCAACGCCCTGTTGCAGGACCAGGTGTCCGCGCTCAGGACCGAGCGCGATTCGCTCAAGTCCCGGCTGAACGCCGCCCGCTCGCGCATCGATGCCCTGCTCGACCGGCTGCCGGCCGGCAACGAGGCGGAGACACCGAAAGACTCCCGATGAACAAGCCGGCCTCCAAACAGATCGAGGTCCAGATCATGGGCCAGAGTTACCTGCTGTCCTGCCCGCCCGGAGGCGAGTCCGCGCTGCTGGATGCCGTCGAACGCGTGGACACGGCCATGTGCCGCATCCGCGACGCCGGCAAGGTCAAGGCCCGCGACCGCATCGCCGTGCTCGCCTCGCTCAACCTCGCCTTCGAGCTGTCGCAGAAGGAAGCCCAGAGTCTGTCGGCGCCGACCTTTGCCGCGTCCACGCCAGCACCGCTGACAAACCCGGCCGCAGCGCTCGAATCCGACGATCCGGCTGCACAGACCCGTGTCGACGATCTGCTCAAGCGTCTGGACCAGGCGCTGGGCAGCGACGGCCAGCTCATCTGAGCGCCGGCATCGCCCTCAGGAATTTTTTCCGACAGACGCAGCGGCACTGACCCCGCAGAGGCCTACAATTTCGCTGTCTGCAGTGCGCGCCGGGCTTTATATTTCCTTGAACCAATGCTCTTTGAGCCCGGGCTTGGTACATAACGTGGTTGGTGTGAGCGTCTCGCGTCAGATGAACCCGAAGCCCCGTTGCCCTCGCCCACCTGAACCCCCGGTTCAGGATGACGGTCCGGCGGCATCTGCAGACACCTAATTCCCCACTCCCCCCTGCGCCGCTTCGCGGCTTCCCCCCTCTCCTTCGGGAAGGGGGACGTGGCTTGTGGACCGGCGAAGCCGGGTCCACGGCCACTCTGGATCGGGCACGCGCTCCGGAGACCTTCCTTCATGTTCCTCGAACCACTGCTGATCGTTGAATTCGCCCTGCTGGGGCTGTGCTCCGGCTTCCTGGCGGGGCTGCTGGGTATTGGCGGCGGCATGGTGATGGTGCCGTTCATCAGTGCAATCCTGTCGCACCGCGGCGTGCCCGGCGGGCTGGCGGTGAAGATGGCGATCGCGACGTCGATGGCGACCATCGTGTTCACATCGATCTCCAGCGTGCGGGCCCACCACCAACGCGGCGCCGTGCGCTGGGACATCGTGCGGCGACTGGCGCCCGGCATCGTGATCGGTGCGGCCATCGCCAGCCTGGGGGTGTTCGCTCTGCTCAAGGGCGGCTCGCTGGCACTGCTGTTCGCCCTCTTCGTCGGCTTCTCCGCCACCCAGATGCTGCTGGACAAGAAGCCGCAGGCCTCCCGCACCCTGCCCGGCGCCGCTGGCCAGCTGGGCGCGGGCACGGTGATCGGCTTTCTCTCGGGACTGGTGGGCGCCGGTGGTGGCTTCATCAGCGTGCCCTTCATGACCTGGTGCAACGTGGCGATCCACAACGCGGTCGCCACCAGTGCGGCCCTGGGCTTTCCGATCGCGCTGGCCAACGCCATCGGTTACGTGATCGCAGGACAGGGCGTGCCCGACCTGCCGGCGGGCTCTGTCGGCTATGTCTTCGTGCCGGCGCTGGCCGTCATCGGCGCGGCGAGTGTGCTGATGGCCCCCCTCGGCGCCAAGGCCGCCCACGCGCTGCCCGTGAAGTCGCTCAAGCGCGCGTTCGCCGGTGTGCTCTATCTGCTGGCCGCCTACATGCTCTACAAGGGCCTGACCGCCTGACCGCCGCCGCGCGGAAGCGGCGCCCGGCTCAGCCGACAGGATGCAGCGGTCGGTCGGCGATCACGGTGCCGTCCTCATCGGCGTAGAGCCATTCACCAGGTCGCACGGCCACCCCCTGGATGCGCACGACAACGTCGCGCAGGCCCTGGTTGCGGCGGTCCGTCGGCAGGGGCATCGAAGCCAGCGCACGGATGCCGGTCTCGCACACCACCAGTTCGGCGACATCACGCACACAGCCGTCGATCAGCAGACCCGCCCATCCGTTGCGCGCAGCGGCTGCGCCGAGGTTGCCCCCCAGCAGCGCGCGGCGCAACGACGCGCCACCGTCCACCACGAGCACGCGCCCCTCACCCGGACTCTCGACCGCGGCCTTGACCACGCTGTTGTCGTCCAGGCACTGCACCGTGACCACGGGGCCTGCAAAGCGGCGGTGTGCGCCGAAATCGCGGAACACCGGAGGCAGAACCCGGAACGCGCCGGAGGTGTCGCCCTTGTGGGCATCACAGAGGTCGCAGGTGGCGAAATCAGGCGTGGAAATCATCTCTTTTCACTCGCAGAAGGACAGGTTGGACACAGGTTTTTCGCAGTCGAAATTGGATCATGGAGATGAGCCTTCTCTGCCCCCGGCACACCAGCAGTGCGCCGAGTGTTGTTTTCGGGGCGACTGCGGGTCGTTTTCCCTATGACAAGACGCAAAAAAACCGCGACTCCACCTTGGAAGGACGAAACATCTCCATTAGCATCCGAAACACCAGCGGGAGAGCGCGTTCTCCTCTGGTGTCATTCCACTTCTAGAAGGAAATCCCATCATGGCAACTGCAAAGAAAGCTCCTGCGAAGAAAGCCGCTCCGGCCAAGAAGGCTGCTGCTCCCGCGAAGAAGGCCGCTCCGGCCAAGAAGGCCGCCGCTCCCGCGAAGAAGGCTGCTCCGGCGAAGAAGGCCGCTGCCCCTGCCAAGAAGGCTGCACCCGCCAAGAAGGCCGCTGCTCCTGCCAAGAAGGCTGCACCCGCGAAGAAGGCCCCTGCCAAGAAGCGCACCCCCAACGCTGCCTTCATGAAGGCCATGACCCCCAGCGCCGCCCTGGCCGCCATCGTCGGCAACAACCCGCTGCCGCGCACGGAAGTGACCAAGAAGGTCTGGGAATACATCAAGAAGAACAAGCTGCAGGACGCGGTCAACAAGCGCATGATCAACGCCGACGCCAAGCTGAAGGAAATCTTCAAGAAGGCCCAGGCTTCGATGTTCGAAATGACCAAGATGATCAACGAACACCTGAAGTGATCGTCGGTCCGCAGGGACACGGCGTGTCCCTCGCCACAGAAGAGCCGGCCACCCCGGCTCTTTTTTTTGCCGTTTTCCCGGCCCACCCGGAAAAGGCAAATGTGAGAAACTGAAACAGCACTTCCCCCGTTCGAGGTATGACACTTCCGCCGTCCCCCAGCACCATCGGCTCTTCCGACGAGGTGGTACAGCCCACGGTTGTGCCACCCCTGCCGCTGCAACAAAACAAGGTGGTGCTGGTGATGGATCTGGTGGAGTCCGTGCGATTGATGGCGTCGAACGAAGGGTCGGTGGTGCGGCAATGGCACAGCTTCCTCCAGCACGCCCGCCACGAAGTGCTGCCCAGCCACGGCGGCCGCCTGGTCAAGAGCCTGGGCGACGGCATCCTCGCCGAGTTCGACGAGGCGGTGCCCGCGGCCAGGGCCGCACTGACCCTGCACCGCTTCTTCGACACCGAAAACCAGCGGAGCGACGACGAGCACAAGCTCTGGCTGCGCGCCGGGATCAATGCAACGCACCTCTACGTGGACGAGAACGACGTCTACGGTCACGGCGTGAATCTGGCGGCGCGGGTGGCGGGGCTGGCAGGTCCGGGCGAAACCGTGATCACCGCGGATGTGCACGACGCGCTGGTCGATGGCGTCGACGGCGACATGCAGGACATGGGCGAGAGCTACCTCAAGCACTGGCCCGAGCCGGTGCGCACCTGGTTGCTGTCGGCGCACTCCGGCGACGACGTGATGTTCAGGCCTTCCGCGCCGGCCCGGCAGGACGACTTCCGGGCCACCATCGCCGTGCTTCCGTTTGTCTCGCGCGGCAATGCCGCCGAGCACTTCGTCATCGGAGAGCTGCTGGCCGACGGCGTCATCGTGCAGCTTTCGCGCAGCCATCAGTTGCGGGTGATTTCGCGGCTCTCGACCTCGGTCCTGCGGGGACGGGAAGACGCGAACCAGACCGCCAGCCAGCAACTGGACGCCAACTTCGTGCTGTCCGGCAGTTACGTGGCCCATGGGGACCGCGTGCTGGTGACGGCAGAGCTGTGCGATACCCGGCACCACGAGGTCATCTGGGCTGACCGGATCACCGGCGATGTGATGGACGTGCTCCAGCAGGACAGCGAGCTGATCAACACCCTGGCCTCAAACTGCGCCAACCAGCTGCTGCATTCGGAAGTGCAACGGACCCTCACGCAGGCCCTGCCCCGGCTGGACAGCAGCGCCCTGATGCTGGGCGCGATCAATCTGATGCACCGCTCCACGCGCCGTGACCTGGAGCGCAGCCAGCAGTTGCTGGAGGCTCTGGTGGACCGGCACAAGCGCTCGGTCGCTCCCTGGGCGTGGCTGGCCAAGTGGCACATCATGCAGGTGGTCCAGGGCATGGCGCCGGACCCCCACGAGTCGTTCCGGCGGGCCATCGACATCGCGGACCGCGCCCTGGACATGGTGCCCGACAGCGCGCTGGCACTGTCTGTCAAAGGACACGCCATGTGTCACCTTGGCCACGACATTGAGGGCTCGCACCAGTTGCTGCTGGAGTCCACCCACAGCAACCCGAACGACCCGATGGGATGGCTCTACAGCAGTGTCTGGTCGACCATGTGGGGCTCCCCCGAACAATCGGTGATTGAAGCCCAGAGTGCGCTCCAGCTGTCACCGCTGGACCCGCAGAAGTACTACTTCGAAATGATGCTGGGCAACTGCTACCTGGCGCTGGGCAAGATGGAAGACGCGGTGGCCATGTGCGAAGCGTCGTTGCGCAAGAACCGCTTCCACCTCCCGACCGTTCGTGCTCTCCTGGTGTCCCAGTACGAGCTAGGGCGCACAGACGACGCCAGGTCCACATTCGAACTCTTGCGGGTACTGCAACCCGAACTGACCGTGAGCAAGTACCTTGCGTCGGCCAGTGTCTACCCTGTCAGGCTTCGCGTCGCAAAAGCGCTCGAAGCGCTCGGACTTTCGAAAGACTGAGTTTAAGGAGACCAACATGAGCGGTGGTGCGAGCGGTGGTGCGAGCGGTGGTGCGAGCGGTGGTGCGAGCGGTGGTGCGAGTGGTGGTGCAAGCGGTGGCGCGGGTGGCGGAGGCCTCATCTCCTCCGATGCCCTGACGATCAGTCGAGCGGCTACCGCCGGGCCGTTTGCCGGCGCGGTACTGCACCCCTCCACCCCCGGGTTCGACCAGGATCAGAACCTCCGCCTCTGGGCCGACGGCCCGCGGATGACTGCCTGCTTCGAAGCGTTGATCGAAGGTCTTTCCATCTCCGCATCCGCCAGCAGCAAGCAGGCCGATCTGAGGTTCGCCAACCTCGGCGCGACCACGATCAAGAACCGGACGCTGGTGCAGCTGCAGGGGCCGTCCAGGAATCTTCTCAAGCAGCAGCTGGACCTGGTGGCGGCCTACGCGGATCTGCGCAGTGACCGCATGGCCGAGGTGCTGGACCAACTCACCGCTCCGGTCGGCTACTGGTCGGCCGTGCTGGGCCTGACGGCCCACCGCCACAAGAAGACGCTGCAGCTGATCGAGATTGCGCTGGGCCTTTGCATGCATGTCGAGATGCGCCTCAAGCACATCTTTGCGGCCCTGCGGCCGGTCGAGCTGTCGCCCCAGATCCAGCCCATGATTCCCACCCCCGGACATGGCAGCTGGCCCAGCGGCCATGCCACCGAAGCGTTTGCCGTGGCCACCCTGCTGGAAACCTTCATGGACCAGACACGGCCGGGCAAGAACGACGGCCAGAACAGCCGGACCCAGCTGCAGCGCCTGGCGGCGCGCATCGCCGTCAACCGCACGGTGGCCGGGGTGCACTATCCGGTGGACAGCGCCGCCGGTCGTCTGCTGGGCACCAGCCTCGGCGAGTTCTTCGTGGCCCGCGCCACCAGCGGCAGCGTCCGGCTGCGCGGCTTCGACAGCGACAAGTTCGTCGAAGCGGATGGTGTCCCCAAGGACTTCAAGCTCAGCGATCCCATGGACGCGGGTGCCTACAGTGTCGGTGGCCCGGCGATCCCGCTGCCCCAGGCAGATACCCTGGGCTGGCTGTGGCAGGAGGCCCTGAAGGAGTGGTCATGAGCACGCCCCAGCCCTGGCTGCCTCTGCCCAAGGGCGAGGTCACCGGCACGGACTGGTCACTGCCCCACAGCATCGAAGGCGCCGACCCCTACCTCGCGTGGGCGGAAGCCGACCGCTTCGAGGGATATCGGCTGGGCGAAGGCCGGGCGGCCCGGCCGAGGTGGCTGCCGATCGTCATCGAGCTCCAACAGGGTTTCGGCGTCCAGGACCTGCTGCAGGCGTCCGATGTGAAGTGGTTGCAGGTACCCAAGGCCTATCTGCTGCTGCCGGGGCTTCGCTTCTGCACGGCGCGCGCACGAAAGGGGTTTTTCAAGGCGATGCACAAGCGCTCGGAGCTGGCTGGCATCGTGCGGCGCTTCGAACTGGGACTGCCTGTGGAGGAACACACGGGGCCGCTGACAGACCCGGCGCTTCCGGGGGATTGCGCGCCGGAAGGTCCCGAGCGTCTGGACGGCCGGGTGATGGCCATCATCGATGGCGGCCTTGCGGTCGCCCACTCGGCCTTTCTCGACGCCAAGGGACAACCGCGGGTGCGGTACTTCTGGCGGCAGGACGAATTCGACGGTCCGTACGGACCGGGCCTGGGACGCCGTCTGCACAGCCGCCTGACCGATCTCCGCGCGGGCCCGACACCGCGTGAGATGGGCTACGGCCACGAGCTGACGGCGGCCGACATCCGTGCGGCGATGGACCGGTTCACGCTGAACGGCTCGGTCGACGAGGACGACCTCTATGACCACCTCCAGTGCTGGGACCTCAAGCACCCGGTCAACCACGGCACAGTGGTGGCGAGCCTGGCCGCCGGCCCCTGGCGGACCACCTCCCGCATGAGCAGTGCCGCCCACACCCCGGAGATGCACCCGGCCGGCGACGCGGCCAGCAAGGCGCCGCTGATCGCGGTACAGCTGGACTGGTCCAACGTCGTCGACACCTCGGGCGGTGCGATGAACGTCAGTGTGCTGGATGCCCTGATGTACATCCTGAACCGGGTGACCGCCGATGCCCAGGTGGTCGTCAACATCAGCTGGGGCACACTGGCCGGCCCGCACGACGGAACCTCGGTGCTGGAAGCGGCCATCGATCACCTGATCGCCCTGGGCGGTCCCGAGCGGCTGCAGGTCTTCATTCCGGCGGGCAACGGCTACCAGGACCGCACGCACGCCAACCAGACGCTGCTGCCGGGCGGTGCCCCTGCCGAGTTGCACTGGCACGTCCAGCCGGACGACCGGACCCAGAGCTTCCTGGAGCTCTGGCTCGGTGACCCGGAACTGCCGGAAGAAGTGTTGCAGGATGTGAGCATCGAAGTCACCCTGCCCGGCGGGCAGGTGCTCGAGCCGCTGACGGTCGGCCACGCCGGCTGCTGGCCATCGGCCGCCACCCCCCGGGTCGCGCTGGTGTTTCCCAGGAAAACGGCGCTGGGGCGCAATGGCACCTGCGCCCTGCTCGCGCTGTGCCCGACCGCCTCCCACGATCCGGCGGATCGGCTGGCCCCGTCCGGTGTGTGGCGCGTGAAAGTCCGCAACGGAGGATTCCATCCGGTGGTGCTCGACGCCTACGTGGAGCGCGACGACGTGGCACTGGGTACCCACACCGGCGCGCGCCAGTCGTCCTTCCTCGACAAGATCTACAACATCAGCGGAAACATCGACAGCTTTGTCGATGCCGAAGACCTCCCCACGCCGATTCGCCGCAGCGGTGTCTTCAACAGCATCGGCACCGGTCAGAACACGGTGACGGTCGGCGGCGTCCGGTTTGCGACCAGCAGCTTCGATCCGGCGGCCCGGTACAGCCCCAGGCTGCCCGATCCCGATGCCTCGCGCCTGCCCCAGCGGGCTGGCGTCCGCAAAGTCCCCGAGACACTGGCGGTGAGCGACGAGAGCACGGCGCTGTGGGGGGTGCTGGGGGCGAGCAGCCGCAGCGGCGGCGTGGTGCGGCTCTACGGCACCAGTTGCGCATCCCCACAGGTTGCGCGCAAGAACTTCTGACGGCGCCGGTCGCTCACCAGCGGGACGGCAAGGGCTTGAGCAGCCAGATCCAGCGCTCGCGCACGGCAATGTAGCCGCCGGTTTCGAGGTCCTTGAGCAGGCGGCTGACCATTTCGCGCGAGCAGGCCAGGTGTTGCGCAATGGCCTGATGCGTCAGGCGCTCGGTGAGCTTGCGCAGACCCGCCTCGTCGGGCTCGGCCGCCAGCTGGTTGAGCAGCAGCACCAGGCGCCCGTACACATCGATCAGGGCGACATTGCCCGCGCTCTCGGTCGCGAGCCGGGCGCGGCGGATCAGACGCGCCATCAACTCCAGCGCAAATTCGGGATGGGCAGCGATGTAGCCCAGCAGCGTGGCCCGGGTGATCACCGAGCAGGTGGTCGGACCGACCGTTTCGACGTTGGCCGAGCGGGGGCCACCATCCAGCGACATCTCGCCCACGTAGTCCAGCGGTCCGTAGAACCCGAGCGTCAGTTCCTTGCCGTTGCCGTCGCCCAGAAACGCCCGCAGCCGCCCCTGCAGCACGATGTAGATCGAATCGCCGGTCTCCCCCTCCTGGATCAGCAGCGCACCGTTGCGGTAATGGCGCTGCACCCCCAGTGCCGCGAGTGACCTGACATGGGAAGAAGGCTGGTCATCGGCAGACGGCAGGGGAACGTGTGGCATCCAGGCTCAGGGTTGTAGGAACTCCCGTGGATTGTGCGGCACCCCGGAGAAGGCACGCAAGGCAGGAACCACAGGCGGCAGACTGTGCACCCGCTGCATCAGGCTGCGGATGCTGCAGCAGCCCGTCTTCTCGCGCAGCGCCTTGATCTGGCTGCGCACGGTCGACTCGGCCACGCCGTGGTCGCGCGCGATGTCGGGAATCGACAAGCCCCGGCACAGCCCCAGCAGCACCGATTCTTCGCTCGGGCTGAGGTTCTGCGAGCGGGCGTACATGCGCAGCGCCAGGTTGTCGCAGGCGTTCTTGCGCGAGAGCAGCACCAGCACCGTCGGCGAATCGAACTCCAGCGGGTGGTTCAGCGGCACGAAGGCCACCGAGAGCTCGTGGTCGCCCTGCTTGAGCAGCAGCAGGCGGCGTTGCCCGCGCAGGGCATGCTCCAGCGCGATCTGGATCTGGCTCGTGATGTCGGTCGACTGCCCGAGCAGCGAACGGGCGTGGGTCATGATCACCCGGCCGGTCGACATTTCGTGGCGCGCCAGGTGGTTGGCGTGGCGGATGCGGCCCTGGCCGTCGATCACGAGCAGGCCGTAGTCGACCTCGTCCAGCACCCGCAGCAGGATGGCCTGGCCCAGCCCCTCTTGCGCCTGGACCGATGGATCAGCGTGAAAGAACAGATCGCGGGCGTTGCGTTCGACCGGTTGGCGTTCGGCGGTGGTTTCCATGGCGCTTTCCTCGTTGGTTGCGATGGGGAAAGCTTAAGAACCGGGGCCGTTTCTGGCCCGTGTGCCATTGCCCGTCAGCCTGTGCGGTATTCACAAGTTGAGTTGCACAAAAACAACAAAACAGGAGACCTCAACGCGATTTGTTCCGGATCGCCGAGAGCGTTCCGCGGGTCGTGAGCACCTCGGCGTCGAGCATCACCTCGATCAGTGCGCCCCCCGGCGCCGCCAGTGCGCGCTGCAGCGCCGGCTCGAATTCGGCCGTGTGCGTCACGCGTTCGGCCGTGTAGCCGTAGGCCCTGGCGAGCGCGCAGAAATCGGGGTTCACGAGATCGGAGCCACTGACCCGCGCCGGGTACTCGCGCTCCTGGTGCATGCGGATGGTGCCGTAGGTGCCGTTGTTGAGCAGCACGATCACGGTCTTCGCACCGTGCTGCACGGCCGTCGCCAGTTCCTGCCCGTTCATGAGGAAGTCGCCGTCGCCCGCGATGGTGAACACGGTGCGGCCGGTCAGGATCGCCGCACCGATGCCGGCCGGCACGCCGTAGCCCATGGCGCCATTGGTCGGCCCCAGCTGGGTCTTGAAGCCCTTGGCCAGACCGTGGTAGCGGTAGAAGCGGTGCAGCCAGCTGGCGAAGTTGCCGGCGCCATTGGTCAGCACCGCGTCGGCCGGCAGCAGCTTCTGCACCGTGTGGATCAGGGCCGGCATGTCGACGGGGCCGGGCAGCGTGATGCCGCCGTTGGCGACGTCGATGTTGGCCAGGTAGTCGGCGTGGCAGGCCTGTGTCCACTGCCCCCACGCGATGCCCGGTGGCGCACTGAGCACCTCCAGGCTGCGCGCGGCCGCGTTCATGGTGGACTGGATCGCCAGCGTCGGCTGGTAGACCCGGCCGAGTTCTTCGGCGCTGGCGTGGATGTGCACCAGCTTCTGTTTCGGCAGCGGTGCCTCGATCAGCGTGTAGCCACCGGTGGTGGCCTCGCCCAAGCGCGGCCCGATGGCCAGGATCAGGTCGCTCTCGCGGATGCGCCGCGCCAGCGCCGGGCTGATGCCCAGGCCCACATCGCCCGCGTACTGCGGGAGGTGGTTGTCGAAACAATCCTGGAAGCGGAAAGCGTTGGCCACCGGCAGCTGCCAGTTCTCGGCAAAGCGCTGCAGCGCCGCCGCCGACTGCGGCGTCCAGCCGCCTCCGCCCGCGATCACCAGCGGACGTTCGCTGGCCAGCAGCAGACTGCGCAGTTCGCGCAGCGCGCCCGGGTCGGCCCAGGCCTGCACCGGTTCCACGCGCGGCAGCGGCGTCGCGTCCACAGTCTGCGTCAGCATGTCTTCCGGCAGCACCAGCACCACCGGGCCGGGCCGGCCGTTCATCGCGGTGGCGAAGGCGCGCGCCACGTATTCGGGAATGCGGCGGGCGTCGTCGATGCGCTCCACGCGCTTGGCCATGCCCTTGGTGCTCGGACCGAAGAAGACGTTGTAGTCGACCTCCTGGAAGGCCTCGCGGTCGCGGGCGTCGCTGGCCACATCGCCGACGAACAGCACCATCGGCGTCGAATCCTGGAACGCGGTGTGCAGGCCGATGGACGCGTTGGTGGCGCCCGGTCCGCGGGTCACGAAGCAGACGCCGGGCCGCCCGGTCAGCTTGCCCTGCGCCTCGGCCATGAAGGCCGCCCCACCCTCCTGCCGGTTGATCACGAAACGGATGCGGTCGGCGTGGTCGTGGAAGCCGTCGAGCACGGCGAGGTAACTCTCACCCGGCACCCCGAAGGCGTGGGTCACGCCCTGGGCGATCAGGCATTCAACGAGAAGGTGTCCGGCAAGCTGTGTGGTCATGCCCGACATTGTCGTTCGCCGCGACCGGGGTCGCAGCCTCAGCGCGCCACGGTGCGCCGGCCCACGCCGATGGCCGCATAGACCGACAGCAGCAGCACCAGCGCCGCGCCGCCCAGCGTGACCGCGTACCAGCCCCGGTCCATGAAGGCGCCGAAGACCATGGGCGAGACCGCGAAACCGACGTCCAGCCCCGAATACACCGTGCCGTAGACACGGCCGGTCGCGCCCTTGGGCGTGGCCTTCTTGATCATCATGTCGCGGCTGGGGCCGCCGATGCCGACGGCGAAACCGGTCGCGGCCAGCACGACCATGGTGCCGGTGCCGCCCAGCCAGCCGGTGGCGCACACGGCCAGCAGGATGGCGCCGGCCGTCATGGCCATCGCCACCACGCGGTCGCTGTGTTTCGAGGTCGCGGCCACGAAGCCGCCCACGAACATGCCCACCGCGCCACACAGCATGTAGGCGCTGACCGTCAGCGTGGCCGCCTCGACGCCCACGCCGTAGAGCTGCTTGAGGATGGACGGCGCGAAGCTCTGCACCACCGCCAGGGTCATGGTGGAGAGGAAGAAGAAGGCAAAACACCACCAGACCACCGGCAGCTTCATGAAGGCCAGGTCCGAGCCCTTGGGTGCGTCGGCGTGGCGCACATGCACCTCGGTGCGCAGCTTCTCGCGTTGCCATAACAGCAGGGCCAGCACAGCGATGTACAGCAGGGCCGCGCAGCGGTAGGCGGTGCGCCAGTCGGACAGTGCCGTGATGCCGACCAGGAAGGCAGGCGCCAGCGCCCAGCCCAGGTTGCCGGTCAGGCCGTGGGCGCTGAACGCGTAGCCCAGGCGCGGCGCCGAGACGCGCTGGTTGAGGATGGTGAAGTCGGCCGGGTGGAACGGCGCGTTGCCCAGTCCCGCCAGCACCGCGACCAGCACCAGCCCGGAGTAGCCGGTCGCGATCGATCCGGCCAGCGAGGCCAGCAGGAAGCAGCTGATGGCCGCAAACAGCACCGGCCGCGCGCCGATGCGGTCGACCACGAAGCCCGACATCGCCTGGCCGGAGCCGGAGATGATGAAGAAGATGCTCATCAGCAGGCCGACGTCGGAGTAGCTCAGCCCGAAGTCGCGCATGAAGATCGGGAACAGCGGCGCCAGCAGCAGGTGCGAGAAGTGCGAGGTGCCGTGGGCCAGGCCCACCAGGCCGATGACGGCGGCGTCCTGCTTGAGGGGAATCGGGTTGGCCGGCGGCGCGGCGTCCAGGGTGGCGGTGTTCATCGGGGGCATGGTACGGCGCACGCGCGCGGCTGTTCTGCGATAAAAAGACAACCTTTGTCGAATTTCCGCCAAACCACCCCGTCCCGATGAACACCCGCCGCCCGCGCCGCGCCGTCCCCGTCGGCGACACCGATCCGTTCCGCCCGACCCCGCAGCGCCCGGTGCGCTGCCGAGCGCGCTCGATGGGCCACGACGCCCAGTTCGAACCGCACCACCACCCCTGGGGCCAGCTGGCCTGCTGCGCCAGCGGCCTGCTGCAGGTCACGGTCGCCGCCCATGCGCCGGACGAGGCCCCCGCGATGGAGACCACGACCATCGTGCCGCCCTCGCGCGCCGTCTGGATTCCACCCGGCGCGCGCCACGCGGTCAGCATGCTCGAAGCTTCCCAGCTCTACACGCTCTACATCGACCCTTCGGTGGTGGCCCCCGACTGGCGGCACTCTCGGGTGCTGGTCGTCTCGGCCCTGCTGCGGGAACTGATCCTGGGCATGGAACTGCCGCACCACGTCGGCGACGAAGCGCGCCAGCACTCGATCTCGACCCTGGTGCTGGCCGAGATGGCGCACGCGCCGACCCAGCCGCTGGGTGTGCCCATGCCCGACCCGCAGCGCGGTGACCGGCGGCTGCGTGCGCTGTGCGAAGCCGTGATGAACGCGCCGGCGCAATACGCGACCCTGGCCGAATGGGCAGCGCAGAGCGGCGCCAGCGAGCGCACGCTGGCCCGCCTGTTCCGCGACGAACTGGGCACCGGCTTCCAGCGCTGGCGCCAGCAGGTGGTGCTGGCCCACGCCCTGCCGATGCTCGCGCGCGGTGCACCGGTAAGCCAGGTGGCGGCCGCCAGCGGCTATGCCAGCGACAGCGCCTTCAGCGCGATGTTCCGCGCCGCGCTGGGCCAGCCACCCTCGCGCTTCGGTCCGGCGGCCTCCGGCTGACCAGGTTCGGCGCCGGAGCGGGGGCCTCAGGCCGCGGCCAAGACCTCCGCCAGCCGTTCCTTGGGCCGGCAGAGCACGGTGCCACGCGGCGTGACCACGATCGGCCGCTCGACCAGCACCGGGTGCTGCACCATCAGGTCCAGCCATTCGGCCTCGCTGCGGTCGGGCCTGGCCTGCGCCAGTTCGGCATACAGGTCGCCCTTGCGGCGCAGGACTTCGCTCGCTTTCATGCCCATGGCCTGGAGCAGGCCGGCCAGCTGTTCGCGGGTGTACGGCTTCTTGAGATAGTCCACCACCACCGGATCGAACCCGGCCTCGCGGATCGCGGCCAGCACCTGGCGCGAGGTGCTGCAGTTGGGGTTGTGGAAGATCGTGATCGAGGCGTCGGTCGGCTTCATGTCGGTGCTCCGGATGCGAGGTTCGCGAGCATAACGCCCGCCTGCGGTGCACCGCAGGCCGTCACAGCCCTGTCACGTCGGGCCCGTATCTTGCAAAGTCTTGCCGCAGAAAGAAGACACAGGGGACCGACCATGAACCTCCAACACCAGGAACGCATCGCCAAGACACCCAAGGCCTGGGAAGCCCTCTCACGCCCTGACCTGATCGGGCGCCGCGCCCACAGCCTGCTGCTGATGGCCAACGGCCGGCGCAGCGAACGTGAGCTGTCGGCCCTGCTGGGCAGCGACGTGCACGACCTCACCGAAGGCCTGTTCCAGCAGGGCTATCTGCAACCCGTGCCGCTGATGCTGTACGGCGAGAACGACAACGCCTGAGCGCGCTGGCGCGGGCCGTCAGAGCCAGCGCCGCAGCAGGCCCATCACACGGTCGAATGTCGCGCCATAGGGCGGATAGAACAGGCTACCCGCCGCCCAGCGCGACTGCACCAGCACCGGCTTCTGCTGCGTGAAACGCAGGAAGCCGGTTTCACCGTGGTACGCCCCCCAGCCGCTCTCGCCGACGCCGCCGAACGGCAGGTTCTCGTGGGCGATGTGCATCAGCGTGTCGTTGACCGTCACGCCGCCGCTGACCGTGCCGCGCAGCACCCGGTCGCGCGCAGCGGCGTCGCTGCCGAACCAGTACAGGGCCAGCGGACGTGGCCCGGCGTTGATGCTGGCGATGGCGTCGTCCAGCGTCGTGTAGCCCAGCACCGGCAGCACCGGGCCAAAGATCTCCTCGCGCATCAGGCGCGTGTCGGCCGCGGGCTGGAACACCAGCACGGGGGTCATCTGCCGCACATGGCCCGAGCCGCTGCGCGGGGCCACTTCGACCACACGGGCCCCGCGGGACTGCGCTTCGTCCACCAGCGCGAGCAGCCGGGCGTGGTGCCGGTCGGTGACGATGCTGGCGTAATCCGGGTGGGCGGCGCCACATGGAAACAGCCGCGCCACGGCCGCGGCAAACGCACGTTCGAACTCGGCTTCGCGGCCCTGCGGCAGCAGCAGGTAGTCGGGTGCGATGCAGGTCTGCCCGGCGTTGAGCAGCTTGCCATGCGCGATCTTGATCGCCACCGCGTCGAGGTCGGCCGAGGCATCGACGATGCAGGGCGACTTGCCGCCCAGCTCCAGCGTGGTCGGCGTGAGGTTGGCGGCGGCGGCGGCGGCCACCTGGCGGCCCACCGCGGTCGAGCCGGTGAAGAACAGGTGGTCGAACGGCAGGCTGGCGAACTCGCGCGCGATCTCCGGCCCACCCTGCACCACGCAGACCTCGTCGGCCGAGAACGCCTGGTGCAGCAGCGTGGCCAGCAGGCCCGAACTGTGCGGCGTGAGTTCGCTGGGTTTGACCATCACCCGGTTGCCCGCGGCCAGCGCGGTGGCGGCCGGACCGAGGGTGAGCTGCAGCGGGTAGTTCCAGGGGCCGATGACGCCGACCACACCCAGCGGCTGGCGCTGGATGTGGCCGCTGGCGGGCTGCAGGTAGATGGGGGTGCGCACGCGGCGCGCCTTCATCCAGGCGCCGGTGTGCTTTTCCAGGTCCCCGACCAGCGAGCGCAAGACGAAAAAGTCCGCCACCTCGGTCAGCCTGGGCGAGCGCACGCCGAAGTCGGCCTGCACCGCCTCGGCCAGGGCCGCGCCATGGCTGTCGATCAGCGCGCGGATGCGGCGCAGCCGGTCCAGCCGCAGCGACAGCGGCACGTCGATCTGCGCGCGGCTGGCCTGAAACTGCGCGTCAAACAGGGCACGCAAGGGAAGGTCGGGGGGCGTCTGGGTCATCGAACCATCATAGAAGTGCGCCCCGCGCAGCGGTAGAGGGGGCGCCCCAGCGGGGCACCCCGTCCATCAGTCGTAGGCGACAGGTTCTGCGAACTCGAACACCCCCGGGTTGCGCACCGGGTCCACCCCCACCGGGATCACCGACTTGGGCGGGTACTTGCCTTCCAGCAGCAGCTTCGAGAGCGGGTTCTCGATGCGCTGCTGGATCGCGCGCTTGAGCGGGCGGGCGCCGAACACCGGGTCGAAGCCGACCTTGGCCAATTCCTCCAGCGCCGCCGGCGCCACCTCCAGCCGCAGGTCCATCTTCTGCAGGCGGGCCTGCAGTGCCTTGAGCTGGATCGCGGCGATCGAGGCGATGTGCTGCGCGTCCAGCGCGTGGAACACCACGGTCTCGTCGATGCGGTTGAGGAACTCGGGCCGGAAGTGGTCCTTGAGCTCGCCCCACACGGCGTCCTTCACCTCCTCGTAGGGCTGACCGACCATGGCCTGGATCAGGTGCGAGCCGATGTTGCTCGTCATCACGATCACCGTGTTCTTGAAGTCCACGGTGCGGCCCTGGCCGTCGGTCAGGCGGCCGTCGTCCAGCACCTGCAGCAGCACGTTGAACACGTCCGGGTGGGCCTTCTCCACCTCGTCGAGCAGCAGCACGCTGTAGGGCTTGCGGCGCACGGCCTCGGTCAGGTAGCCGCCCTCCTCGTAGCCCACGTAGCCGGGCGGCGCGCCGATCAGGCGGGCCACCGAGTGCTTCTCCATGAACTCGCTCATGTCGATGCGGATCAGGTGCTCTTCGCTGTCGAACAGGAAGCCGGCCAGCGCCTTGCACAGTTCGGTCTTGCCCACGCCGGTGGGGCCCAGGAACAGGAACGAACCGGTCGGGCGGTTCGGGTCCGACAGGCCCGAGCGGGAGCGGCGGATGGCGTTGGCCACGGCCGAGATCGCCTCGTCCTGGCCCACCACGCGCTGGTGCAGCTTGTCCTCCATGACCAGCAGCTTGTCGCGCTCGCCCTGCATCAGCTTGGCGACCGGGATGCCGGTGGCGCGCGCGACGACCTCGGCAATCTCTTCGGCGCCGACCTGGGTGCGCAGCAGCTGCGGGCCCTGGCCGCCCAGCGCCTTGCCGGCCTCCTTGGCCTGCGCTTCCTTCAGCCGCTTGTCCAGCTCCGGCAGCTTGCCGTACTGCAGCTCGGCCACCTTGGCCAGGTCGCCCTTGCGGGTCAGCGTCTCGATCTGCTGGCGCAGCTTGTCGATCTCTTCGCGCACCTGGGCGCTGCCCTGGGCCGTGGCCTTTTCGGCCTTCCAGATCTCGTCGAGGTCGGCGATCTCCTTCTGCAGCCGGGTGATCTCTTCCTCGATCAGCGCCAGACGCTTCTGAGAGGCCTCGTCGGTTTCCTTCTTGACGGCTTCGCGCTCGATCTGCAGCTGGATCAGCCGGCGGTCGAGCTTGTCCATCACCTCGGGCTTGGAGTCGAGTTCGATCTTGATCTTGGCCGCGGCCTCGTCGATCAGGTCGATCGCCTTGTCGGGCAGGAAACGGTCGGTGATGTAGCGGTGGCTGAGCTCGGCCGCGGCCACGATGGCCGGGTCGGTGATGTCCACGCCGTGGTGCACCTGGTAGCGTTCTTTCAGACCGCGCAGGATGGCAATCGTCGCCTCGACGGTCGGCTCGCCCACCAGGATCTTCTGGAAGCGGCGCTCCAGCGCGGCGTCCTTCTCGATGTACTTGCGGTACTCGTCCAGCGTGGTCGCGCCCACGCAGTGCAGCTCGCCGCGCGCCAGCGCCGGCTTGAGCATGTTGCCCGCGTCCATGGCGCCCTCGGCCTTGCCGGCACCGACCATGGTGTGGATTTCGTCGATGAAGACGATGGTCTGGCCCTCGTCCTTGGCCAGCTCGTTGAGCACGGCCTTCAGGCGTTCCTCGAACTCGCCGCGGAACTTGGCACCGGCCAGCAGCGCGGCCATGTCCAGGCTCAGCACGCGCTTGCCCTTGAGCGAATCGGGCACCTCGCCGGCCACGATGCGCTGCGCCAGGCCTTCGACGATCGCCGTCTTGCCCACGCCCGGTTCGCCGATCAGCACCGGGTTGTTCTTGGTGCGGCGCTGCAGCACCTGGATCGCGCGGCGGATCTCGTCGTCGCGGCCGATCACCGGGTCGAGCTTGCCCATGCGGGCGCGCTCGGTCAGGTCCAGGGTGTATTTCTTGAGCGCCTCGCGCTGACCTTCGGCCTCGGGGTTGTCCATCTTCTGGCCACCGCGCACGGCGCTGATGGCCGATTCCAGGCTCTTGCGGTTCAGGCCGTTTTCATTGGCGATGCGGCCGAGCTCGCCCTTGTGGTCGGTCAAGGCCAGCAGGAACAGCTCGCTGGCGATGAACTCGTCGCCGCGCTTGATGGCTTCCTTCTCGGTGGCCTGCAGCAACTTGGAAAGGTCGGGTCCGACCTGCACCTGCTCCTGGCCCTGCACCTCGGGCAGGCGCTTGACCGCGGCTTCGGCCGCCTTGGTCAGGCCGGCCACGTTGACGCCCGCGCGCTGCAGCAGCGACTTCGGTCCGTCGGTCTGGCGCAGCATGGCCAGCAGCACGTGGGCCGGGTCGATGTAGGCGTGGTCGGCGCCCAGCGCCAGCGTCTGTGCCTCTCCCAAGGCTTCCTGAAACTTTGTCGTGAGTTTGTCGAGTCGCATCGTGACCCTCCGGAATATTGAACTTCTCTGTAGTTGGAGCCGCCCGCGCCGGTTTCAAGCCGGCCCGCGGATTTCAAAGCCGATGCCCTGCCCGTCCAGCCCGTCCACGGTGTGCAGGCTGCCGCCCAGCTGCCGCGCCGCCTGCGCCACGATGGCCAGGCCCAGCCCGGTGCCGGAGGTGCGGGCGTCCCGGCCGCGCTGGAAGCGCTCCATCAGCCGGGGCCGCTCTTCGGGGGAGATGCCCGGGCCGTTGTCGGCCACCCGCAGCCGCCATTGTTCCCCGTCCCGGCCCAGCGTCACCGTGACGCGAGCGCCCCCGTGCACATAGGCCAGCGCGTTGTGCACCAGGTTTTCGAGCGCCGACAGCAGGACCTGGGCGTCCACCTCGGCCACCAGGTGTTCCGGCGCCTCCAACCCCAGGTCGATGCCCCGCGCCAGCGCCTGCGGTTCGGCCCGGGCCAGCGCGCCCTGCACCAGCTCGACCAGATCGGTGGCCTGCCGGCTGGGCGGCGGGCCGGATTCCAGCCGCGCCAGGGTCAGCAGCTGGTGCACCAGGTGCGAGGCGCGGCCGATGGCGTGCTCCAGCTCGACCCGGGCCTGGGCCCGCAGCGCCGGATCGGCTTCGGCGGCCAGTGCGTGGGCCTGCGCCGCCATCACCGCCAGCGGTGTGCGCAGTTCGTGCGCCGCGTCCTGCACGAAGCCGCGTTCGCTCTGGATGCCGGTGCGTGCCTGCCGCAGCAGCTCGTTGAAGGCGTGTTCGAGTGGCTGCAGCTCGGCGTAACGCAGGTCCAGCGTCAGCGGCGAGAAGTCCGCCGGCGCCCGCTCCGCCACCCGCTGCACCAGCGTGCGCAGCGGTCGCAGGCCGCGCCGCACCGCCAGCCACAGCGGCAGCAGCACCAGCGGAAACGCGATCAGCATCGACTTGACCAGATTGCGGGCGATCAGCCACACCGCCTCGGCGTCGGTCAGCGCCGGCTCCAGCAGTCGGATGCGCCAGCGCGGGGTCGTGTGGGTGACCATGCTGTGGAGCTTTCCCTGCACGGTCCACACGCCTGGATCGGCCCCCGGCTCCGGCTGGGGTTCCGCCGCCAGTCCCGCCGAGGCGTAGACCCGTGTGCCGTCCGGGCGGGCCAACTCCAGCAGCATCGGTCCAAGCGGCAGCGGCAGGGATTCGGCACGCAGCAGGTTGTACTGGGTCTCGGTCGCCTGCATCACCTGCGCCGCCCGGACCGCGTCGCCGAAGTCCAGCGATGCCGCCAGCGCGTGCACCGCCCGCTGCAAGCCCTCCTGGCTGCGGACGGCGCGCCGGAACTCCGCGTAGTCGACCACCACCAGCGTGACCCACACCAGCGCAAACGCCGCCAGCAGGGCCACCACCACCCGCCGGACCAGCGAGGGCGCGAACAGCGCGGACCGCAGCACCTTCATGGCACGAGCTGGTAGCCGACGCCACGCACCGTGCGCACCCGCCCGGCACCGATCTTGCGCCGCAGGTTGGACAGGTGCACCTCGATGGTCGCCGCGTCCAGCGGTTCGCCCAGCGGCTCCATGCGCCGCCCCAGGTCGCGCTTGGACACCACCACGGCCGGGTCGCGCGCCAGCTCCATCAGCAGCCGGAACTCGCGCAGCGACAGCTCCAGCGGCTCGCCGTTGCGCCAGGCCAGGTGCGCCCGCGGCTCCAGCTTCAGGTCGGCCACCTGCCACACCGGGCTGGCCTGGCGCGCACTGCGCCGGGTCACCGCGCCGATGCGCGCCATCAGCTCCGACATCGCAAACGGCTTGACGATGAAGTCGTCGGCACCACTGTCAAAGCCGCTGAGCCGGTCGTCCAGCGAGGAACGCGCCGTGATCACGATCACCGGCACCTGCAGCCCTGTGCGGCGCCAGTGCTGCAGCAGCTGCAGGCCCAGGCCGTCGGGCAGCGACAGGTCCAGCAGCACGCAATCCACCCCGTCGGCCTGCGGGTCTGGCGCGTCCGCGAGACGCCGCACCCAGAGCCCGGTCAGGCCTTCGGCCTTGAGCGCCGCCAGCAAGGCGCGCCCCAGATCGACGTCGTCTTCCACGATCAGGATGTGCATGGGCGAAGTCTATGGCCACACCACGCGCCTTCGGCCACCGCGCTTTGGGAAAGCCCAAGCTTGGCGCTCCGACACTGGCGCCCTGTTCAACCACGAAAGGGCTTCCCATGAAACACCTGACCCCGCTCGCCGCTGCCGCCATGGCCGCCATGACCTTCAACACCGCCCACGCCGGCGGCCTCTACGGAGAGATCGGCTACTCGGACCTCGACCTGAAGGTGGCCGGCAGCCGCACTTCCAGCGAACGCATGGTGCGCAACGTCATCGGCTACGAGCTGCACCCGCAGCTGGCGGTCGAAGGCATGATCGGCCAGGGCACCGGCGGTGGCGCACCCAAGGTCAACCAGATGATGGGCGTCTTCGTCAAACCCAAGATCCTCGGCCTGGGCAACGACTTCGAGATCACCGGCCGCCTCGGTTATGCGCGCACCAAGGTGACCAAGGCCGATGGCAGCACCGACCGTGCCGGTTCCTTCGCCTACGGCATCGGCGCCAGCTACCGCGTCCACCCGAACGTCACGCTGACGCTGGACGAGATGCGCTACCGCAAGAAAGACGGCGTCACCGTCCAGGGCCTGACGGCCGGCGTGGGCATCAGCTTCTGAGGAGGTCGGCCATGCACCGCGTCCCTGCCCACACTCCCCCCGCTTGGCGAAGGGCCCCGCCCGCACTGCTGCTTGGCGCGGCGCTGCTGGCCGGCTGCAGCAGCCCGATGCCGCCGCGCCCGAGCGCGGTCGCGCCGGGCGATGAACGGGCGGTCTGGCAGCACCTCGAAACGATGATCGCCGCCGGCATGCGGGCCGACAAGGTCACCGGCCTGAGCATCGCCATCGTCGACGACCAGCGGGTGCTGTGGTCCAAGGGCTTCGGCTGGGCCGATGCCGGGAACCAGCTGGCCGCCACCGACCAGACGGTGTACCGCATGGGGTCCATCTCCAAGCTGTTCACCACCGTGGCCGCGCTGCAGCTGGCGCAGGAAGGGCGGCTCGCGCTGGACGCCCCGATCCAGTCCGCCCTGCCCGGGTTTCGCGTGACCCCGCCGCCGGGCCAGCCCGCCATCACCCCGCGCGCGCTGATGATCCACCACGCGGGGCTGACGCGCGACATCGGCCAGGGCATGTGGGGCCGCCAGGTGGGCCCGTTCCGCGACATGGTGATGTCGCTGCAACCCGACGACCAGAGCTATCCGGCCGGCCTGCTGTTTTCCTATTCGAACGTGGGCATGACCGTGCTCGGCGCCGCGGTGGAGCAGGTCGCGCAGGAACCGTTCGACCGCCTCCTGCAGCGCCGGGTGCTGAAGCCGCTGGGCATGGACACCGCCAGCTTCACGACCGCCCTGCCCCCGGCCGCGGCCAGACCCTACAAGAGAGGTCAGCCCGCCGATGAACCGTCGTTGCGCGACATGCCAGCCGGCGGCCTGAACGCCAGCGTGCAGGACATGGGCCGCTTCATGATGATGGTGTTCGCCGACGGCAAGACGCGCGACGGCCAGACGCTGCTGACCCCGGCCGCGCTCGCCGAGATGCTGCGGGTGCAGAACGCGGGCCACCCGCTGGACTTCGATATGCACGTCGGCCTGGGCTGGATGCTCAACGCGATCGGCCCGGACACCCTGCGCAACGCCGGCCTGGTGGCCCACCACGGCGGCGCCACACCGCACTACAGCAGCCAGATGTATCTGGTGCCGGAACACCGGCTGGGCGTGATCGTCGCGTCCAACTCGGCCAACACCAGCGGGCTGGTGGACGCCGTGGCCAAGCGCGCCCTGGACCTGGTGCTGGAAGCGAAGAAAGGCATCCGCCAGCCGCCACCCGCGCCGGGTTTCGAACCGCTGCCCACCGGCTGGACCGAGGCGCAGATGCGGACCTGGGAAGGCCACTACACGACCATCGCCGGCCACGCCCGGGTGGAACGCAGCGGCAACCGCCTGCTCGCCCACACCGGCAACCAGGTGCTGAGCCTGCTGCCCGGCGCCGACGGCGGCGCGGGCCTGCGCTACGAGCTGCTGGGCCTGCTGCCCCTGTCCCTCGGTGCACTGGAGCAGGTCACCCTGTACCGGCGGCAGGTGCAGGGGCGCGAGCTGCTGGTGGCCCGGTCGGGCGGACAGGAGCTGCTGCTGGGAGAGCGCATCACGCCGCAGGACCAGACCCTGGCCGCGGACTGGCTCGGCAGCTACTGGCCGGTCGCGCAGACGCAGGGAGGCACTGCCGAGCCGGTGGAAAGCATCACGCTGCACCTGGACCACCAGGCGCTGATCGCGCGGGTGCACATGGCCGAGAGCGAAGGCGGGGAAGAAGAGTTTCTGCCGGTGCGGATCGTGTCCGACCGCGAGGCCCGGGTGCTGCGTGGCCTCGCCGACCATGGTGACGTGGTGCGCCTGCGCAGGACCGATGGACAGCCCGGCTTCGAAACCTCCGGCCTGCGGTTCGTGCGCTCCCGCCCCTGAGGCGGGGCGGTGCGCCGCTTCAGCGCCAGTAGGCGTAGGACCAGGCCGTCGCCATGCCGGCGCGGCGGTACAGCGCCAGCGCCGGCGCATTGCTGCCGTCGACCTGCAGGAAGGCCCGGTGGATGCCGCGGCGCTGCGCTTCCAGCGCCATGGCCCGGATCATCCGGCCAGCCAGGCCACGGCCCCGCTGGCTGGCCGCCGTGCGCAGGCCGTGCATGCTCAGCCAGCCCTGCGCATAACAGGCGGCGCCGCAGGCCAGGGTCTGGCCATCTTCGCCCAGGCTGGCGAACAGCGTGCCCTCGGCGCGCGAGAGCGCCTTCGAGCGGCTCGCGCCGTCGACCGGGTCCAGACCTTCGCCGAGGAACATCGCCATCCAGGCGGCGTCGGGACGGGCGTCGAGCGAGACGCCGTCAACATCGCCAGCGAGCGCGAGCAGACCGTCGAGCGCGCCGGTCTGTGTCAGCGTCGGCTGCTCGCGCCGGAAGCCCCGCGCGGACAGCGCCGACCACCAGGCCTCGAAGGCCGGCACATCTGGCAGGCGGAACACGGGCCGCAGCCCGGCGTCGCGGTAGCGTTGCGCGATGGTGTCGATCAGCGCCGGATCGTGCACGCCGTGGTGCAGCGGCACGGCGCTGTGGGCACGGCCGACGGTGCCGGTGTCCAGCGGCAGCAGCCAGCCGTCGATGGCGTCCACCCGCTCGGGAGCGACCGCCGTCAGCGTGGCGCGTTCGATGGCTTCGATGTCGATGGCGCTCAGGACCATGGTTCGGCCGGAAAGGCGGTCAGGCGTTGCTGGACGCGATGCCCCATTTGGCCAGCGCGGCGTCGTCGCTGACCCGCGCGTCGACCCAGCGCGCGCCCTCGGGCGTCTGTTCCTTCTTCCAGAACGGCGCCTGGGTCTTGAGGTAGTCCATCAGGAACTCGCAGGCCTGGAAGCTCTCGCCCCGGTGCGCCGAGGTCACGGCCACCAGCACGATCTGGTCCAGCGGCTGCAGCAGGCCGACGCGGTGGATCACGCGCGCGCCGAAGATGTCGAAGCGCCGGTGCGCCTCGTCGATCATCTGCTCGATGGCCTTCTCGGTCATGCCCGGGTAGTGCTCCAGCTCCATCGTCGACACCGACTGGCCATCGTTGCGGTCGCGCACGGTGCCGACAAAGGTGCAGACCGCGCCCACGCCCTTCTCATCCGCACGCAGGCGGGCGACCTCGGCCGACAGGTCGAAGTCTGCGGTCTGGATGCTGACCCTCGGTGCGGTTCCGGCACTCATGCTCAACCTCCGGTCACGGGTGGGAAAAAGGCCACCTCGGCGCCGTCGCTCAGCGCAGCGGACTCCTCGGTCATGGTCTGGTTCAGCGAGACGCGCACCGCACGGCCGCGCGCCAGCGCTTCGGCGTGCGCGCCGCCGCGCGCGATCAGTTCGTCGCGCAGCGCGGCCAGCGTGGCCGCCGCGGTGTCAAGGGTTTCACTGCCGGAGCCGATGGCTTCGCGGATGGAGGCGAAATAACGCAGCTGGATCTTCATGCGAGCAGGTCCGAAAGGGCGATGTAGTTCACGAGGTCGCCGCGGGCGATGGTGCTGCCGGCGGGGTTGTCCACCAGGCCGTCGCCCCAGACGGTGGAGGTCAGCACGCCCGAGCTCTGGTTGGGGAACAGGTCCAGGCCACCGTCGGCATTGCGGCGCACGCGCAGGAATTCGCGGCGCTTGTCGGCGCGCGGCAGATCGAAGTCGGCGCGCAGCTTCATGGCACGGAACGGCGGCTGGTACACGGATTCGGCCGCGCCCTGCAGCTTGAGCAGGAACGGACGCACCAGCAGCAGGAAGGTCACGTAGCTGGACACCGGGTTGCCCGGCAGGCCGATGAAATGGCAATGCCCGGCCGCGTCGGCGCCGGCACCTGCGTCGCGCCGCACCGTGCCGTAGGCGAAGGGCTTGCCCGGCTTCATGGCGATCTGCCACAGGTCCAGGCTGCCCAGTTGCTGCACGGCGGGCTTGATGTGGTCTTCTTCGCCCACCGACACACCGCCGCTGGTCAGGATCAGGTCGTGGTGGTCGGCCGCGGTCTTGAGCGCGGCCAGCGTGGCCTCGCGGTGGTCGGGCACGATGCCCAGGTCGCTGACCTCGCAGCCCATGCGCTCCAGCAGCACGCGCAGGAAAAAGCGGTTGCTGTTGTAGATCGCACCGGGCTTCATCTGTTCGGGCGGCACCTCGCCGGGCATGACCAGTTCGTCGCCGGTGGAAAACAGCGCCACGCGCGGCCTGACCGTCACGCGCAGATGCGCCGCGCCGATGCCCGCGGCCAGGCCCAGGCTCGCGGCCGACAGACGCGTGCCACGCGGCAGCACCACGGCACCACGGGTCACGTCTTCGCCGGCGCGGCGAATCCACTGACCCGCAGCGGGCACGGCGTCGATGTGCACCGCGTGGAAGTCGCCGCCGACTTCGCGCGTGTCTTCCTGCATCACGATCGCATCGGCCCCGGGCGGCACGGTCGCGCCCGTGAAGATGCGGGCGCAGGTGCCGGGTTCGAGCGGCTGTGCGGGATGACCGGCCGGGATGCGCTGGCTCACCGGCAGCACCACGCCTTTTTCACCGACGTCGGCCACGCGCACGGCGTAGCCGTCCATCGACGAGTTGTCCTGCGGCGGCACGTGCAGGGCCGAGACCAGATCGTCGGCCAGCACGCGGCCATCGGCCTGCACCGTGGCCAGGCTTTCGGTGGCGGCGAGCGGAACCACACGGCCCAGCAGGTCGGCAAGCGCATCGTCGAGCGCCATCAGGGGTTTGCGGGCGGGTTGCGGAGCGTTCATGTTCGGGGTCCGGCCGCGCGGAGCGGCTCAGCGATGGGCTTCGGGAACGTGGTCGAATCGGTCGCCATTGTCGACCAGCCAGGCCGCCACCGTGTCGGCATCGTTCAGATCCAGCACGGGACGCAGGGTGGCCTCGGGCAACTGGTCTGGCGCGTCGGTGGCGATGGCCACGATGAAAGGGTCGTCGGGGTAGCGGGCGGGCCGGGCCGCTCCCGGCCGCCAGACCTCGATCTTCAGCAGGTCGCTGTCGCGGTAGCCTTCCACCAGCACCCAGTCCACACCCGGATGCAAGGCGGGCAGCACTTCGTGAACGGAGCGCTCGCCGGCCTGCTCGAAGCTGCGCTGCAGCACCAGGCGTTCGGGCGACACCGCCAGCACTTCATAGGCGCCAGCCTCGCGGTGGCGCCAGGTGTCTTTGCCCGGCTGGTCGGATTCGAAGCCGTGGTGCGCGTGCTTGATGACCGAGACCCGCAGCCCGCGGCACCGCAGCGCCGGAATCACCTGCTCGATCAGGGTGGTCTTGCCCGCCCCGGAAAACCCGGCAAAACCGACGACCTTCATGGGCAAGCTCGGCCCGGGTTCAGACCGGGCAATGGTCGGTGACGTAGCGCTTGACCGCGACCACATCCGCCTGCATCACCTGCACGCGCTTGGGCAGGGCTTCGATGCCGTCGAACTTGGCCGGCCGCGCCGGGTCGCGACCCAGGGCTTCGCGGATGGTCTCGGCGAACTTGATCGGCAGCGCGGTTTCCAGCACCACCACGTTCTCGCCGGCCTGGCGCAGCTCGCGCGCCACCTTCACGCCGTCGGCGGTGTGGGTGTCGATCATCACGCCGAAGCCATCGAACGTGGCCTTGATCGTCGCCAGCCGGTTGGCGTGCGTGCTCTTGCCGCTGGCAAAACCGTACTGCGTGGCGGCCTTCGCGAACAACGGGTCGGCGCCAAGCTCGAAGCGGCCGTGCAGGCGCAACTCGTCGTCGAACAGGCGCTTCGTGCGCGCGCCGTCGCGGCCCAGCAGGTCGAACACGAAACGCTCGAAGTTGCTCGCCTTGGAAATGTCCATCGAGGGGCTGGAGGTTTCGTAGGTGTCGGCGCTGCCGCGCACGCGGTAGGTGCCGGTGCGGAAGAACTCGTCGAGCACGTCGTTCTCGTTGGTCGCGACGATCAGGCGGCCGATGGGCAGGCCCATCTGGCGCGCCACGTGGCCCGCACACACGTTGCCGAAGTTGCCCGAGGGCACGGCGAAGCTGACTTTTTCGTCATTGGACTTCGTCGCATAGAAATAGCCGGCGAAGTAGTAGACGACCTGGGCCAGCAGACGCGCCCAGTTGATCGAGTTGACGGTGCCGATCTTGTACTTGCGCTTGAAGTCCAGGTCGTTGGACACCGCCTTGACGATGTCCTGGCAGTCGTCGAACACGCCTTCGACGGCGATGTTGTGGATGTTCGGATCCATCAGGCTGAACATCTGCGCCTGCTGGAAGGCGCTCATGCGGCCGTGCGGGCTGAGCATGAACACGCGCACGCCCTGCTTGCCACGCATCGCGTACTCGGCCGCGCTGCCGGTGTCGCCCGAAGTCGCACCCAGGATGTTGAGCTGCTCGCCGCGGCGCGCCAGTTCGTACTCGAACAGGTTGCCCAGCAGCTGCATGGCCATGTCCTTGAAGGCCAGCGTGGGGCCGTTGGACAGGGCTTCGAGCTGCAGACCGTCTTCCAGCTTCGTCAGCGGCACGATCTCCTGCGTGCCAAAAACGTCGGCGGTGTAGGTCTTGGCGCACAGCGCCTTCAGGTCGGCCGCGGGGATGTCGTTGATGTACAGCGACAGCACCTCGAAGGCCAGCGCGGCATAGCCCTGGTCCTTGAGCACCGCACGCCAGCGCGTCAGCGTCGCGCCGTCGACCTGCGGATAGGACTCGGGCAGGTACAGGCCGCCGTCCGGCGCCAGGCCTTCGAGCAGGATTTCGCAGAAGCGCTTGCGGTCCGGATGGCCGCGGGTGGAGAGGTATTGCATGTCAGTTCTTCAACAGTCCCCCACCGAGGCACGAGGCAGCCAATGGCTTTGGCCAGAATGCCGTGGAACCGGCTTCGCCGGGCCACAGGCATTGCCCCCTGGGGGGTGGCGCCGCAGGCGACGCGGGGGGTTAATTCAACTCTTCTTTGCGGATGCGGGTGATGGGCGCCAGCACGCTCGGCAGCCCTTGCATCTGCGCGATCACTTCGTTCATCGTGCCTTCGCGCGTGTCGTGCGTCAGGATGATCAGGTCGGTCGAGGTCGAACCCTCGCCGCCCACTTCATCGGCTTCGCGCTGCAGCACGGCGTCGATGCTGATGCCCGCGTTCGCCAGGATGCCGGTCACCTTGGCCAGCACACCGGCCTGGTCGGCCACGCGCAGGCGCAGGTAGTAACTGGTCACCACCTCGCTCATGGGCAGCACGGCCACGTCGCTCATCGCGTCGGGCTGGAAAGCCAGGTGCGGCACGCGGTTGAGCGGGTCGGCGGTGTGCAGGCGGGTGATGTCGACCAGATCGGCGATCACGGCCGAGGCAGTGGGCTCGCTGCCGGCGCCCTTGCCGTAGTACAGCGTGGTGCCCACGGCGTCGCCATGCACGACCACCGCGTTCATCGCGCCTTCCACGTTGGCGATCAGGCGCTTGGCCGGCACCAGGCTGGGGTGCACCCGCAGTTCCACGCCCTTGTCGGTGCGCTTGGTGATGCCCAGCAGCTTGATGCGGTAGCCGAGTTGCTCGGCGTAACGGATGTCGGCCGCGCCCAGCTTGGTGATGCCTTCCACATAGGCCTTGTCGAACTGCACCGGGATGCCGAAGGCGATCGCGCTCATCAGCGTCGCCTTGTGCGCCGCGTCCACGCCCTCGATGTCGAAGGTCGGGTCGGCTTCGGCGTAGCCCAGACGCTGGGCTTCTTTGAGCACCACGTCGAAGTCCAGGCCCTTGTCGCGCATCTCGGACAGGATGAAGTTGGTCGTGCCGTTGATGATGCCGGCGATCCACTGGATGCGGTTGGCCGTCAGGCCTTCGCGCAGCGCCTTGATGATGGGAATGCCACCAGCCACGGCCGCTTCAAAAGCGACCATCACACCCTTGGCGGACGCCGCGGCAAAGATTTCGGTGCCGTGCACGGCCAGCAGCGCCTTGTTGGCGGTGACCACGTGCTTGCCGGCGGCAATCGCTTCGAGCACCAGGGCCTTGGCGATGCCGTAGCCGCCGATCAGCTCGATCACGATGTCGATCTCGGGGTTGGCGATCACGGCGCGCGCGTCGTTCACCACCTTCACATCCGGGCCGACGACAGACTGGGCGCGCGCCACGTCCAGATCGGCCACCATGGTGATCTCGATGCCGCGACCGGCGCGGCGCTGGATTTCTTCCTGGTTGCGCTGGAGCACGTTGAACGTGCCGCTGCCCACGGTGCCAATGCCCAGCAGGCCTACTTGGATCGGTTTCATGCTTGTCTCAGTTCAGAAAAAAACGCGGGTGCTCTGCACCCCTCACATGGTGCGGGGGATGCGGCCGATGATTGATGAAAGGCCGCCCCCGCATTGATGCCGCTTCAGGTGCCGTGGCGCTGGCGCCAGCCCTCCAGGAACCGCGCCAGGCGGTTGATCGCCTCGCGCAGGTCGTCTTCGTGCGGCAGGAACACGATGCGGAAATGCTGGTTGTCCGGGTAGTTGAAGCCCGAACCCTGCACCAGCATCACGCGGGTGGCCCGCAGCACTTCCATGAAGAACTGCCTGTCGTCCTCGATCGGATAGACCTTGGGATCGAGGCGCGGGAACATGTACAGCGCCGCCTCGGGCTTGACGCAGGTGACGCCGGGAATGGCCGTGATCAGCTCGTAGGCCAGGTCGCGCTGGCGGCGCAGGCGGCCGCCTTCCTTGACCAGGTCGTTGATACTCTGGTAACCACCCAGCGCGGTCTGGATCGCCCACTGGCCCGGCACGTTGGAGCCCAGCTTGAGGTTGGCCAGCATGTTCAGGCCTTCGATGAAGTCCTTGGCGATTTCCTTCGGACCCGACAGCACCATCCAGCCGGCGCGGTAGCCGCACGAGCGATAGGCCTTGGACAGCGAGTTGAAGGTCAGGGTCAGCACGTCGGTCGACAGGCTGGCCATCGCGGTGTGCGTCACCCCCTCGTACAGCACCTTGTCGTACACCTCGTCGGCCAGCAGCACCAGGCCGAATTCGCGGGCCAGCGCCACGATGCCCTTGAGCAGTTCGTCGCTGTAAAGCACGCCGGTCGGGTTGTTCGGGTTGATGACCACGATGCCCTTGGTGCGCGGCGTGATCTTGGCGCGCATGTCGGCCAGGTCCGGCTGCCAGCCGTTGTTCTCGTCGCAGCGGTAGTGCACCGGCGTACCGCCCGAGAGGCTGGTCGCCGCCGTCCACAGCGGGTAGTCGGGCGAAGGCACCAGCAGTTCGTCGCCGTTGTCCAGCAGCGCATTGGCCGCCATCACGATCAGCTCGCTGGCACCGTTGCCCAGGTAGATGTCTTCCAGCGTCACGCCGGCCACCCCTTGTTGCTGGGTGTAGTGCATGACCGCCTTGCGTGCGGCGAAGATGCCTTTGCTGTCCGAATAACCCGCCGAGTTCGGCAGGTTGCGGATCATGTCCTGCTGGATTTCTTCCGGGGCGTCAAAGCCGAACGGCGCCAGGTTGCCGATGTTCAGCTTGATGATCTTCTGGCCTTCGTCCTCCATCTGCTTGGCCGCTTCGACGATCGGGCCTCGCACGTCGTACAGCACATTGGCAAGCTTGGCGGATTTCTGGATGGTTTTCAAAGTCCCTCCGGACGGGTCAGGCAGGCAGGCGGCGCCTTGGCGCCAACAACGGGTGCGCTATATTGCGCAGCCCCTCTGGGGAAACCCTCAATTTGAACACAGTTCGCCGCGGCGACTCCGCGACAGGACGCGACCCGAGCACCCATGAAGCTGCATGCCGACAAACCCGACCAGGTGTCCGTCACCGCCTACGGAGATGGCTGGATCGCCGTCAACGGGGAGCGCCACGCGACCAGCCTCGTGATTGGTTCGGGCGGCACCGTGCGCCCCTGGGGTGTCGCACGGCTGGAGGCCCTGACCGCGGAGCATTTTGCCGCGCTGATTGAAGACGGCATGCCGGCACCCGAGCTGGTGATTTTCGGCAGCGGAACACGGCTGCGCTTCGTGCCCCCCGCCCTGCTCCGGTCCCTGATCGAACGCCGGATCGGCGTGGAAACCATGGACACCGGGGCTGCCTGCAGGACCTTCAACATCCTGGCCGGTGAAGGGCGCCGGGTCCTGGCGGCCCTGCTGATCGAGAACTGACGCCTTTGCGGGCATCCCGATGACGCCCACCGGACGCTTCTTTCCCCTCGGAGACCGAAGAAGCGCGCCGTTCAGGGTAAAATAGCCGATTGTTTTCCTCCGGCCGCCGCAGAGTGGTCGTTGCCCAGGGAGGGCGACGGGAAGACCAACGCATCACCACCAACCTACGTCAGGGGTCCACGCAGCATGGCAGTCGTTGTCAACAAACCCATTCCCGAATTTGAAGCCATGGCCACCGGTGGCATCAAGGTCAGCAACCAGACGCACGTGGGCCAGACGGTGGTGCTGTACTTCTATCCCAAGGACAACACCCCCGGCTGTACCACCGAAGCGATGCAGTTCCGCGACAAGTACAAGGACTTCGTCAAGGCCGGAGCCCAGGTGTTCGGCGTGTCGCGCGACAACATGAAGTCGCACGACGACTTCAAGGCCAAGCTGGAACTGCCGTTCGAGCTGATCGCCGACACCGAAGAGAAGATGTGCCACATGTTCGGCGTGGTCAAGAACAAGATCATGTACGGCAAGAAGGTCAAGGGCATCGAGCGCAGCACCTTCCTGATCGGCGCCGACGGTCAACTCAAGCAGGAGTGGCGAGGCCTGAAGGTGCCCGGTCACGTCGAGGAAGTGCTCAAGGCTGTCAAGGCCCTGAAAAAGGCCGCCTGAGATCACCGCAGACAGTTCATTTGAGTCGTGCATAATGGGTTCATGACCCAGGTCAGACCGATTGCACCAACCCTCTGCCGTTTGCCTCGCTTCATGCAAAGCCGCCTGGTTTTCCTGGCGGCTTTTTCATTTTCCGGTCCGCGCTGAACCACCGCCCCATGCCACTGCCCCCCGCTCCCTCCAAACGTGCCGCCCTGCTTGCCCCTGAGGCATACAGCCTGAAATCCAGCGACGACGACTTCAAAGACCTTCCGGCACCAGCCCCTGCTCCGACCGCACGGCAAGCCGACACGTCCCCGCGGACCACGCCGGCGCGTTCTGGCGCCAATGGCAAACGAAAAGACAGCGGCAAGGGAACGGCCAAGCCGGTTGTGGCCCCCGCGCCGATCCCCGACCAGGTTGTCCGGGCACCCGAGCCAGCTGCCGTTCCGGCACCTGCGCCGATCCTGACACCGGTGCTGGCCAAGACTCCCCAGCCTGCACCGGCACGTCGTGGACGCAGCGCAGCGTCGGTCTCGACCGGCCCGACCCGTCTGTTCGTGCTGGACACCAATGTGCTGCTGCACGACCCGATGAGCCTGTTCCGCTTCGAGGAACACGACATCTTCCTGCCGATGATCGTGCTGGAAGAACTCGACGGTCACAAGAAGGGCATGACCGAAGTGGCCCGCAACGGCCGCCAGACCAGCCGCACGCTCGACGCCCTGGCCGCCCAGACTGGCGGCGACATGGCCAAGGGACTGAAGCTCTCGGCCACCGGCCATCTCGCGGCACGCGGCACGCTGTTCTTCCAGACCGAGCCGCTGCACGACGAACTGCCAGCCAGCCTGCCCCAGGGCAAAGCCGACAACCAGATCCTCGGCGTGGTCCATGCGTTGCGCGACAAGTTCCCGCAGCGGGAAGTGATCCTGGTGTCCAAGGACATCAACATGCGGGTCAAGGCCCGCGCCTTGGGTCTGGCTGCCGAAGATTACGAAAACGACAAGACGCTGGACGATGGCGAACTGTTGTACTCCGGCGCGCTGGCCCTGCCGCAGGACTTCTGGACCCGCCAGAGCAAGACCATCGAGAGCTGGCAGAGTGGCAGCCACACCTTCTACCGGGTCAGCGGCCCGGCGGTGACCCAGTTCCACATCAACCAGTTCGTCTACTTCGAGGCACCCGGCGAGCCGTCGCTGTATGCCCGCGTCACCGAAATCCGCGACAAGACCGCGGTGCTCAAGACCCTCAAGGACTACACCCACCTGAAGAACGCCATCTGGGGCGTCACCAGCCGCAACCGCGAACAGAACTTCGCGCTCAACCTGCTGATGGACCCGGAGATCGACTTCGTGACACTGGCCGGCACGGCCGGCACCGGCAAGACCCTGATGGCCCTGGCCAGCGGCCTGACCCAGGTGCTCGACGACCGCCGCTACACCGAGATCATCATGACCCGTGCCACTGTCAGTGTGGGCGAGGACATCGGCTTCCTGCCCGGTACCGAGGAAGAGAAGATGGGCCCCTGGATGGGTGCCCTCGACGACAACCTTGAGTTCCTGGCCAAGGGCGATGCGGGTGGCGCCGGTGAATGGGGCCGTGCCGCGACCAACGAGCTGATCCGCAGCCGCATCAAGGTCAAGAGCATGAACTTCATGCGCGGCCGCACCTTCATGAACAAGTACGTCATCATCGACGAGGCGCAGAACCTGACGCCCAAGCAGATGAAGACGCTGATCACGCGTGCCGGCCCCGGCACCAAAATCATCTGCATGGGCAACCTCGCCCAGATCGACACCCCCTATCTGACCGAGGGCTCATCGGGCCTGACCTTCGCGGTCGACCGGTTCAAGGGCTGGCCACACGGGGGGCACATCACGCTGGCGCGCGGCGAACGCTCACGGCTGGCGGATTTCGCGAGCGAGGTCCTTTGACCCGAAAGCCACATCATCAGGAAACCTTGCAACAGACATCACCACCAGAAGGTCTGGCTGCTTCTGGCGGTGTTCTTCCTAGCAAAAAGCGCCGTGTTATTCGAGATATTTGTATATTATCCGCTGCTCTGACTATAGACACAGATGATATCAGCACAGCAACAGGAGGCATCTCCCCGTAACCCGCCAAACATGTTCGGTTGTGGGAAAGATTGATACCATTGAACGTTATCGCAAAAGAAGAATCACTGGCATTCACCCAATCCAGCACTGATGTACACAGCAACCTACACTACGCACCGCTTGGTGAGTAGAGGCTCAACTCATCGGCTAGCAAGCCCGATAGAACAATCACATTGTTCGTGAAATTCCGGCCAAAACTAAAGTTGATGATATTTCCATCTTGCCAGTCACCTCTCGCGGAAAACATCTGGAAAAGTCTACAGGCACGAAAACCCTTCAGACTTATCAATAAGCTGTAGCGTTCGCCAGAATACCGAAACCGACTGGGAGGCCCCATCCCAATCCTGCGGTGCGTAATTAGTTTCCCAGCGACATCAAGTTACGCAAAAAGCGAAAATCCCTATCGAGCTACCAATTTAATAACGCACAGACAGAAAAAACGGAACTTGCTCATTGCCTCCACAATTTCATCACCCCAGGGAAGAAGTGCCAGCAGATTCACCAATATTGTCTTGAGTGACTCCCGGTCGACATCCGAGAAAGGATCTATCGACTCTGCCGCGGGAGGTCGCCGACGATCACTGAACCCTGCAACAGGTCCTCGATGCCCTCAATTCAGCAGCACTTCCGCCATTGTTTTGCGCGGAGCAGGTGCCACCATTGACAAAGACAAAAGGCATCTGCCACGAGCCAGACTCGCAATTGGTCGAGGTCGGGACATAGCCGGATGCACAAACTGGGGCAATGACATTTTGAGTAGCTCCAGCAGCAACGCTAACGGTTGTGTTGGCGGTAGTCACGCAAGAAAGCGTCGGCACAGCGGGCGGCTCAAAATACCCGACCACATCTACAACGTAATCGGTCTGAGCACTAGAGTAAATGCTCAACTCAGCAGCAGATGGGCCTGTATCTTCTCTCACAATCACATCATTTGTGATGCCCACCCCGCTAAAATTGACTGTGTTTCCGTCCTGCCACGCACCAAGATACGGAAATATCTTGAAGAACCCGGATGCGCCTGCGGGTGGCAACACCGTCAAACTCACCGCGAGCGCCTGTGCCGTCGTCGGAATGCCACAACCGGCTGCATCTGCAGTACCTCCTTGGGTCGCATAACTTGAAATGGCTGTCACATCCAAGTTCCTGACGGTTGAAGCGGGGAGAGGAGAACTGATGACCCGAGAGTCGGCTATGCGGCACCGCGCGTTCAATGCCTTGTAAACGTTACCGGTCTGTGCATAGGCACTTGCGGCAGAGACCAAAACCAATAGAGCAATGCAAGCTTTGGCGAAAATGTTCATGGCAACTCCTCAGCGGCTTGGTTTCGTGGACCATTGTTTGCCCCCCTGTTTGCAAAAGTTTACAGAGTAACCTTCCCGTTGAACAGCCATGCTGCCAGGACCATCCCCTCTCATGGGGAAGGCGTGCGGCGTCGTCAATAGTCGTCGCCGCCGATGCCGCCGCCAGCCAGGGTCTCGAAGCGGGTCAGCATGTTCAGGAAGGCCAGCTTGCAAGTCCCGGTCGGGCCATTGCGCTGCTTGCCGATGATGATCTCGGCCACGCCCGGCTCTTTGCAGGTCTCCTTGTTGTAGTACTCGTCGCGGTAGATGAACATGATGATGTCCGCGTCCTGCTCGATGGCGCCGGATTCGCGCAGGTCGGACATCATGGGGCGCTTGTCGGTCCGCTGCTCCACGGAGCGGTTGAGCTGTGACAGCGCGATCACCGGGCACTGCAGTTCCTTGGCCAGCATCTTCAGGCCCCGCGAAATCTCACCGAGTTCGGTGGCGCGGTTGTCACCCCCCGAGCTGCTGGAGCCACTCATCAGCTGCAGGTAGTCGACCACGATCAGGCCGAGCTTGCCGCACTGGCGCGCCAGACGCCGCGCGTTGGCGCGCAGCTCGCTGGGGGTCAGGCCCGGTGTCTCGTCGATGTGTAGCGAAATGGTGCGAAGCTTCTCGATGGCTTCGGTCAGGCGAGGCCACTCGTCGTCGGTCAGCTTGCCGGTGCGCAGATGGCCCTGGTTGATGCGGCCGATCGAGCCAACGATACGCACCGCCAGCTGGGCCGCACCCATTTCCATCGAGAACACCGCCACCGGCAGGCCCTCGTTGAGCGCCACGTGTTCCGCGATGTTGATCGCGAATGCGGTCTTGCCCATGGACGGACGCGCTGCCAGCACCACGAGGTCGCCCGCCTGCAGGCCCGAAGTCATGCGGTCCAGGTCAATGAAGCCGGTCGGCACGCCCGTGATGTCGTTCGGGTTATCGGCCATTTCTTGGACCCGGTCCAGCAGGTCCACCACCAGGGTGTCCATGCTCTGGAACCCCTCCTTCATCCGCGAGCCTTCTTCGCCGATCTTGAAGATCTTCTGCTCGGCTTCGTCCAGGATCTTGGCAATCGGCCTGCCCTGAGGGTTGAAGGCGTTGGTGGCGATCTCGTCGCTGGCGGCCACCAGCTTGCGCAGGATGGCGCGCTCGCGCACGATCTCAGCGTAACGGCGGATGTTGGCTGCGCTGGGTACGTACTGAGCCAGCGAATTCAGGTAGGCCAGGCCACCGGCTTCGTCGGCTTTGCCCAGGTTCTGCAGATGCTCGTACACGGTCACCACGTCGGCAGGCTTGCTGGCATTGACCAGCGTGGCAATCGCCGAATAGGTCAGGCGGTGTTCGTAGCGGTAGAAGTCGGAATCGTTGATCAGGTCGGCGACCCGGTCCCATGCGCCGTTGTCCAGCAGCAGGCCTCCCAGCACACTGGACTCGGCCTCAATCGAGTGCGGAGGCACACGCAGCTGGGCGAGCTGCTGGTCGGAACCAAAGCCGGCCTCATCCAGACCGGCATCGAAGGAGGAAAGCGAAGAAGAGAAGACGGCGGCCATGGCGTTCCTGTGAATCCTGAAATGGTACGCCGCACCCCCATTCCTGTCATGGGACAAGTCTGTGGACAACGCGTGCACAGGCTGGGGAACCGACGGGATAAGTGGCTGGCAGAAACAAAAAGGCCGCTGACCCGGAGGCAGCGGCCTTTTTCAGGACGGCAGATGCCGCCCCAGGGACTCAGGCGGTTTCGCCCAGCACCGTGACAGCCACGTCGACCGTGACGTCGGTGTGCAGGTTCACGCTGACGGTGTACTCACCCACGGTCTTGAGCGGACCGTTGGGCATGCGCACCTGGGCCTTGACCACAGCGAACCCTTGCTTGTTCAGCTCTTCGGACACGTCGTGGTTGGTGACGGAGCCGAACAGGCGACCGTCCACGCCGGCCTTCTGGCTCAGCTTGAGATTCAGGCCAGCGATCTTCTCACCCAGGGCCTGGGCTTCGGACAGCTTGGCAGCGGCGGCCTTTTCCAGATCGGCACGGCGGGCTTCGAATTCGGCCACGGCGGTCTGGGTGGCACGGCGGGCACGGCCGGACGGGATCAGGAAGTTGCGGGCGTAGCCGTCCTTGACCTTGACCACATCACCCAGCGAACCGAGGTTGACAACTTTGTCGAGCAGAATGATTTGCATGTGATTCTCCCTATCAGACGCGGTGCTGGTCGCTGTACGGCAGCATGGCCAGGAAGCGGGCGCGCTTGATGGCGGTGGTCACCTGGCGCTGGTAGATCGCGCGGGTGCCGGTCAGGCGGGCGGGAATGATCTTGCCGTTTTCAGAGATGAAATCGCGCAGGACGTCCACGTCCTTGTAGTCGACTTCTTCCACACCAGCGACGGTGAAGCGGCAGAAGCGCTTGCGCTTGAACAGCAGCGATTGGGTGTTGCGCTTGGGGCGCTTGTCTTTGTTGAAACGTTTCGGTGCAGCCATGATGGGCCTTTCCTATGTCTTGCTGAAATCTTGGATATGGAACACAACGCCTTTGCCGTTGCGTGCATTCGCCATGAATCCCTGAAACCTGCCGACCATTTCAAGGCTCTGCCTCGAGAGGGTTTCGGCCAGTGCCCCGAAGGCCACGGCGCGAATCTGCAGCTTCACGGATCGCGGGGTGTCCAGTTCGACGACGGTCGATTCGTGCTCCAGCACGAGATTGACCGCCGGAATGCCTGCCGGGGTGTAGCGCAGGCTCTGGACCTGCACCACCGTGGCCGACACTTCAAACTGGTTGGTACCCGCTGGCGATGTCACGCGCCGGGATCAGGCCTCGGCGCGCTGTTCGCGAGGCTCGCGGGATTCGCGGCCTTCACGCTGCTCGGGCGCAGCCAGCTTGCGGGCTTCCTCGCGCTCGACCGCCTTCATCATGCTCGAAGGGCCGGTTTCGGCTTTCTTCTTCTGCACGGTCAGGTGGCGCAGCACGGCGTCGTTGAACTTGAACGCGTGTTCCAGTTCACCCATCACGGCCTGGTCGGCTTCGATGTTGACGCACAGGTAGTGGGCCTTGGACAGCTTGTTGATCTGGTAAGCCAGCTGGCGGCGGCCCCAGTCTTCAACGCGATGGATCTTGCCACCACCGGTGGTGATCATGCCCTTGTAGCGCTCCAGCATGGCCGGAACTTGTTCGCTTTGATCCGGGTGGATCAGCAAAACGATTTCGTAATGACGCATGGACTCTCCTTGTGGATGACCCGTGCTTTCGGTGAAAGCACGGTTTTTGCAGAACAGCCGCCCCCGGCGTCAACACGGGGTGCGGCAAGGCGAAGCCCATGATTCTAGCAAATTTCCCGTCGGATCAGTTCATCTTCAAGTTGGGGTAGCGGACGTGCTCGACCAGCTCCTGGGATTTCCGGCTGGGCGTGTGGGTGAACAGGCTGACCAGGATGATCACCAGAAATCCCACCGGGACCCCGAAAACGCCGGCCGAAATGGGCTGTATGTCCCACCAGAGGTGCACCGGCCGGGTCACGCCGAAGATGCCGCGCAGCCAGGGCTGGTTCATCACCATGTAATAGGTGGTCATGCCCAGGCCGGCGATCATGCCCAGCGAAGCCGCGATGCCGGTGGCCCGTTTCCAGAAGATGCCCAGCACCAGCGCCGGGAAGAAGGCGGCCGCCGCGAAAGAAAACGCCGCCGACACCAGAAACAGGATGTCGGCCGGCTTCTGTGCCGCGACGTAGGCGGCCAGCAGGGCCACGATCAGCAGCAGCATCTTGGAGATCGTCACCCGGCGTGCCGTCGACGCGTTGGGATCGATCATCTTGTAATACAGGTCGTGCGACAGGGCACTGGAAATGGTCAGCAGCAGGCCGTCGGCGGTCGACAGGGCTGCGGCCAGGCCGCCGGCCGCGACCAGCCCTGAAATCACGTACGGCAGACCGGCAATCTCCGGCGTGGCCAGCACCACGATGTCGCCGCCGATCGTCATCTCGTTGAGCTGCAGGATGTTGTCCTTGTTCACGTCGGTCAGCGACAGCAGGGTCGGATCGACCTTGTTCCAGGCCGCCACCCACTGCGGCAACTGGTCGAACGGCGTGCCGATCAGCACATGGAACACCTCGTACTTGACCATCACCGCCAGCGCCGGTGCCGTGATGTACAGCAGGAAGATGAAAAACAGCGACCACGTCACCGACTGCCTGGCTTCGCGCACGCTGGGCACCGTGTAGTAGCGCATCAGGATGTGGGGCAAGGCCGCCGTGCCGACCATCAGGCAGAAGATCAGCGCCAGGAAATTGCGGCGCGAACCGTCAAAGGCCTTGCGCTCCGGCTCGCTGCCCTGAGGGTCACCCGAAAACTGGGCGGAATGGGCCGGCATGCCGTTGAGCGGCCGGGACTTGGTTTCGGCCAGCGCCTTGACCCGGGTCCATTCGGCGATGGCGGAAGACTCGTCCTTGGGCACGGCCGCCAGCGCCTTCTCTGCGGCCGCCATCTTGCCCATCGACGCGTTGGCCGCGCGCACCTCGGCCAGCCGGGCCGTCGCGGCCGCACGGTCGGCCGCCAGCGCCGCCGCCGGGTGCCGCAGCTTGGCATCGAGCTCGGCGGCGCGCTTCTGGTAGATCTCGCGCACCTCCAGTTCCTTGGGATCGTTGGTGAGCAGCTTCTCCTTGGCGGTCACCTTCTCCAGCTGGAAGCCGTAGACCAGTTGCGGCACCGGCACGCCGGTCTGTTTCACCGACAGCCAGACCACCGGAATCATGTAGGCCACGATCAGGATGATGTACTGGGCGACCTGGGTCCAGGTCACGGCACGCATGCCGCCCAGGAAGGAGCAGACCAGGATGCCTCCGAGTCCGAGAAAGATGCCCAGCTCGAAGGCCACACCGGTCAGGCGCGAGGTGATCAGGCCAACGCCATAGATCTGCGCGACCACATAGGTGAACGAGCAGAGGATGGCTGCGGCAATGCCGATGAAGCGCGGCAGGTTGCCGCCGTAGCGCTCGCCCAGGAAGTCGGGAATCGTGTACTGGCCGAACTTGCGCAGGTAGGGCGCGAGGAACAGCGCCACCAGGCAGTAGCCACCCGTCCAGCCCATGATGAACGCCAGGCCTGCATAGCCCGTCAGATAGAGCGTGCCGGCCAAGCCGATGAACGAGGCGGCCGACATCCAGTCGGCGCCGGTGGCCATGCCGTTGTAGACCGCCGGCACCCGCCGGCCGGCCACGTAGTACTCGGCCGCATCGGTGGTGCGGCTCATGATGCCGATCGCGGCGTACAGCCCCACGGTCGCCAGCAGGAAGATGAAGCCGATCCACTCGCGCGACAGGCCGATCTGCTCCAGCGCGGCCAGGGTCGCCACGAAGACAAAGAAGCCGATCGTGTACCAGGAGTACACCTTGTCCAGCTGCTGCTTGAAGGCCTTCTTCGACACCCTGGTCACTCTTCGTCCTCGTCCACGTCGTGACCGACATCCTGGCGGTGCATGTACCAGGCGTAGAAGCCGATGATCAGGCAGTACACCACCGGAGCGCCCTGCGCGCCCACCCAGTAACTGAAGGGCCAGCCGAAGAAATTGAAGCTGAGTTCACGCGCGTAGTAGCCCACGACAAAGGTCACCACAAACCAGATGAGCATCAGCACAGCGATGACGGCGAGATTCTTGCGCCAGTAGTGGCGCCGGCTCTCACTGGATTCCATGGCACCGCCCTCTTTGCAACGCCTGACGGGTCAGTGACATGCCAGCGGCTCCGTGCCGGGCGCGGCCAGCAGACCGAGCCCGGTCTCGCGCTCCAGTTGCGCCGCCACCTTGGGTTCGAATCCACGGAGGTGGCGAATGATCCGCCGCGCTTCTTCCGGCTCCTGCCGGTCTGCATGCACCCGCGCCAGCTGGTACCAGCCAAACGGGCTCATGGGCTGCAGTGCCGTGTTCCTGCGCAAGGCCTCGACCGCTTCGTCGAAACGGCGCAGGCGGATCAGGCAGAGACCCAGCCCGTACCAGGCCCGGTCCAGATCGGGCTGGATGTCGGTCGCGCGGCGGAACGCGGCCACAGCGTCCTCCAGCCGGTCCTGGGCTTCCAGCAGAAAACCGAGATTGAACCAGGCTGTTGCCAGCGAAGGCGCCACCCGCACCAGGTGTTCAAGGGTCTGCACGGCACCGGCGCGGTCGCCCTGCCCGGCTTGCAGAACCGCCAGCGAAGACAGCGCGTAGCGATCGTCCGGGAGGGCCATGAGGCGGCGGGTCAGGCAATCGCGCGCCCGCGACTTCCGCCCGGACACCAGCAACAGGCGGACCTGCCAGCGCATGCACCAGCCGTCCAGGCTGGCCCTCAACGACACAGCTGGACCCCGACCGAGAGGCAATGGGAAATCTTGGCGACCGTCACCAGCGCCCAGACAAAGCCGAGCATGAGAAACGCCACCAAGGGGTGGTGCCGTTGCAGCACAAACCGGGGGGGCAGGACACCGACCAGGAGCACGAAGGGTCGCCCCACCTGCTGCAGCAACTGATAGAACAGATTGCTGTCCTTGCGCGGCCCGGCGATCAGGCCCAGCACCCACTGCCCCAGCAGTGCCAGGAGTGCGATTTCAACGACGAGTTTGACGGTGGTGATGAGAGTCAGCATGTAAGCAACGCGTCAAAGTCAGCCCATTCTGATTTGGCATCTTACCAACCGCTTACAAAGCACCCGCACCGCATCCCTGTCCGGTCAAACACCGAGAGGGTAAACCCGCGGCGCGCCCATACCGCGGGTGTAGCATGACCGCTTCGCCCCCGGACCCCACCGCGCATGGATCATCTCGAAGGAAACACCACGCCACTGGCCGCCTTGCTGGAGGCCCACCGGGTGCTCGGGCTGCTGCCACCCGCCGCCAGGGACACGCTGGCGCAGACACTGAAGGTGCAGCTGGCCGACGACGGCGAGCGCCTGGCCGGCGACCAGCCGCTGGCAAGCGCCCTCTACTGGCTGATCGAGGGCGAATGCGCCCTGCTGGACGCGGCCGGCGACACCGTGCTGCTGCTGCGCGCGGGTGAGCTGTTCGGGGCCAACCATGGCGGAGCCACCGGGGTGCTGGCCGCTCAGGCCAGGGGCAAGGTGCGCTTCACCGGCATCGATGCCGCCACGGTGCAAGGCTGGCGCGAGGACTCTCCCGCCCTGGCCTACCTGCTCGGCAACGGGTCCTCCGGCACCCGGGCCCCGGACCCGGGCCTGCCTGGCGGCGACCCGGCGCTGAACCTCATGAGCACCCCGGTGCGTGCCCTGATCCGGCGCGAACCGATCACGCTCGCCCCGGAGACCAGCATCCGCGACGCCGCGCGCATCATGAGCGAGCAGCGGGTGTCGTCGGTGCTGATCGTTGAACAGGGCCTGCTGTTCGGCCTGATCACCGACCGAGACCTGCGCAACCGCGTCATCGCCGCCGGCCTGGACACCGCCCGGCCGATTGCCGACATCGCCACGCTGGCGCCGATGAGTGTCGACCTGCGGGCGCCCGCCTTCGACGCCCTGCTGCTGATGGCCCGCCACGCGATCCACCATGTGCCGGTGCTCGATGGCCAGCAGATCGCCGGCATGATCACCGCGACCGACCTGACCGAGCAGCACAGCACCTCGGCGGTCTACCTCGCCGGCGACATCTACAAGCAGCCCAGCATCGAGGGGCTGCAGAACGCCGCCGGCAAGATCGGGCGCCTGCAGCGGAGCCTTGCGGCGGCGCAGGCCTCGGCCGACAACACCGGCCGCATCATCACCACGATCACCGACGCCATCACCACGCGCCTGCTGCAACTCGGTGAAGCGAGACTGGGACCGCCGCCGGTCGACTACGTCTGGGTCGCGGCCGGCTCGCAGGCCCGCAGCGAACAGACCGCCAGGTCCGACCAGGACAACTGCATGGTGATCGACGACGCCTACGACGAGGCGACACACGGCGCCTACTTCAAGGCGCTGGCGACCTTCGTGTGCGATGGCCTGAACGCCTGCGGTTATGTGTACTGTCCCGGCGAAATGATGGCCATGACCGACCAGTGGCGGCAACCGCGCCGGCGCTGGATCGAATACTTCACCGAGTGGACCAGCCAGCCCGACCCGACCGCGCTGATGCTGACCTGCGTGTTCTTCGACATGCGCGCGATCCACGGCAACAGCGAGCTGCTCAGTGCCGTGCGCCGCCATGTGCTGCAGCGCACCCGGGGCAACACGATCTTCCTGGCCCACCTGGTCGGCAATGCCCTGCTGCGCGAGCCGCCGCTGGGCATGTTCAAGGGCATTGCCACCGTGCGCAGCGGCGAACACAAGGGCACCGTCGACCTCAAACACCACGGTGTGGTGCCGGTGGTCGACATGGCGCGGGTGTATGCGCTGGCCGGCGGTGACGAAGACGTCAACACGCAAGACCGCCTGCGCGCGGCCAACGCCAATGGCGCCCTGAACGAGAAGAACGCGCGCGACCTGCAGGACGCGCTGGAATTCCTGGCGTTCCTGCGCCTGCAGCACCAGACCAGGCAGATGAACGCCGGCCTCGTGCCCGACAACCACCTGCGCCCCGAAGAACTCTCCAACTTCGAACAGACCCAGCTCAAGGACGCGTTCGTGGTGGTGCAGTCGATGCAGAAGGCGCTGGGGCACCGGTACCAGGCCGGGAGATTCTGACCCCCCCCGCGCCGCGCCTCGCGGCGCGTCACCCCCCAGGGGGCGATGCGAGTGGCCCGGCGAAGCCGGTTCCACCGCATCCTCGAATCGGTCACGCACTCCGGAGAAAGGGTTTGGGTGTCGAGGGGGAGTTGATTCCAGGGCACCGCGGAACCGGCTCTGCCGGGCCGCCAGTGCCGCCCCCTGGGGGGTGACGCCGCAGGCGGCGCGGGGGGGTCAATACTTTATTCGGGCGTAGTACGTCTTCTGCGCCGCCTCGCGCGCCTGGCCCAGGGTGTGGATGCCCTTTTCGGCGAGCAGGGGGATCAGCTTGAGGAACACCTCTGCCGTCACCATGGCGTCGCCCAGCGCGGTGTGCCGGCCGACCACGGTGACGCTGAAGCGCTCGGCGATCGCTTCCAGCTTGTGTGAGTCCTGGTTGGGATGGACCACCGCCGACAGCAGCAGCGTGTCCAGCACCGGATGGTCAAACGCCACCCCGGCGACCTTCTCCTTGAGCTGCAGGAAGCGCATGTCGAACGCCGCGTTGTGCGCCACCAGCACCGTGTCCTGCGCGAAGGCGTGAAACGCTGGCAGCACCTGGTCGATCGTGGGTTTTCCCATGACCATCTCGGGCTGGATGCCGTGGATCGGGATCGACGCCGGCGGAATCAGGCGCTGCGGATTGACCAGCTGCTCGAAGCACTCCTGCCTGAGCAGCTTGTGGTTGACGATGCGCGCCGCACCGATCTGGAGGATCTCGTCGCCTTGTGCCGGGTTTAGGCCGGTGGTCTCGGTGTCGAACACCGTGTAGACCAGATCGGTCAGCAGGCGGTCGTCCATGGAGCGGGTCTGCTCGGTGGTCTTGAACAGGTCGAAGTCGTAGTACTCGGGCCGGCTGTCGCCGGCCGCGAAGTCCGCCGCCTCGGCCTGCTCCTGCGGATTGGCCAGCGGCAGCAGGAAGCGGAAAAACGCCTGGTGGCGGACGCGTTCGCGCTCGAACCAGAAGGCCCCGTTGTGCCGCTCGACCACATCGCGCACGGTCAGGCGCAGGGCTTCACCGCCGACCTTCATCGGGTCCAGCTCCCAGCTCATCACCGTCTCGGTGCTCATCGCCTGCCCGCTCCAGATCAGGTCCAGCCAGGCCTTGCCGGCCGAACCGGTCGCCGGCTGCAGACGCAGCTGCACGAAGCGCACCTCGAACTCGTCGGCCAACCGGCCGGCCAGATAGGCCAGTGCCTGCATCAGAGAGAAGCTCTCGACCTTGAGCCACAGCGAGGCATCGACCTCGGCTGCTGTGGCGGGCATGGACAGCGATTCGATGCGCTTGAGCGATGCCGTCACCAGATCGGCCCCCAGCATGTCCTCCAGCGGCCAGCGGGTCTTGAGGCTGTCGGCCGATCCACTTTCGAGCTCGCCGATGCGCTGGCTCAGCGACCGGGTCTCGTCGCGGAGCACACCCAGGAAGCGCTCGCGCATCGGCGCGTCCAGGTCGGGATAGTCGAGCATGTCCAGCGCGGCCTGCATGTTCGCCATGGCCGCGCGGCTGCGTTCGGTCAGCGTGTGCAGCACCTGGTCCTTGGCCGATTCCGCCTCGAACTCGCGGGTGATGTTGTCCAGCATCAGCACGAAGCCGGTCAGCTCGGTCGAGCGATCTTCCGCGGGGTCGACGGAGGGCGCCCGAACCGGTGCCATCTGCACCCGCAGCAGCTGGCCGGCCGGCGTCGTGGTCACAAACTGGGCCGAGGGCTGACCCGCGCCACGCTGCATGCGCTGACGGATGTTCTCCAGCGCGTGCGCCACCAGCTTGCGGTCGAACACACCGTACACCGAGCGGCCCAGGCCGATCAGTTCGGCGCCGCCGGCGACGCCGGGCGCCTGCGACAGGGCGCGGAACTGCATGCGCGCGCGGTTGTTGTAGAGCAGGATGCGGCCGTCCAGGTTGCAGACCACCACGCTCTGGGTCAGCTCGGACATCAGCGCCGCCAGCCGGCTCTTCTCCTGCTCGATGCCCTGCGCCGCCTCGCGCACCCGGGCGTCCATCTGATGGCGCAGCGCCTCGCGCTGGCCGACCAGCTGGTTGAACAGCCCCACCAGCACCTTGGTCTCGGCGTTGCCCTTGGGCGTGAGCTCGCGCACCACATCGGTCCGCAGCAGCACCTGCGCCTCCTCGGCCAGTTGCACCGAGGGCGTCACCCAGAGGTCGAACCAGCGCTTGAGCCCCCAGCCGATCAGCGCCATGCCGGCGGCCCAGGTGAGCAGAATCAGGATCAGCCGGTCGCCGACCGTCTGCAGCACGGCCTGGCGCTCCTGCGCATCCATCGCCGAGCCGATCAGGCCCAAGGTCGCGGCCAGCCACAGCAGGGACGCCCCGGCCGCGCCGCCGAGCAACCACCACAGGCGCCGGTCGATCCGCTTCTGACCACTCATGCCGCGCCTCCGAGCAGCTCGCGCACCTTCTGCACCAGCTCCTTGGTCGAGAACGGTTTGGTCATGTAGGCATTGGCGCCCAGCGCCAGGCCCTTGGCCACATCGGTGTCGCGCCCCTTGGCGGTCAGCATCACGATCAGCGTGTCGCGCACCGCCTCGTTGGCCCGCACCTCGTGGCACACGTCAAAGCCGGTCTTGACCGGCATCATCACGTCCAGCAGCACCAGCGCCGGGCGCTCGCGCACGATCGCGTCGATCGCCTCCTGCCCGTCGCGCGCCAGCACCACCTCGAAGCCTTCGCGCTTCATCAGGAACTCCAGCGAGATCAGGATGTTGGGCTCGTCGTCGGCGATCAGGATCTTGGCAGTCATGTCATTGGTCTCCTTCGTTGTTGTCTGGTCTCTCGCCGGGTCCGGCCGCCGGCAGCGCAAACCCGAAACAGGCGCCCTGCCCCGGCACGGACCGCAGCCACATGCGACCGCCGAAGTGCTCGACGATCTGCCGGCTGATCGGCAACCCCAGGCCGGTGCCTCCGGGCCGGTAGTGCGCATCGCCCGCCACCTGCCGGAACTTCTCGAACACCGTGGCCTGCTGGTCGGCCGGGATGCCGGGGCCGTTGTCCTGCACCTCGACCACCACGTCGCCACCGTCCCGGAACAGCACCAGCTGCACCCGCCCGCCCTGTGGCGGCGCATACTTCAGCGCGTTGGACAGCAGGTTCAGCACCACCTGGGTCAGACGGTCCGCGTCGGCCCGGACCACCGCAACTTCCGTGTCCAGCCGCAGTTCCAGTGCCACCGCGCGCTCGCGGTACATCTCGGCCATGCTGCCCGCGGCCTGCCCGGCCACCTCGCGCAGGTCCACATCGTCCACCGTCCACTCGGCGTGCCCGGCCTCGATCTTGGCCATGTCCAGCACCTGGTTGACCAGGCGGCTCAGGCGCTCGGCCTCGGCCACGATGATGCCCAGAAACTGCTGCCGCTGCGGCAGGTCCATGTCGTCATCGTCCCGCATCAGTTCCGACAGCGCCCTGATGGATGTCAAGGGCGTGCGCAGCTCGTGCGTCACCGACGACATGAAGTCGTCCTTCAGGTGGTCCAGGCTCTGCAGCTTCTGGTTGGCCTCGCGCAGTTCGGTGGTCGCGCGCTCCAGCGACAGCGACTTCTCTTCCAGCGCCCGCGAATAGCTGCGCAGTTGCGAGGCCTCGTCGAGGATGCGCATCACGTCGTCGAGCTCCAGCGCCTCCTCCTCCGCCACCGAGGCCACCATGACCCGCGCCGAAGCGCTGCCGATGGCGCCCGCCAGCTGCGTCTCGACGAACTGCACCAGCCGCGGGTGCGCCGGCATCTGCGGCGCGAGCGCCATCCCGGACTCGGCAGCAAAGCTGTCGACCAGCTGCTGCGTCCGGGCTGCGCCCATGAAGCGCGCCATCAGCGCCTGCAGCGCACCGACCTGCGCCCGGCCCTGCCAGAACACGGGATGCGCCGTGTCGGTGCGCCGGAACACGTCGACAAACAGCAGCGCCTGGCTGGTCTCGGCCGCCGACGGAGCGCGCCAGAGCGACACCCCGACATAGGCGCCCACATTGGCCAGCAGGCTCCAGAACAATGAATGGGTCAGGTTGTCCAGACCGGCCAGGCCCAGGAAGGCTTCCGGCCGCAACCAGGCCCAGCCGAACAGGCCGTGCTGCAGGAAGCCGTCGGCCAGCCAGCCCGACTTGGCCAGCGACGGCAGCATGAGCGTGTAGGCCCAGAACAGGAAGCCCAGCAGCAGCCCCGCCAGCGCGCCGCGCCGCGTACCGCCCTTCCAGTACATGCCACCCAGCATTGCGGGGGCGAACTGCGCCACCGCGGCGAAGCTGATCAGGCCGATGCTCACCAGCGCGTAGGCCTCGCCCGCGAGATGGAAGTACAGGTAGCCCATCAGCAGGACCGCCAGGATCGCCAGCCGCCGGATCAGCAGCAGCAGCCCCGTCAGGTCGCCCGAGGCGCCGGTCCCGCCGGCCCGACCGCGCAGCAGCAACGGCATCACCAGGTCGTTGCACACCATGGTCGAGACGGCGATCGCCTCGACGATCACCATGCCCGTCGCCGCCGACAGCCCGCCCACGAACGCCACCAGCGCCAGCCCGTGCCAGCCGGCCGACAGCGGCAGCGACAGCACGAAGGTTTCCGGGTCCATGCGCCCGGGACCGAAATGCATCAGCCCGCCGATGGCGATCGGCAGCACGAACAGGTTGATCAGCAGCAGGTAGAGCGGAAACACCCAGACCGCGCGCCGCAGGTGCTGCTCCTGCACGTTCTCGACCACCATCACCTGGAACTGGCGCGGCAGGAACAGCACCGAGAGCATCGCCAGCAGGGTCTGCCCGGTCCACTGCGCGTAGGCAAACGGCTTGCCCTGGTCGAACTGCAGCAGGCGGTGGATGGCCGCGTCGCCCTGCGCGCGGTCGAACAGGTCGCCCAGCCCCTGGTAGAGACCGAAGACCACGAACAGCCCCACCGCCAGGAAGGCCAGCAGCTTGACCACCGACTCGAACGCGATGGCAGCCACCATGCCCTCGTGCCGCTCGGTGCTGTCGAGGTGGCGCGCGCCGAACACCATGGTGAAGCCGGCCAGCGCCAGCGCCACAAACAGCGTGCTGTCGCGCCACCAGTCCACCGGCGCGGAGGCCGCCCCACCCAGCGGCGAGGTCATCACGGCATAACCGCTGGCGATCGCCTTGAGCTGCAGCGCGATGTAGGGAACGATGCCGACCACCGTGATCAGGGTCACCAGCCCCGCCAGCAGCCGGCTCTTGCCATAACGGCTGGCGATGAAGTCAGCGATCGAGGTGATGCGGTAGGTGCGGGCGATGCGGATCATCTTGCGCACCACCATCCAGGCCAGGATCATGGCCAGCATCGGCCCCAGGTAGATCGGCAGGAACCAGACCCCCGAACTGGCCGCGCGCCCCACGCTGCCGAAGTAGGTCCACGCGGTGCAGTACACCGCCATCGACAGCGCGTAGACCCAGGCGTTGCCGATCACCGACCGCCCCTGGCGCGCGCGGCGGTCGCCCCAGTACGCCACCGCGAACAGCAGCAACAGGTAGGCGAACGCGACGCCGATGACCAGCGGGACGGGCAACATGGTTCAGGTCGGTCCGTCGTCCGGCGCAGGCAGGTCCGGGGAGCGCTCGACGATCCAGGCCACGGCCGCGATCAGCAGCGCCCAGATCAGGAACATGGCCAGGGGAAACAGCGGCAACCCGAACACGCGGACGTCGTGGTCCCAGAGCGCGAGCAGCGGGAAGTTGAACAGCGCCAGTCCCGCCACGAACAGGGCCACCAGCCGTTGGGCGTCCAGTTCCTGAAGCATGCGCGTCTCCTCTGTCGTGGGCGCGCTCGGCGGCGCGCCTCTGCAGCCGATTGTGCGCCGGGCACTGACCCCGGCCTTACGCGACCGCCACCAATGAAAACGGCCGGGCGAAAGCCCGGCCGTGGGTCCGCTCAGAGGCGGTCAGTTCACTTGGCGGTGGAGGCCAGCAGCTGCCAGGTGTCGACCACCGAGTCCGGGTTCAGCGAGATCGAGCTGATGCCCTCGTCGCGCAGCCACTGCGCGAAATCCGGGTGGTCGCTGGGGCCCTGGCCGCAGATGCCGACGTACTTGCCCTCGGCCTTGCAGGCACCGATGGCCAGCTTCAGCAACGCCTTGACGGCCGGGTCGCGTTCGTCGAAGTCGTGCGCCAGCAGTTCCAGGCCGGAATCGCGGTCCAGGCCCAGGGTCAGCTGGGTCAGGTCGTTGGAGCCGATCGAGAAGCCGTCGAAGTACTGCAGGAAGTCGTGCGCCAGCACGGCGTTGCTCGGGATCTCGCACATCATGATGAGCTTGAGATCGTTTTCACCGCGCTTGAGCCCCTTGGCCGCCAGCAACTCGGTGACCTTGCGCGCCTGCTCCAGCGTGCGCACGAAGGGCACCATCACCTGCACGTTGGTCAGGCCCATGTCTTCGCGCACCCGCTTGAGCGCCTCGCACTCCATCGCGAAGGCTTCGCGGAAGTCTTCGCTGATGTAGCGCGCCGCGCCGCGGAAGCCCAGCATCGGGTTCTCTTCGTCCGGCTCGTAGCGGCTGCCGCCGACCAGCTTGCGGTACTCGTTGGACTTGAAGTCCGACAGGCGAACGATCACCGGCTTGGGCCAGAAGGCCGCCGCGATGGTCGCCACGCCTTCGGCCACCTTGTCGACGTAGAAGGCACGCGGCGAGGCGTGGCCGCGGGCCACCGACTCGACCGCCTTCTTCAGGTCGGCATCGACCGCCGGGTAGTCCAGGATCGCCTTCGGGTGCACGCCGATGTTGTTGTTGATGATGAATTCCAGCCGGGCCAGACCGACGCCGCCGTTGGGAATCTGCGCGAAGTCGAACGCGAGCTGGGGGTTGCCGACGTTCATCATGATCTTCACGTCGACCTCGGGCATGGTGCCGCGCTGGACTTCGGTGATCTCGGTTTCCAGCAGGCCGTCGTAGATGTGGCCGGTGTCGCCCTCGGCGCAGCTGACCGTGACCAGCGTGCCGTCCTTCAGGTGGTCGGTGGCGTTGCCGCAACCCACCACGGCCGGGATGCCCAGTTCGCGCGCGATGATGGCCGCGTGGCAGGTGCGGCCGCCGCGGTTGGTCACGATGGCGCTGGCGCGCTTCATCACCGGCTCCCAGTTCGGGTCGGTCATGTCGGTCACCAGCACGTCACCGGGCTGGACCTTGTCCATCTCGCTGATGTTGTGCACCAGGCGCACCGGGCCGGTGCCGACCTTCTGGCCGATCGCGCGGCCGGACGCCAGCACGGCGCCCTTGCCCTTGAGCTTGTAGCGGACCTCGGTCTTGCCGGCGGCCTGGCTCTTCACCGTTTCGGGGCGGGCCTGCAGGATGTAGAGCTGGCCGTCGGTGCCGTCCTTGCCCCACTCGATGTCCATCGGGCGGCCATAGTGCTGCTCGATCACCAGCGCGTAGTGCGCCAGCTGCTCGACGTCTTCGGCACTCAGGCTGTAGCGGTTGCGCTGCTCGACCGGCACGTCGATGGTCTTGACCAGTTTCTTCGTGGCCGCCTTTTCTTCCGGTGTGGAGAACACCATCTGGATCAGCTTGGAGCCCAGGTTGCGGCGGATCACCGCGCGCTTGCCGGCCTTGAGCATGGGCTTGTGCACGTAGAACTCGTCGGGGTTGACGGCGCCCTGCACCACCGTCTCGCCCAGGCCGTAGCTGGAGGTGATGAAGACCACGTCTTCAAAGCCCGACTCGGTGTCGATGGTGAACATCACGCCGGCCGCGCCGGTGTCTGAGCGCACCATGCGCTGAACGCCGGCCGACAGGGCCACGTCGGCATGGGCAAAGCCCTTGTGCACGCGGTAGCTGATGGCGCGGTCGTTGTAGAGGGAGGCGAACACCTCCTTCATCTTGTGCAGCACCTCGTCGATGCCGTGCACGTTCAGGAAGGTTTCCTGCTGGCCGGCGAACGAGGCGTCGGGCAGGTCTTCGGCGGTGGCCGACGAGCGCACGGCGAAGGTGGCTTTCTCGTTGCCGCCGACCAGGGTGACGAAGGACTCGCGGATCGCCTTTTCCAGGTCGGCCGGGAACGGCTGGTTCTCGACCATGGCGCGGATCTCGGCGCCGGCCGCGGCCAGCGCACGCACGTCTTCGGTATCGAGCGCGTCCAGACGCGCGTTGATGCGGTCGGCCAGACCGTCGAATTTCAGGAACTCGCGGAAGGCGTGGGCGGTGGTGGCGAAGCCCGTGGGCACCTTCACCCCCTGGGGCAGTTGCGAAATCATTTCGCCGAGGCTGGCGTTCTTGCCGCCGACGACCTCGACATCGCTCATTCGCAGTTTTTCGAAAGGCACGACCAGATCGGTCGGCTCGAACAGGTTGGACATGGAAGACTCCTAAGGTTGAAAAACCGGGGGGCTCCATGCGCCAGCGGGTGACCTGTGATTCTGTTGTGGGTCGTGCACCGGGCAGGGGGCGGGCATTCTGTGCGCCCGTGATTGTAGGATGGCGCCAACGGCCCAACCCCGGCTTTCGCTGCCCTCCGTCTTGAAATCGGCGCCGAGCGGTACTGAAATTTCTTGCATCCCGACCAGATTCACCATGACCAACCGCACTGTCTTCTTCATCTCCGATGGCACCGGCATCACCGCCGAGACCTTTGGCAACGCCATCCTGGCCCAGTTCGAGACCACGGTGCGGCGGGTGCGCCTGCCGTTCGTGGACGACGTGGACAAGGCCCACCAGGCGGTGCGCCAGATCAACCACACGGCGGAAATCGAGGGCAAGCGCCCGCTGGTCTTCGCCACCGTGGTCAACATGGAGGTGCTGGCGGTGGTCAAGGAGCACTGCAACGGCATGATGCTGGACATGTTCGGCACCTTCGTCGAACCCCTGGAAGACGAGCTGGGCATCAAGTCCAACCACCGGGTCGGCCGTTTCTCCGACGCCTCCAAGAGCAAGGAGTACCACGACCGGATCGAGGCGATCAACTTCTCGCTGATGCATGACGACGGCCAGAGCCACAAGGACCTGCAGGGCTCGGACGTGATCCTGGTCGGGGTCAGCCGCAGCGGCAAGACGCCGACCTCGCTCTACCTGGCCATGCAACACGGCCTCAAGGCCTCCAACTATCCCCTGATCCCCGAGGACTTCGAGCGCCGCAAGCTGCCGCCGGCCCTGCTGCCGCACCGCAAGAAGATCTTCGGCCTGACGATCGCGCCCGAACGGCTCTCGGAGATCCGCAACGAGCGCCGCCCGAACTCGCGCTACGCCAGCCTGGACAACTGCCGCATGGAGGTCAGCGAGGCCGAGGCAATGATGCGGCGCGAGGGCATCCGCTGGCTTTCGACCACCACCAAATCGATCGAGGAAATCGCCACCACGATCCTGCAGGAAATCCGGCCCGAGCGGCTGGCCTACTGACCCCCCGGGAAAACACTTACCGTGTTTGGGTAGGGACTAACCCTAGAAACAAGGACCCTCCCCGGGATTTGTGACATTTCGTCAGAACGCCGTCAGGCGGCCTCCAAAAAATCGATTTCAGGTGACCAGCAAAAGGTCACCGCATCGTTAACAACAGGAGACAAATTCATGGCGACAACCGCATCCCGGCCGATGACGCCCGAGGAACGCAAAGTGATCTTTGCGTCGTCCCTCGGCACCGTGTTCGAGTGGTACGACTTCTATCTGTACGGCTCGCTCGCGGCCATCATCGCGAAGCAGTTCTTCAGCGGCCTTGACCAGGGGTCTGCGTTCATCTTCGCGCTGCTGGCCTTCGCGGCCGGCTTCATTGTTCGCCCCTTCGGCGCCATCGTGTTCGGCCGTCTGGGCGACATGATCGGCCGCAAGTACACCTTCCTGGTCACGATCCTGATCATGGGTGGCGCCACCTTCATCGTCGGCGTGCTGCCCAACTACGCCTCGATCGGCGTGGCCGCACCGGTGATCCTGATCGGCCTGCGCATGCTGCAGGGCCTGGCGCTGGGTGGTGAGTACGGCGGCGCGGCCACCTACGTGGCCGAGCACGCACCGCACGGCAAGCGCGGCGCCTACACCGCCTGGATCCAGACCACGGCCACGCTGGGTCTGTTCCTGTCGCTGATGGTGATCCTGGGTACCCGCACCGCCCTGGGCGAAGAAGCCTTTGCCGACTGGGGCTGGCGCGTGCCGTTCCTGGTCTCCATCGTGCTGCTGGCCGTTTCGGTGTGGATCCGTCTGCAGATGAACGAATCGCCCGCCTTCCAGAAGATGAAGGCCGAGGGCAAGACCTCCAAGGCGCCGCTGGCCGAGTCCTTCGGCCAATGGAAAAACCTGAAGATCGTGATCCTGGCCCTGATCGGTCTGACCGCCGGCCAGGCCGTGGTCTGGTACTCGGGCCAGTTCTACGCCCTGTTCTTCCTGACCCAGTCGCTCAAGGTCGACGGCGCCACCGCCAACGTGCTGGTCGCGGCCTCGCTGGTGATCGGCACCCCATTCTTTGTGGTGTTCGGCGCCCTGTCCGACAAGATCGGCCGCAAGCCCATCATCATGGCCGGTTGCCTGCTGGCTGCGCTGACCTACTTCCCGGTCTTCGAAGCCCTGACCAAGGCCGCCAACCCCGACCTGCACAAGGCCCAGCAGTCCAGCAAGGTGGTCGTGACCGCCAACCCGGCCGAATGCTCGTTCCAGTTCAACCCGACCGGTACCGCCAAGTTCACCAGCTCGTGCGACATCGCCAAGCAGAAACTGGCTTCGGCCTCGGTGAGCTACTCCAACGAAGTCGCCGCTGCCGGCACCCCCGCCACGATCAAGGTTGGTGAGACCGTGATCAGCACCGCCATCACGCCGGAGGACATCGCCGCTGCCAAGGCCGCCGCCGAGAAGAAGGTGGCCGACATGAAGGCCGCCGGCAACGCCGATGCCAAGGCACTGAAGGCCGCCGAAGATGCGGCGAAGACCCTGGGCGACGAGAAGAAGGCCAAGGACGCCACCCTGACCGCCAAGCTGGGCGCCGCCCTCAAGGCCGCCGGCTACCCGACCAAGGCCGATCCCGCCAAGCTGGACAAGGTCATGATCGTCGTGATCCTGACCTACCTGGTGATCCTGGTGACCATGGTGTACGGCCCGATTGCCGCCATGCTGGTGGAAATGTTCCCGACCCGCATCCGCTACACCTCCATGTCCCTGCCCTACCACATCGGCAACGGCTGGTTCGGTGGCCTGCTGCCCACGACGGCCTTTGCCATCGTGGCCCAGACCGGTAACATGTACAACGGACTCTGGTACCCGATCATCATCGCTGCCGCGACCTTCATCATCGGCACGCTGTTCATCAAGGAAACCAAGGACGTTGACATCTACGCCAACGACTGAAATTTGTGAGACGGTTCGCCGTCCGCAGGGCGGCGAACCGGTGCTCACCCGGTTCCCTACAAGCCCATGCCCTGCATGGGTTTCTTTTTACCAGGAAGGTAAGTTTCATGATCAAGATCCTCATCGGTTTCATCGTCTTCGCGGCACTCGCCCTGTTCATGCTCATGAAGAGCGGTGGCGACATCGACATGGGCGGTGAAAAGCACGGCAGCGAAGCCACCCACAGCGAGCCGGCCAAAACCGATGCACCGGCCGCCGCTCCCGCTCCCGCGCCAGCCGCCGCCCCTGCCGAAGCCCCGGCCAAGCAGTAAGAGGCAACGGCGCCCCATCGGCCATTCGTTTTGCGCTACCAGAAAACAGAGGCGGGTCAGCAGGCATTCAAGCAACGCAATCCGTTGATGTCTGCCCGTCAGCGAGCCGCCTTCCTACTTTTTGACGGACAACGCCCCCTCGAAGAGGTGCTGTCCTCCACCGTTGGTCTGGGAGTGACCCAGGCCGACATCCTGGACCTGGTGGAAAAGGAATTCCTCCAGGCTCCAGTAGCACAGGCTGGCGCCAGCGCAGCGCCGGCAACCGAAGCCACAAACCCCTCCGGGGAATCGGACGTCGATCGATACAAAAAGGCGTACCCCATCGCCATCCGCATCACGGCGGCCCTGGGGCTGCGTGGATTCCGTCTCAACCTGGCGGTCGAAGGCGCGGGTGGATACAACGACCTCGTCGCCCTGCTGCCGGCCATCGCCAAGTCCGCACCGGCGGCCGCCGTGAAAGAGCTCGCGCAGGCCCTCGGTGTGCCCCCGCCCTGAAGACCGCCGACACACCCGCCCACCCTCCATGAAACTGGCGCTGCTCTCCGACATCCACGCCAACGTGCAGGCCCTCGACGCCTGCCTGGAACACGCCTGGCTCAACGGATGCACGCGGTTCGCCCTGCTCGGCGATCTGGTCGGCTACGGCGGCGATCCGGGCGCGGTGATGCAGAAGGTGATGGCACTGGCCGAGGATGGCGCCGTGCTGGTCAAAGGCAATCACGACGCGATGGCGGTCGAGCCTCCGGCGCAGTCCCTGCAGATGGGCGACTCGACCGCCCGCTGGACCCACGAGCAGCTCTCGGCGCAGCAGCGCAGCTTCCTGGCCGCGCTCCCGTTCACGGCCACCCTGGGCCCCTGCCTGCTGGTGCATGCCAGCGCCGATGCGCCGCAGAGATGGCGCTATGTGGAAGACGAGCGCAGCGCCGGCGTCAGCCTGGAAGCGGCGCTGCAGCAGCCCGGCGTCCGCTATGTGTTCGGCGGTCATGTGCACCAACAGACCCTGTACTACAGAGGCAGCGGCCGTGGCCTGATGGCCTTCAAGCCCACCCCCGGCGTCGAGATTCCCACGCCCGGTCACCGCCAGTGGATCGCCACCGTCGGATCGGTCGGCCAGCCGCGCGACGGGCAGCCCACCGCGATGTACGCGGTGTTTGACATGGAGCAGGCCCGGCTGTGCTTTCAGCGGGTACCGTACGACCATGCGGCGGCAGCGGCCTCGGTGCGGCGCGCCGGTCTGCCGGAGTTTTTTGCCAGGCGTCTCGAAGAGGGAAGGTGACACCGCGCGATGAAGTTGCTGGAACCGGGAACCCAGCTCGACGGATTTGTCGTCGACGAGTGCATCCACTCCGGGGGCATGGCCCACATCTATGCCGTCCACTACGCCAACGGCGCCGGCGACCCCGGCTTCCGGATGGTGATGAAGATTCCGCGCATGACCGCAGGAGACGGCGCCGAGAACATCGTCAGCTTCGAGGTCGAGCACCAGCTGCTGCAAGTGCTCACCGGCCCGCACGTGCCCCATTTCGTCGCGGCCGGCGATCTCGACAACGTGCCTTACCTCGTCATGGAATACGTCGAGGGCCGGACGCTGGACCACTGGCTGCCGCAACCCGGTGAACCCTACACCCCGTTGTCCTCCGAGGAAGTCGCCCGGCTGGGCACGGCACTGGCCCACGCGGTGCACAGCCTGCACCGGCAGAACGTCTGCCACCACGACCTCAAGCCCGCCAACGTGCTGATCGAGCCCGACGGCACGGCCGTGCTGCTGGACTTCGGCCTCTCGTGCCATGCCCACTTTCCCGACCTGCTGGCCGAAGAGCTGCGCAAGGCGGTGGGCTCTCCCGCCTGGATCGCGCCGGAACAGGTGGTCGGCGTGCGGGGCGACACGCGCAGCGACATCTTCGCCATCGGCGTGATCCTCTACGAACTCGCGACCGGCGAACTGCCCTTCGGTGCCCCCCAGAGCGACGGCGGCATGCGCCAGCGCCTGTGGATGGACCCGAAGCCGCCGCGTGCGCTGCGCGCGGACATCGCGCCCTGGCTGCAGGAAATCATCTTGCGCTGCCTGGAGCCCGAGGCGGCGCAGCGGCATTCGTCGGCCGCCCACCTGGCCTTCGACCTGGCCCACCCGGCCGACGTCACGCTCACCGAGCGGGCCCAGCGCACCGAGGGCACCGGCTTCAAGGAACATTTCAAGCGCTGGATCCGCGCCGCCGGCAAGCACTACCAGCCCAGCCCCAAACCGGCCCAGAACATCGACGAGGTGCCGATCGTGATGGTGGCCGTGCCCCACCACGACGTCACTGACGCCACCCTGTACTCGCTGCGCCAGGCGGTCGCCCGCTCGCTGGGCATCCGCCCGGGCGCACGGCTGGCCTGTGTCACGGTGATTTCGCCCGGGTCCACCAGCAGCACCGACGCCCTGCGCAGCGAGACCGCCGTGCACCGACGCCACCTGTCGATGCTGCGCCAGTGGGCCCAGCCACTGGACCTCACCGGCCACCAGACCTCCTACCACGTGCTGGAAGCCAGCGATGTGGCCCAGGCCCTGGTGCAGTACGCCGAAGGCAACCAGGTCAGCATGATCGTCATGGGCGCCGCCACGCATGGCCTGCAGATGCAACGGTTTGTGGCCACGGTGCCGATCAAGGTGGCCATGGAGGCGCCGTGCACGGTCATCCTGGTCAAGCAGCACCTGCCCTTTGACCGTCTGGCCACCCCGAATACCTGAGGTTGGCGCTTCCATTTGCAGAGCATCCGACCGTCAGCGGGCAGTCATTTTGAGGTAAGACGACGGTAAGTCCGTCGGCCTAAGCTGGTCTTCTCTAAAACGCAGAGGAGCCCCCATGGAAGACAAGCTGACACAACGGATCATCAGCAATCCGAAATACCAGGAACTCAAGGCCAAACGATCCAGTTTCGGCTGGATCCTGACCGCCGCCATGATGATCGTTTACTACGGTTTCATCATGCTGGTGGCCTTCAACAAGGAATTCCTGTCCCAGCGACTGGGCAGTGGCGTGATGACCGTCGGCATCCCGGTGGGATTCGGCGTGATCGTGTTCACCATCATCATCACCGCCATCTACGTGCGGCGCGCCAACACCGAGTTCGACGAACTCTCCAACGCCATCGTCGCCGAGGTCCAGAAATGAAGCACCCCATCCGTACCTCCCTCCGCACGCTGCTGCCCCTGGCCCTGACCGGTCTGGCGCTGGGCGCACACGCCGCTGGCGCCGACCTCGGCCAGGCCGAGAAGCAGGCCACCAACTGGACCGCGATCACCATGTTCGCGCTGTTCGTGGTGTTCACCCTGTTCATCACCAAGTGGGCTGCCGCCAAGACCAAGAGCGCGGCCGACTTCTACACCGCCGGCGGCGGCATCACCGGCTTCCAGAACGGTCTGGCGATTGCCGGTGACTACATGTCCGCGGCCTCGTTCCTCGGTATTTCCGCGGCCGTGATGGCGTCGGGCTTCGACGGCCTGATCTACTCGATCGGCTTCCTGGTCGGCTGGCCCGTCATCACCTTCCTGATGGCCGAGCGCCTGCGCAACCTGGGCAAGTTCACCTTCGCCGACGTGGCCGCGTTCCGCTTCGAACAGAAGCCGATCCGCATCTTCGCGGCCTCGGGCACGCTGGTCGTGGTGGCCTTCTACCTGATCGCCCAGATGGTGGGCGCCGGTCAGCTGATCAAGCTGCTGTTCGGTCTGGAGTACTACATCGCCGTGATCATCGTCGGCGCGCTGATGATGGTCTACGTGCTGTTCGGCGGCATGACGGCCACCACCTGGGTGCAGATCATCAAGGCCTGCCTGCTGCTGGGCGGCGCCTCCTTCATGGCCTTCATGGTGCTGTGGCACTTCGGCTTCAGCCCCGAAGCCATGTTCGCCAAGGCCGTGGAAATCAAGGCCCAGCTCGGCGGTGCCGCCAAGGACTCCGCCATCGCCGCCGCCAACGCCGCCAGCTCTGCCGCAGCCACCCCTGAAGCGGTCGCCAAGGCCGCCAAGGACCTGGCCACGGCCAATGCGATGCCCGACGCCGCCAAGGCCGGTGCCTCGATCATGGGCCCGGGCAACTTCGTGAAGGACCCGATCTCCGCCATCAGCTTCGGCATGGCGCTGATGTTCGGTACCGCCGGCCTGCCGCACATCCTGATGCGCTTCTTCACCGTGCCGTCCGCCAAGGAAGCACGCAAGTCGGTGATGTGGGCCACCGGCTGGATCGGCTACTTCTACCTGCTGACCTTCATCATCGGTTTCGGCGCCATCACCTTCGTGCTGACCAACCCGCAGTTCCTGGACGCCAAGAAGGCGCTGCTGGGCGGCAACAACATGGCGGCCGTGCACCTGGCCAACGCCGTCGGCGGCAACGTGTTCCTGGGCTTCATCTCTGCCGTGGCCTTCGCGACCATCCTGGCCGTGGTGGCCGGCCTGACGCTCTCGGGCGCCTCGGCCGTGTCGCACGACATCTACGGCACCGTGATCAAGAAGGGCAAGGCCGACAGCGCCGACGAACTGCGCGTCTCCAAGATCACCACCATCTGCCTGGGCATCGTCGCCGTGGTGCTGGGCATTGCCTTCGAGAAGCAGAACATCGCCTTCATGGTGTCGCTGGCCTTCGCCATCGCCGCCTCGGCCAACTTCCCGGTGCTGTTCATGAGCGTGCTGTGGAAAGACTGCACGACCAAGGGCGCCGTGATCGGTGGCTTCCTGGGCCTGATCTCGTCGGTCGCCCTGACCGTCGTGTCGCCGTCGGTGTGGGAAGCCACGCTGGGCAACCCCAAGGGTTCCGCGCTGTTCCCCTACACATCGCCGGCCCTGTTCTCGATGGCCATCGGCTTCATCGGCATCTGGCTGTTCTCCATCCTGGACAACAGCGCACGTGCCAAGCAGGACCGCGCGGGCTTCCTGGCCCAGCAGGTCCGTTCGGAGACCGGCATCGGCGCCTCCGGCGCATCGGGTCACTGACCCGTCGGGCAGCGGACCACCCGGCCCGCTTCACCCAACAAAAAAGCCACCGGGCAACCGGTGGCTTTTTTTGTGGGTAAACGCCGGAAGGACGCCAGACTCAGGCGGCAACCGCCACGTCCGCCGGCGCGACCACCGGTTGGCGGATCAGGTGATCGAAGGCGCTCAGGGCAGCCTTGGCGCCCTCGCCCGCCGCGATCACGATCTGCTTGTACGGAACGGTCGTGCAGTCACCCGCCGCGAACACGCCTTCCACATTGGTGTGGCCCTTGGCGTCGACCACGATCTCACCGAAACGGCTGAGTTCGACCGTGCCCTTGAGGAACTCGGTGTTGGGCACCAGGCCGATCTGCACGAACACACCGGCCAGCGGCACCAGCTGCTCTTCGCCGCTCACGCGGTCCTTGAACTTCAGGCCATTGACCTTGCTGCCGTCGCCGGTGATCTCGGTGGTCTGCGCGTTGACGTGGATGGTGACGTTGGGCAGGCTCTTGAGCTTGCTCACCAGCACCGCGTCGGCCTTGAGCTGGTCGGCGAATTCCACCAAGGTCACGTGCTCGACGATGCCGGCCAGGTCGATGGCCGCTTCCACACCCGAATTGCCGCCGCCGATCACCGCCGTGCGCTTGCCCTTGAACAGCGGGCCGTCGCAGTGCGGGCAGTAGGCCACGCCCTTGTTGCGGTATTCCTGCTCGCCGGGCACGTTGACGTTGCGCCAGCGCGCGCCGGTCGACAGGATCACGCTGCGCGCCTTGAGCACGCCGCCGTTTTCCATCTGCACCTGCACCAGGCCACCCGGCTCGCTGGCGGGAACCAGCTTGGTGGCGCGCTGCAGGTTCATCACGTCCACCTCGTAGTGGCGCACCTGCGCCTCCAGCGCGGCGGCGAATTTGGGGCCGTCGGTTTCCAGCACCGAGATGTAGTTCTCGATCGCCATGGTGTCGTTGACCTGGCCACCCATGCGTTCGGCGGCCACGCCCACGCGGATGCCCTTGCGGGCCGCGTACACGGCGGCGGCGGCACCGGCCGGGCCACCGCCGACGATCAGCACGTCGTAAGCGTCCCTGGCGTTGAGCTTGGCGGCTTCGCGTTCGCCGGACTTGGTGTCCAGCTTGGCGACGATCTCTTCCACCGAGGTGCGGCCCGAGGCGAACACCTCGCCGTTGAGGAACACCATGGGCACGGCCATGATCTGGCGCGACTCGACCTCGGCCTGAAAGGCACCGCCTTCGATCACCACGGTCTGTACCTTGGGGTTGACGATGGCCATGAGCGACAGGGCCTGCACCACGTCCGGACAGTTGTGGCAGGTCAGGGACATGTAGACCTCGAAGCGGAAGTCGCCGTCCAGCGCCTTGATCGAGTCGATCACTTCCTGCTCCACCTTGGGCGGGTGGCCACCGGTCCACAGCAGCGCCAGCACCAGCGAGGTGAACTCGTGGCCCAGCGGCAGGCCGGCAAAGCGCACACCCTGGGTTTCACCCACACGGGCAACCACGAAAGAGGGCTTGCGGGCGTCGGTGCCCGAGGTGTCCAGCGTGACCTTGTCCGACAGGCTGGCGATGGTTTCCAGCAGTGAACGCATCTCTGCACCGGTCTCGCTGTCGTCCAGCGAGGCGATCAGCGTGATGGGCTGGCGCAGCATGCCCAAGTACTGTTGCAACTGGGCCTTGAGGGTGTCGTCGAGCATGAGAATCTCCTACCCCCTGCGCCGCCTTCGGCGTTCCCCCCAAGGGGGGCGCCAGCAGCGGCCCGGCAAAGCCGGTTCCGCGCTGGCCTCGCATCTCGCTCCAACGAGGGAGCTGACGGACAACAGCGGGAAAAACAAAACAAACTTCCGGAGCGAAATGCCTTCGTCCAGAACGCGGCGGAACTGGCTCTGCCAGACCGCACGCGTTGCCCCCTTGAGGGGGTGACGCGCCGCAAGGCGCGGCGCGGGGATGGTCAGATCTTGCCGACCAGGTCCAGCGAAGGCGTCAGGGTCTTGGCGCCTTCCTTCCACTTGGCCGGGCAGACCTGGCCAGGGTTGGCGGCGGTGAACTGGGCCGCCTTGAGCTTGCGCAGGGTTTCCGACACGTCGCGGGCGATCTCGTTGGAATGGATTTCCAGGGTCTTGATCACGCCGTCGGGGTTGATCACGAAGGTGCCGCGCAGGGCCAGACCTTCTTCGGGGATGTGCACGCCGAAGGCATTGGTCAGGGCGTGGGTCGGGTCGCCGACCAGGGGGAACTTGGCCTTGCCGACGGCGTCGGAGGTTTCGTGCCACACCTTGTGGGAGAAGTGGGTGTCGGTCGTGACGATGTAGACCTCGGCGCCGGCGGCCTGGAAGGCGGCGTAGTTGTCGGCGGCGTCTTCGATTTCGGTCGGGCAGTTGAAGGTGAAGGCGGCCGGCATGAAGATCAGCACGGACCACTTGCCCTTGAGGGACTGCTCGGTCACTTCGATGAACTCACCCTTGCCGGCGCGGTTGACGAAGGCGGTGGTCTTGAACGGTTGCACTTGCGTGTTGATCAGGGACATGGTGTTTTCCTGTGACAGGTTGAGGGAAGAAGTAGCGATGGATATCGCGACGGGAGAAATCATAGCCCATAACTATTGAAGCTCCGCATTGATAGTTTGCATGGCATCGATAGGATTTATTGCTCTGCAGCATCGCGGCATGTGTCCGGGTCGCAACAATCTTATTGCGAATCGTTCGCATTTTATTTACCATCGAGACTTCCAGCCAGCCACAGCGTGACACGTTGAAGCCAGCCGACAACCCGTTCGACCAGAGCTTCCATGTCCCAACGCACCCAGCAAGCGCCGGCCCGCGCCCGTCGCCCCCTTCCTTCCTCTTCTCCCGCCCTGAGCACCAGCGCAGGTGTGGCCCTGCCTCTGGGCGCCATGCTGCTGGCCGGTTCGTTTGGCGCGCTGGCCCAGACCGCCCCCGCAACCGACGAGAGGCAGTTGCCGACCGTGGTCGTGCGCGAGAAGGCGTTGGCCCCCGAAGGCAAAGACGCCCTGCAGGCCACCGACACCGGCATCGGCAAGGGCAAACAGCAGCTGCGCGACATCCCGCAATCGGTGACGGTGGTGACCGAGCGCCTGATGGACGACCGCAACCTCGACACGCTCAAGGAAGCGCTCAAGAACACCGCCGGCATCACCTTCCAGGCGGCCGAGGGCGGTGAAGAAGACATCCGCCTGCGCGGCTTCGCCCTGCAATCCACCGGCGACCTGTTCATCGACGGCATGCGCGACCCCGCGATCTACGACCGCGACACCTTCAACCTCGACCGCATGGAAGTGCTGCGCGGCTCGGCCTCGATGCTGTTCGGCCGCGGCTCGACCGGCGGCGCCGTGAACCAGGTCAGCAAGACACCGCGCCTGCTCGACGAGCACCAGGTCGACCTCACCGTGGGGACGCACAACTTCGTGCGCGCCACCGGCGACTTCAACATCAAGACCGGCGAAAGCTCGGCCCTGCGCCTGAACGCCATGGTCAACAAGGCCGACAACAACGGCAGCGGCTCCAGCGTCGACAAGCGCGGCATGGGCATTGCCTACCGCACCGGCATCGGCGAGCAGGACGAGTTCCTGGGCAGCCTCTACCACCTGGACAACCGCAACGGCATCAACTACGGCATGCCCTTCGTGGCGCCCAAGGCCGGCTCGTCCGACCGCGTGCTGCTGCCCGTCGACCCGGACACCGACTACGGCCTGGCCAGCGACTACAACGATTCCAGCGCCACCATCGCCGGCTTCGCCCACACCCACCGCTTCAGCCGCGACAGCGAACTCAAGACCCAGGTGCGGGTCGGCCAGTTCGACCGCGACCTGCGTGCGAGCACCATCCGCGCCTGCACCCGCTCGGTCAACGCCACCACCGGCGCCGTCACCAACCCGCAGTGCCCGAGCTCGGTCTCGCTGGACACCCTGGGCAGCGGCACCATCCTCACCCGCGGCACCAACCTGAAGGTCCAGAAGATGGACACGGTGCAGGTGCAGTCGGATTTCAGCAGCAAGTTCGACGCGCTGGGCGTGAAACACGAACTGCTGGCCGGTGTCGACCTGTCGCGCGAGAAGCGCACGGTGTACGCCGAACGGACAGCGGCGCAGGGCGGTGTCACCCTGAGCAAACCGACCACCACGCTCGGCAACCCCGGCGAAGGCCCTGCGATCGACGAGTCGCGGCGTGTGCTGCGCGTCGGCAACGCCTATGTCTCGACCGGCGTCGGCGCCTACGTGCAGGACGTGGTCCAGATCGCCCCGGCCTGGAAGCTGGTGGGCGGCGTGCGCTACGACAACCTCAACGGCGACTACGACATCAACACCATCCCGACCTCGGCCGCAGGTCCCGTGACGGCGACCAAGTACCGCATGCACGTGGCGGAGTTCAGCCCGCGCATCGGTGCGCTCTACCAGCCCACGCCGCTGCATTCGTTCCACGTTTCGGCCGGCCAGTCGTTCAACACCTCGGGCGACGCCTATTCGCTCAGCGCCGCCAACGCCGACACCGATCCGGAAAAGAGCGTCAACCTCGAAATCGGCGCCAAGCTCGACTCGGAGGACAGGCGCTTCACCACGCGCCTGGCCGTCTTCCAGTCCACCAAATACAACGAGCGCAACACCGACCCCGACCGCCCCGTCACGGTGCTGACCGGCAAGCGCCACGTGGCCGGCTTCGAGACCGACATCACCGGCCGCCTGACGCCGCAGTGGGAGGTGTACGGCTCCTACATGTGGATTCCGGTCGCCAAGGTGGACGCCGCAGCGCCCTGCCCCGCCTCCGGCACCTGCACCCAGGCGGTGGTCGGCGAACGCCCGGGCGACCGTCCCGCACTGACACCGGAACACAGCGGCACGGTCTGGACCACCTACCAGTTCACGCCCCGCCTGCGCATGGGCGCCGGCGTCAACTTCCGCAGTTCGCAAAGCCCGATCCGCGCGGAGTGGAAGGTGCCCGCCTACGCGACGGTGGACCTGATGGCCGAGTACGTGTTCGACTTCGAGCGCCTCTCGATCAAGGCCTACCTGGCCAACGCCGCCAACAAGCTGTACGCCGACCAGATCTACCCCGCGCACTATGTGCCGGGCGCCGGCCGCACGCTGCAGGTCACGGCCAGCCTGAAGTTCTGAGGCCCGGCATGCTGCTGACCCTGGCGGACATCCTCTCGGCCGACGACCTGCGCGATGCCCGGCGCCTGCTGCGCGACGCGCCCTGGGCCGACGGCCGCGAGAGCGCGGGCCCCCAAGCCCGCACCGTCAAGAACAACCAGCAGCTGCCGCACGACTGCGAAGCCGCCCAGCGCATCCGGCAACGGGTACTGGACGGCCTGAACCGCTCGGCGCTGTTCTTCAGCGCCGCGCTGCCGCTGCGTTTCTTCACGCCGCGCATCAACCGCTACAGCGGTGAACACAATACCTACGGCAACCACATCGACAACGCGGTGCGCCTGAAGGCCGCGGCCGGCGGTGGCACGGAATACGTGCGCACCGACGTCTCCTGCACCGTGTTCCTGAACGACCCCGACGACTACGACGGCGGCGAGCTCACGGTCAGCGACACCTACGGCACCCGCGGTGTCAAGCTGCCCGCGGGCCATGCCGTGCTCTACCCCGGCACCAGCCTGCACCAGGTCACGCCCGTCACCCGCGGCGAGCGCATCGCCTGCTTCTTCTGGGTCCAGAGCATGGTGCGCAGCGACGAGCAGCGCCGCCTGCTGTACGAACTCGACATGCACCTGCTGGCCCTGCGCCAGCGGCACGGTGAAACCGAAGAGACGACCGGCCTGACCGGGACGTACCACAACCTCCTGCGCATGTGGGCCGAGACATGAACCGCCCCCACGCTCCACCGCTGCGCGGGTCGCTGCCCCCCGAGGGCGCTGATCTGGCTTGGGGCGGCCCGGCGCCAGATCGTCGTTCTCCTGTCACGCTCGCCGACCACGAACAACGCGCCCGCGAGCTGCTCGACCCAGGCGCCTGGGCCTATCTGTTCGGTGGCGCGGCCGACGAAATCACACGGCGCGAGAACACCGAAGCCTGGCAGCGGCAACGGCTGCGTCCGCGGGTCCTGCAGCCCCTGGCCGGCGGTCATACGCGTTGCACGTTGCTCGGACGCACGCTGGCCCACCCCATCCTGGTCGCGCCCATGGCCTACCAGCGGCTGGCCCATCCGCAGGGCGAACGGGCCAGTGCGCTCGCCTCGGCCGTGCTGGGCGCCGGCTATGTCCTGAGCACCCAGGCCTCGGTGTTGCTCGAAGAGGTGGCGCCCCTGGTGCTGGACGAGCCGGCGCGTGGTCCTCTGTGGTTCCAGCTCTACCTGCGGCCGGCGCGCGACGAGACCCTCTCCCTGGTGCGCCGCGCCGAGGCCGCCGGCTTCGAGGCGCTGGTGCTGACCGTGGACGCGCCGGTGCAAGGCCCGCGCGACCGCGAACGCCGCGCGGGCTTCCAGCTGCCGCCCGGCATCGCCGCCGTCAATCTGCCGCCCCCTGTCCATCCGACAGCGGCCAGGGGCAGCCTCTTCGACACCCTGCTGCGCAGCAGCCCGACCTGGGAAGACCTCACATGGCTGCGTGGCCAGACCACTCTGCCCATCCTGCTCAAGGGCATCACACATCCCGACGACGCCCATCTCGCGGTCGGACACGGCGCCTCGGGCCTGATCGTCTCCAACCACGGCGGGCGCACGCTGGACACCATGCCCGCCACCGCGACCCTGCTGCCCGACATCGTGGCCGCCGCGTCCGGCCGGGTGCCGGTGCTGGTCGATGGAGGGATCCGGCGCGGCACCGACGTGTTCAAGGCGCTGGCGCTGGGGGCATCGGCCGTGCTGGTGGGGCGCCCGGTGCTGCACGGGCTGGCCACGGATGGCGCCCAGGGCGTGGCCCATGTGCTGCGGCTGCTGATCGACGAGCTGGAGATCGCGATGGCGCTGTGTGGCTGCCATTCGCCGGACCAGATCTCGGCCCGGCACCTGCACGCCTGAGCGGACTTTTCCAAAAAGATCTCCCACCATCTTATTTGCGAACAATTCTCATTTATACTGAAACCCGGTTTCGACCACTTTTTCGGACAACACCACCATGACCAGCACACTCCTCTCCCTGTTCGGCAGCCTGATGCTGCTGCTCGGTGCGCTCGGCTGGGTGTTCCGCCGCTGAACGGGTGGTCCGTCTTCTCACGCCTACACTCATGAATTCCGCCGTCCTCGGCTCCTCCAGCCTCCCCGCCGCGCAGCCGCAGGCGGGAGCAACGAACCATCCGCCCCGCATGGACCGCCGCCTGTTGATCGTGGCCACCGTGATCGGACTGCACGTCGCCGGACTCTGGGCGCTGCAGGCCGGATTGCTGCAGCGGGCGGTGGAACTGGTGGTGCCGGTCTCGGTGGTCGCCGACCTCATCGAGCCGCCTCAGCCGCAGGTCACGCCCGAGCCAACGCCGCCCAGGCCCGTGCCCACGCCCGCCAAGCCGCTGGCACCTGCGCCCCGGGTCGCTCAGGCCCCTGCGCCGATGCCGCTGGCCGTGGCCGATCCGAAGCCGGCGCCACAGGCACCGACGGGAATGGTCACTCAGGAGCCACTGAACGCAACAGCACCTGCTGCCGATGCGCCTACACCCAAGCCATCAACACCTTCTTCTCAGGCACCGTCCAGACTGGAAGATGAATTCGTGGTCCCGGCAAAGCCGGCGTACCCGCGCTACTCGCTCACTTTGGGCGAATCTGGGTCCGTGACTCTTTCGATCCGCATTGAAGCCAACGGGACCGCCAGCGACGTCGTTGTTCTCAAGTCAAGTGGCTTCCCGCGTCTGGACGAGGCTGCTGTCAAGAAGGCACTGCACTGGAAATACGTTCCCCGCGACGGAGGGAGCCCGCAGCCCGGGAGCTATCTGCACACCGTGCGATTTGAAATCTATTGAACCCTACTCCTCACTCATCGCATCACACCATGGACACCTCCGTCACCACCTCGGGCCTGGCCCACGTCTGGTCGCAAGGCGACGCCGTCACCCGCACCGTTGCCCTGGTGCTGCTGGGCATGTCGCTGGCGACCTGGATCATCCTGCTGTGGAAGCTGCTGGACCAGCGCGCCCAGCGCCGGCAGGCCAGGGCCTGCGAAGGCTTCTGGCACAGCGCCGATTTCGCCGAAGGTCTGGACAAGCTCGGCCCGGCCGACCACAACCCGTTCCGCGCCCTGGCGGTCGAAGGCCGTGAAGCACAGCGCCACATCCTGCACAAGGACGGCCGCCAGACCCCGCAACTGCACGACAGCCTCGATGTCAGCGACTGGATCGAACGTTGCCTGCGCCGCGCACTGGACGACCACACCGCCCGCGCCCAGAGCGGCCTGCCGGTGCTGGCCTCGGTGGCCTCGACCGCGCCCTTCGTCGGCCTGTTCGGCACCGTCTGGGGCATCTACCACGCCCTGCTGGGCATCGGCGCCGCTGGCCAGGTCAGCATCGACCAGGTGGCCGGGCCGATCGGCGAGGCGCTGATCATGACCGCCCTCGGTCTGGTGGTCGCGATCCCCGCGGTGCTGGGCTACAACGCCCTGGTGCGCGGCAACAAGAACGTGATGCACCAGCTCAACCGCTTCGCACACGACCTGCACGCCTACTTCGTCACCGGCGCCCGCGTCGCCAGCGGCGGCGACAGCAAGGTGCTGCCGATGAAGAAGGCCTGAGCGGAGAACACACCATGGCCATCGGAACCCAGGACGACAGCGACGACATGCTGGCCGAGATCAACATGATCCCGTTCATCGACGTGATGCTGGTGCTGCTGATCATCTTCATCATCACGGTGCCGGTGATCAAGCACGCGGTGAAGGTCGACCTGCCGCGCGCCAGCAACGAGAAGCTGGCCGACAAACCGCAGAACGTGCGGCTCGCGGTGGACGCCGCCGGCACCTACTACTGGAACGACGCGCCGCTGACCGACGCCGAACTGGGCACGCGTCTGGCGCAGATGGCGGCACAGGAACCGCAGCCCGAGCTGCACCTGCGCGGCGACAAGGCGGTGCGCTACGAGCGCGTGGCGCAGGCCCTGGCCAGCGCGCAGCGCGCGGGCGTGCGCAAGATCGGCTTCATCACGGAGCCTGCGTTGCCATGAACCGCCAGCCCTGCTCCAACGAAACCGCAGCGGCAGTGTCCGTCCGCGAAGAGCCCGTTGACGCGCCGTCGACGCGCGCACCGTCGCCGGTGCTGGACAGCCAGGCCGTGCTGCAGGGCCGCAGCTCGGTGGCCATCGAACACAACGGCGCGGTCTACCGCCTGCAGACCACGCGCCAGGGCAAGCTCATCCTCACCAAGTGAGCGGCCCGCACTGAACCTTCAATCGTGGGGCGACCCGGGGTTTGAACAACTCCCCGAGCGTCGTTTTTCGCCAGCCAGGGGGCAACATGCCCCGATAGCCAGGCGTTTTTTCCCTTTACAGGCCGAGCGCCGCGATGCCGGCCTTGGCGATCTGGGCGTCCTCGCTGGACTTCACGCCGCTGACGCCGACCGCACCGATGCACTGGCCGTCCTTGAGCACCGGCACGCCGCCTTCGAGCAGACCCTGCACCGTCGGCGCGCTCAGGAACGAGGTGCGGCCCTGGTTGATGACGTCCTCGTAGACCTTGCTCTCCTTGCGGCTGAGCGCGGCCGTGTGGGCCTTGGCGGGGGCGATGTGCGAGGACATGGCCGGAGCGCCGTCCAGCCGCTGCAGCCACAGCAAGTGGCCGCCGTCGTCGACGATGGCGATGGTGACGGCCCACTGGTTTTTCAGGGCTTCGGCTTCGGCGGCGGCCGCGATGGCCTTGACATCGGCCAGTTCGAGCACGGCTTTGGTTTTCATGGATGCGTTCCTGCGGAAATGGATTGAAAACCCGACGATACCCCGGCCATTGCCCCTTCGCCGGTCAAAACTGTTCTGACCCTTCGGGACTTGGGCCAAGCACCGCCCCTGCGGCGAGACCCCGGCCTACAATCCGGCGCTTGCGGCAACGTCCGCCGTCACACAGGAGAGACCATGTCCGACCACATCCAGCCATACGGTTCCACCGACACCTTTGCCGGCCAGCGCAACAAGGTGCTGCGCAACACCTACTGGCTGCTGGCCCTGTCGCTGCTGCCCACGGTGCTGGGCGCCTGGCTGGGCGTGGCCACCGGCATCACCCAGAGCCTGCGCGGCGGCCTGGGCCTGATCGTGTTCTTCGGCGGCGCCTTCGGCTTCATGTTCGCGATCGAGAAAACCAAGAACTCCGCCGCCGGCGTGCCGGTGCTGCTGGGCTTCACCTTCTTCATGGGCCTGATGCTCTCGCGCCTGATCGGTTCCATTCTGGGCCTGAGCAACGGCGCCAGCCTGATCATGACCGCCTTCGCCGGCACGGCCGGCGTGTTCACCGTCATGGCCAGCCTCTCGACCGTGATCAAGCGCGACCTCTCGGGCATGGGCAAGTGGCTGTTCGTCGGCGCGCTGGCCATCATGATCGGCGGCATCATCAACGTGTTCGTCGGCAGCACGGCCATGTTCGCCACCATCGCGACGCTGGCCATCCTGATCTTCAGCGCCTACCTGCTGTACGACCTGAAGAACATCGTCGACGGCGGTGAAACCAACTACATCACCGCCACGCTGGCGGTCTACCTCGACCTGTTCAACATCTTCCAGAGCCTGCTGTCGCTGCTGGGGATTTTCGGCGGCGAACGCGACTGAGTCTCCCGGGCCGGCTCAAGTTCGGCCGGTGGTGGCCGAAAAGGAAGGCAACCAGCTTCCAACCACCATGCGACACCTTGCCCTGCCCCTCTGCCTGAGCGCCGCCAGCTTCCTGCTGACCGGATGCGACGCGCTGGGCATCGAAAGCTCGGCACAGGTGGCCGAGCGCAAGCAGGCGGAGGCCCACGCCATCGGCAGCGCCTGCCGCCACGCGATCCGCAGCATCGAGGACTGTTTCAAGACCAACCCCAAGGCCGGCAAGGCCGCCGTGTTCGCGGGCTGGAAGGAAATGGACCAGTACATGCGCGACAACCAGATCGTCGGCATGCCCTCCTCCGCGGTCACCGAGCCGTCCGCAGACGCCGACGCCCAGGACGGTGAGGCAGATCCCGCAGCCGAACACGGCAGCGGCGAAAAAGCGACCGCAGAAAAACCGGCGACCGGCAAAGCCTCCGCTGAAAAATCCTCGGCAGAAAAGGCCCCCACCCACAAGGGCGCGGCCGACACCAAGACCCACAAGTCCTGAGCGCGGCCCCGCTGCCCGCCGCTCAGTCCTGCGCAATCAGTTGTCCAGCTCGAACACCGCCATGCTCTCGACGTGCGCGGTGTGCGGGAACATGTTCACCACCCCCGCCGCCGTGCAGCGGTAACCCGCCTGGTGCACCAGCAGGCCGGCATCGCGCGCCAGCGTGGCCGGGTTGCAGCTGACGTAGACGATGCGCCGGGGTGGCGTCCAGCCGCCACGCAGTTCGGGCTGCTGGTGCAGGTCGGCCAGCGCCTTGGACAAGGCGAACGCGCCCTCGCGCGGCGGATCGACCAACCACTTGTCGGCCACCCCGTCGGCCACCAGCATCTCGGGCGTCATCTCGAACAGGTTGCGAGCGACGAACTGCGTCGGCGCCAGCGGCGACGCGCGTCCTTGCTGGTTGAGCGCCAGGTTCTCGCGCGAACGCGCCACCAGCGTCTCGCTGCCCTCGATGCCCAGCACCTGGCCAGCCGAGGTCGCGATCGGCAGCGTGAAGTTGCCCAGGCCGCAGAACCAGTCGATCACACACTCGCTCTTCTGCGCATCCAGCAGGCGCAGCGCACGCCCCACCAGCACCCGGTTGATGTGCGGGTTGACCTGGGTGAAATCGGTCGGCTTGAACGGCATGGTGATGCCGAACTCGGGCAGGCGGTAGGCGAGCTGAGGACCGCCTTCGTCCAGCAGCTTGACGGTGTCCGGCCCCTTGGCCTGCAGCCACCACTGCACACCGTGCTGCTGGCCAAAGGCACGCAGCCGGGCCAGATCGTCCTCGCTCAGCGGCTCCAGGTGCCGCAGCACCAACGCAGTCACCTCGTCGCCACAGGCCAGCTCGATCTGCGGGCAGGTCTCGCGCGCGTCCATGCCGAAAATCATCTCGCGCAGCGGCATCAGCATCGCGCTCACGTGCGGCGGCAACACCTTGCAGACCTGCATGTCGGCCACATAGCGGCTCTTGCGCTCGTGGAAGCCGATCAGCACCACACCCTTCTTGTGCACAAAGCGCGCCGACAGGCGGGCGCGGTAGCGGTAGCCCCAGGCCGGCCCCTCGATCGGGCGCAGCAGCATCTCGGCCTTGACCTTGCCCAGGTGCCAGAGGTTGTCTTCGAGCACGCGCTGCTTGATCGCGACCTGAGAGCTGGCGTGCAGATGCTGCATCTTGCAGCCGCCGCAGGCACCTTCGTGCAGGCCGAAGTGCGGGCAGCCGGGCGTGACGCGCTGGGGCGACTCGCGGTGGATCTCGGTCAGCGTCGCCGCCTCCCAGTTGTTCTTCTTGCGGTGCACCTTGGCGCTGACCACCTCGAAGGGCAGGCCACCGTCGATGAAGACCACCTTGCCGTCAGGCCGGTGGGCGATGCCCTGCGCTTCGATGTCCAGCGATTCCACGAACAGCTGCCCTTCGGGCAGGCCGGCGGACGGGGAAACAGGGACTTGGGGTTCTTGTTGTGTGGGGCTGTCTTGGCTCATGCCCCGATTGTCTCAGGCCCGGGACCCGGACTCCGGCCTACGCCCACGCACGCAGGTATTCGTCCCAGTGCGGTTCGGCGGGCGCCAGGTTGCCCAGCGTCTCTTTCACGAAGGCGATCTCCTGCCCGTACTCGGCCTCGGTGAACCCGCCACGCATCTTCTGGAAGCGGCAATACACCAGGTAGGTGTTCATCACGTCGGTCTCGCAGTAGCGGCGGATGTCTTCCAGCTTTCCGTCCAGGTACTGCGGATACACCTGCGAGCCGTCCATGCCCAGCTTGCCCGGAAAGCCGCAGAGCTTGGCCATGGCGTCCAGCGGCGCGTTGTTCTTGGGCGTGTACATCGCCAGCAGGTCCATCAGGTCGAGATGGCGCATGTGGTAGCGGCTGATGTAGTTGTTCCACTTGTGCTCGCGGTCGTCCTCACCCATGTCCCAGTAGCGGCTGGCTTCCACGCCATGGCGCAGACCGCGGTAGTGCAGCACCGGCAGGTCGAAACCGCCGCCGTTCCAGCTCACCAGTTGCGGCTGGTGCTTCTCGATGCTGTGGAAAAAGGTCTGCACCACCTTGCCTTCGCTCTGGCCGTCGCGGTCCACAAACGAGTGCACGCGCAACCCCTCGGCATTGCGGAACACCACGCTGATGACCAGCACGCGCTGCAGGTGCAGCGGGGCAAAGTCGTTCTGCCCCCTGGCCTTGCGTTCGGCCAGCCAGGCCTCATGGACCTGCGCGTCCGACCAGTCGGCGGGGTCGTCGCGCAGCAGCCGCAGACCAGCGATATCGGGAATCGACTCGATGTCGAAAACCAGGACCGGCCAGGCCATGGCGAGCGGTCAGCGCTTGGGCAGGTAACCGATCGGATCGACGGGCTTGCCGTTGCGGCGCACCTCGAAGTGCAGCTTCACGCGGTCGGCGTCGCTGCTGCCCATTTCGGCGATGCGCTGGCCCTGCTTGACCGTCTGGTCCTCGCGCACCAGCAATGCCTGGTTGTGGGCATAGGCGGTCAGGTAGGTGTTGTTGTGCTTGAGGATGACTAGGTTGCCGTAGCCCCGCAGACCGGCACCGGCGTACACCACGCGCCCGTCGGCCGCGGCGAGCACGGGATCACCCACCTTGCCCGAAATCGACACGCCTTTGTTCTTGCCCTCGTCGAACGGGGCGATCACGGCGCCCTGGGCCGGCCAGACGAACGCAATGTCGTCGGCGCCCGCCGAAACCGGTTCCGGCGCGGACGCCGGTGCCGTTGCGGGCGCAGCGGTGGTCGCTGCAGGAGTGGTCGGGGCCGTCGCGGGAGCGGTCGTCGCCGGAGCGTTCAGCGGCCGAGCCACCACACCGGGGGCGACCACGGGGGCGGTCGCCACGCCGTTCGTGGCGGCGGCGGCGCCAGCGGCGTTCGCCACCGGTGGCGTCACGCGCAGCACCTGTCCGACCTCGATCAGGTTCGGGTTGGTCAGGTTGTTCCAGGCCTGCAGATCGCGCGGCGACTGCCCGGCTTCGAGTGCGATGCGGTAGAGCGTGTCGCCAGGACGCACGGTGTAGAAGCCGGGCTTGCCGGCGTTCTCTGCGCCCGGCAAGGCCTTCACGTCGGCAGGACGGTTGGCAGAGGAACGGTCTTCGACCGGAGCGGGCTGGCTCAGCCTGCGTGTGGAGCACCCCGCCGTCAGCAGCAGACCACCCGCCATCGCACACAAGGCCACACCACGCCACGAAAGGCGCCAGGCGCTCGCCGGCTCATTCACCAAATCCCGCTTGTTCATCACTGATTCCTACCTGATTCTGGCCCGTTTCCACCCGGGCCGAGCGCATGAACCCCTCATCGCCGGCCGGGCCGGCCGGGGTGTCACGCAATACCTGATTTTAGGGGCACGAAGAGTACCGGCTCCAGCACGGACTTCGTCACGCCCTGAGAAGTTTTTTCCATCACGACCAGATGCTGCTGGCCAGCACCGGTCACGGCCGGCGCCACCAGCCGGCCACCGACCGCCAGTTGTTCGATCCAGGCCTGCGGCACGTCGTTCCCGCCGGCCGCCGCCACGATGCCTGCGTAGGGCGCACCCTGCGGATAGCCCAGCATGCCGTCGCCGAACAGCAGGTGCACATTGGCCAGCCGGAAGGCGCGCAGGTTGTCGCGCGCTTTTTCGTGCAGGCCCTTGAGGCGCTCGATGCTGTAGACCTCGCGCGCCAGGTGGCTGAGCACCGCGGCCTGATAGCCGCAGCCGGTGCCGATGTCCAGCACCCGGCCCAGCTTCTCCGTCCTGCCGTGGCACAGCAATTCCAGCATACGCGCCACCACGCTGGGCTTGGAAATCGTCTGCCCCAGGCCAATTGGCAGGCTGGTGTCTTCGTAGGCCTGTGGCGCCAGGGCCGTGTCGACGAAGCGGTGGCGCTCGACCGCCAGCATGGCCGCCAGCACCGCCGGGTGCGAGATGTCCTGCGCCTGCAGCTTGCGCACCATGGACTGGCGCACCGCCAGCGAATCCATGCCGATGCCGCTGGTCACCGCCACCGGGGCGGCCGCCCGCCTCGCCGTGGCGGCCGGGGCTGCGCCTGGCTTGTTCACCGCGGCAGGCCCCGAGGTATCCAGTCGCGCCGGAAACGCGGGACGCGGCCGGGCCGCAGCACCGGGCGCAGGCGCTTTCGGAGGCGTCAACGGTCCCGAACGCTTCATGACTGGCCGGCCCCCATGGCCGCCGCCGTCGGCGCCCAGTAGGCCAGGCGTTCGTGGTCGGTCAGATCCACCTGCAGCGGCGTGATGCAGGCATAGCCCTGCGCGGTCGCGTGGAAGTCGGTGCCTTCGGCATCGTCCTTGGCCGGGCCGGCGCTGCCGATCCAGTACATGGTGTCGCCGCGCGGGTTGGTCTGGGTGATGACCTGCTCGGCCGCATGGCGACGGCCCAGGCGGGCGACCTTGAAGCCCTTGATCTCGGCGGCCGGGCGGCAGGGGATGTTGACGTTCAGCAGCCAGGGCGCCGGGCGCCGGGCGGCATCGCCGCCGGACGGCAGCGTGGGCAGCAGATGGCGCACCAGATCGGCCGCCTTCTGTGCGGCGACGTCGAGATGGGCCCAGCCCTTTTCGGTCTGCGAGAACGCGATCGCCGGAACGCCGAACAGGTAGCCTTCCATCGCGGCGCCCACGGTGCCGGAATAGACCGTGTCGTCGCCCATGTTGGCGCCGTTGTTGATGCCAGAAACCACCAGATCGGGCCGGTAGCCCAGCAGGCCGGTCAGCGCGATGTGCACGCAGTCGGCCGGCGTGCCGTTGACGTAGCGAAAGCCGTTGGCGGCCCGGTGCACGTACAGCGGCGAATGCAGGGTCAGCGCGTTGGATTTGGCGCTGTTGTTGTGTTCGGGAGCGACCACCTCCACCTCGGCCAGGTCCTTGAGCGCTTCGTACAGGGCCACGATGCCCGGCGCCTGGAAGCCGTCGTCGTTGGAGATGAGAATTTTCATGGGTCGATTTTAGGTGGCGGCCCGGGACCGCGCTGGTGGGCGGCCAGGTCGCACGGGGGACAAAAACGGGGACTCACCCGCACGCCAGGGCGCGGCGCCCTGCCTATCATGCGCCCTCGACCATTCAACCGGAGACGACAGCATGCAAGCCTGGCTTTGCGAAAACCCTGTGGGCGTGGAAGCCCTGACCTGGAAGGAACTGCCGACGCCCGAGCCCAAGGCGGGCGAGGTGCTGCTCGAAATCCAGGCCGCGAGCCTGAACTTCCCCGACCTGCTGATCGTGCAGAACAAGTACCAGATGAAGCCGCCCCTGCCCTTCGTGCCGGGTTCGGAGTACGCGGGCGTGGTGCGTGCGGTCGGCGACGGCGTGACGCACCTGCAGGTCGGCCAGAGCGTGGCCTGCCTCAGCGGCACCGGTGGCTTCGGCACCCATACCCTGGCGCCGGCCGCCCTGTGCATGCCGCTGCCGCCCGGCTTTCCGCCGGTCGATGCGGCCGCCTTCATCATGATCTACGCCACCTCCTGGCACGCGCTGATGGACCGTGCGGCGCTCAAGGCCGGGGAAACCGTGCTGGTGCTCGGCGCGGCCGGCGGCGTCGGCACGGCCGCGATCCAGCTGGCCAAGGCCGCCGGCGCGCGCGTGATCGCCGCCGCCTCGAACGACGAGAAGTGCGCCCTGTGCAAGCAGCTGGGCGCCGACGAAACCATCAACTACAGCGTGCACACCCCGCAGACCACGCTGCGCGACGAGATCAAGCGCCTGACCGATGGCAAGGGTCCGGACGTGATCTACGACCCGGTGGGCGGCGACTTCGCCGAGCCGGCCTTCCGCTCCATCGCCTGGCGCGGACGCTACCTGGTGGTGGGTTTTGCCAGCGGCCCGATCCCGAGCCTGCCGCTGAACCTGTCGCTGCTCAAGGGCGCCAGCATCGTGGGCGTGTTCTGGGGCGACTTCGCGCGGCGCGAGCCCAAGGCCAACGCCCAGATGATGCAGACCCTGGCCACGATGTACATGAAGGGCCAGATCAAGCCGGTGATCGACCAGACCCTGCCGATGAAGGACCTGCCCAAGGCCTACGCGATCATGGGTTCGCGCTCGGTCAAGGGGAAGCTGGTGCTGGTGAACTGATCCGCTGCTGAACCCCGAAACAAAGCCCGGCACTGCCGGGCTTTGTTTTGCGCGCTCCGCCCGTGGCAGGCGCCGGTTGCAACAAATCCTGACAATTTTCCGGGTCTCCATCGCCGCCCACGGCTCAAGGCCGGGGCCTGCGGCGTCGATAGCAATGTCATCAGCGACCGGCATCCGGCCTGTCTCAGCCGCTGCAACCGCCCCCATCGGGCCAAGCGAAAGGAGACCAGACATGCTTCACACGTGCACACACCTTGCGCACTCCGCCCTGGAATCCCTGCTCTTCTGGGTGCTGGCCCTCTCCCCCGTCCTGCTGTTCTGGCAACTGCTGGTCTGGGCGGGACAGCACCTGACACCGGGCATGTGAACCTCGGGCCGTCAGGCCCGACGGCTGCCGCGGCGAACGCTCAGCGCAGCATCTGGAAATACGCGGTCGTCACCGCCACCTGGGCCTCGTCCAGCGGATTGGTCGTGACGGTGGATCCCCAGGCCATGCGGTCGTCCAGCGGCCAGACCTGGCCGGCCGTCACCGCCGTGGAGTTGGCCAGGGTCACGTCGCGCAGCTTGCCGAAGCGGGCGTCGCTCTTGCCGTCGATCTCCTGGTCCAGCATGCCCACCAGCGAGAACGTCACGCGCTGCAGCGTCATCACGTTGCGGGTGCGGGTGACGTAGGTGCCGTTGGTCGCCCCCGGCTCCGCCCAGTTGACGCTCTGGAAGCAGACCTGCACCTCCTGCGGGTTGCCGTTGCTGTCAAGGTAGGCATAGCGGTCCTGCTGGCCTTCGGTGCGCCCTTCCGGCAGCCGCACACCCGCCGCCAGGAAGGCATTGATCATGTCGTTGCCGCACAGCGCGGTGCCGGCCGGCGTCGCGCTGCCGTTCACCCGCCCGGTCGGATCGGTCGGGTTGTCGCCCGGCGGGTAGCCAACGCCATTGACATAGGCCTCGTAGGCCAGTTGCCAGCCCTGCACGAAATCGGTCGACAGGCGCTGGTAGGCGGCGGTGCGCTGCAGGTCGCGGCCCACGGCCACGGCGCCCAGCAGCAGGCCGATCACCAGCAGGGCAATGCCCAGCTCCAGCAGGGTGAAGCCGCGCTGCCGGGCCCGGCCGGCGCGCTGACGAAAAGATCGGGTGGTGCTCACGGGTATTCCCCTCGGGTCGGTTGCCATCAGAAGCCGATTGCATCGGCCCGCAGGGCATTGCTGTTCACGGAAATCGACAGGTCGGTGGCCGCGCTGGTCCGGCTCGCGAAGTCGTTGTGGTCCTGCTGCGCGGAGTCGCGAGCCTCCACCGCGAGCACCATCGAGGCCGCGGCGGCGGCCGTGCCAGCGACGGCCGCGACGATGCCGGCGGCCGCGAGACCGATCTGGAACGAGCGGGCGCCCGCGCTCATGGTCGTGTCCCCCACGGCCGACATCATTTCCTTGATCGCATCCAGGTCGGCCGACACGGCGCCGGCAATGCCCGCGGCAGCGGCGGCGATGTCGGCCTCGGCCAGCTTGAGGGCCACGTAGAGCTGGTCCCGGTAGTCGTAGAGCGCGCGCTCCATCACCAGTGCGCCGGTGGCGGCATTGAAATGGGCGTGCGAGACGGCCGCCAGGGCGCCACCGCAACGCAGTTCGGAGAACAGCTCGGCCGCGCTCATGGCGATCACCTGGTCGTCGTAGGCGTGGCTGGTGGGCGTGCGTGGCGCGGCAAAGGTCGGGTCGGCGTCGCTGGCACTGGCATTGGGGCCGTCAAAGGCCAGGCCGTTGCCGTCGGCATCCAGCAGGCCCGGTGCCGCCACCACGAAGGCCACCGCGCGGCGCGCGCCCGAGGCGGACACCGCAAGCCGCCCCGCGGGCGCGGCCAGGGCATCGGTGGCGGTGTTCAGCGCCAGGCACAGGTCGATCTGGTTGACCGACTGCGCGCCACCGGCCGGGCACGGCGGGCTGCTGGAAGCGTTGCAGGCCGCGTTCAGCGGATCGGTTCCGCTGGCCGCCTCGGTCGCCCGGAGCTGAACCTCGGCCAGCGTCGGGATCGGCGGCATGTTCCGGTTCGGACCGTCGCCGTTCTGCGGTCTCGGGCTGGGCGTGAGCGCGCGCAGCGGGTTCATGCGGTCCAGCGCCACCGCCAGGTCGCGGTCGCTGGCGGCGGTCGCCGAGGCTTCGCGGTACACGCCGTAACGCAGCCGCCCCGCCTCGGGCCGCGGCAGGCCCAGGGTCTGCCACGGCACATAGCCGGTCTGGCGCAGCCCACCGCCAGTGGCACAGCTCTCGACGCCATTGGCGTCCACCGCCGGACACGGCAGGCGGTGCTGGGCGTGGGCAAAGCCGATCAGCGCATCGCGTGCCTGCAACTGTGCGTCCATCTGTGCCGTGCCGACACGCTGCTTTTCCTGGAACTGCCAGTACACCACCGCCCCGATGAGCACCAGGCCCAGCGCGAGCAGCACCACAGACAGTTCGACGAGCGAGAAGCCCGCCTGACGGCGCTTGCTCATGGTGTGAGTCCCTTCTGATCGATCACCACCGCGTTGTCCAGCGCGTCGGCAAGGCTGTTGTAGACGTGGATGGCGTAGGCGTTGCCGGCGACCAGCTTGGCGCGCGCCGCCACCAGGTCTTCCTGCGCGGCGGTCAGGTCTTGCGCGGCCAGCACCGTCTCGGCGATGGAGGCCGCAATGTTGACCGCGGCCATCACCACGATGAAGGCGGTCACACCCTCGGTGTTGGCGGCCGAGGCGATGCTGAGCACCGCGCCGGTCGTGGCCAGCGCCAGCCCCATCGCGGCCAGCGCCACCCCGGACTCCGCGCCATCCACCGCCGACTCGGCCTGGTCGATGTCGAAGCGCAGCAACGACCAGTACTGCTGCATCACCCGTGCCGTGTCGTAGGCGGCATAGCTGGCCTGGATGGCCGACTGGGCCTCGCTGAGCCGCGCGGCACACCCGAGTCTTGCCCCCAGGTCACCGGGGCCGACCGCGAGCATGAGGTCGTCGTAGTTCAGGTCCTGCGAGCGGCCTGGCAGGTCGAAGCGGAACGAGGCACTGGCCCCGTCGGCGTTGTTGCCGTCAAACTGGCGGTTTTCACCCGGGTGGGCGATCACGAAACCGACCGGCACGCTGGCGCCGGCAGAACCGGCCCGCAGCACACCGGCCGCGGCGTTGTTCGCTGCATAGCGGCGCACCACGGTGCACCAGTCCAGCCCGTTGACCAACGGGCGGCGGGCCAGGGCGGCCGCGTACGAGGCGCCGACCCGGGCGCCCGCTGCGGACACGTCGGCCGGCACGGGGCTGAGTGCGGGGAACACCGGCACCTCGGTGAAGGTCAGGCCGAGATAAGGCCAGTCCTGGGCCGGCGGCGCGGCCGCGAGGTCCGCCCCGCCGCCGCGGTTCGCGCCGTAGTGCAGCGCCGCGAATTCGCTGCCCATGCCCAGGGTGCGCCAGGGAAACCGCACCGCCGTCGCGTCGCCGCAGTTCTCCGTGCCGCCCGTGTCCGACGCCGCGCACGGCAGGCGGTGGTTGGCCAGCAGGAAGCCCTCGACGCCGGCCTGGGCCTCGTTGAGCTGGCGCTGCATCTCCGGCCGGGTCATCGGCGCCTGCGAGGTGGCGACCCAGCGCCAGGCCACCATGCCGATGACGCCGACCACCACCATGACGACCCCCATCTCGACCAGGGAGAAGCCGCGTTGTCTGAACGGTGGCCGCCTCATCGCGTGCCTCCCTTGATGTCCACGTTGATCAGGATGCTCTCGGCCGCGCTCGGGGGCATCGGCGTCACGCCGGAACCCGTGATGTTGCAGGGCGGCGGGTTGTCGGCCTTGGCCTTGAGCGTGTCGTAGGAGTCCTGCGCCGCGTCGATGCGGTCGTCCGCCGCAGCCAGGGAGTCGTTCAGGGCGTCGATCTCTTTCTGGATCTGGGCCGGCCGGTAGTAGATGCTGTCCGGGCCGGGCGCGACCGCGATGTTGGACGCCGGTCCGAACAGCTCCCCAAGCATCTGCTGGATGATCCCGTAGGTCAGGTAGTCGTTCTGCTGGCAGACATTGAGCGCCGAGGTGGTGCAGGCGTCGTAGACGCTCAGCCCCACGTGCAGCTGGTAGCGCCCGGCATTGAGCAGGCTGTTGTAGTTCGTCGCGTACGACGACTGGGCCGTGTTGATCGAGCCCTGGGCCACCGTCATCGCCGATTGCGCCGCGCTCAGGCTGGACTGGGCGCTCGCCAGCTCGGTCACGGCCTTGTTGTATTCGTTCTGCAGCGCGGTCGCGTCCTGCAGCAGCGTCAACCGGGCGGTTTTTTCCAGGCGTTGCTGCTGCAGCGCCGCCTTCGTGGTCTGGTTGGTTTCGGCCGCAATCTGGGTGTCCAGCGCCGCGATCTCCGACTGCAGCTGGCTGATCAGCGTGGTCCGGTTGGCGATCATGTTGGCGTAGTCGTCGCGGGTGGCCGTCCAGTTGGTCACCGCGTCCTGGTAGCGCTGCACATCGGCCTGGGCCGCGCTGTAGCTGTCGTTGGCCGTGCCCCAGCTGTTGGCGGACGACAGCACGGCATCGACCCGACCGTCGATCGACGACCAGTCCGTGCCCAGCCGCACCCAGTAGCGCAGGTTGGCAATGGCCTGGTTCCTCGCAGCGACGGCGTTGTTCAGCTCGGTCTGCTTGGCCGCGATCTGGTTGACGATGGCCTGCCGGTCGGCGATCGCGTCGTCGAGCTCGGCCTTGGCCTGGTTGACCTGGGTGGTCAGGTCGGGCACGGTGCAGCTCAGCGAAGACGCATCGACCGAGCTGTCGGCCAGCGCCAGCGCATTGCCGGCCAGCACGGCCGCCGTGACGTTGGCGGCGATCGAGGCCACGTTGGCGATGATCACCCCGGCAGTGAGCGCGGCCGCCGCCGTGTGGATGCCCGCCGCGGCGCAGGCGTTGGCGGCAATGCCCAGGGACGCGATGCAGATGACCCATTCGGCCGCGGCGTTGCCGGCGTCGCTGATGCCCTCGATGACCACCCCCGCGGTTTCCACCGCCGTGATCGCGGCGCCGATCGAAGCGAAGATGATCGCGCGGGTCGCCGCCTCGATGTTCTCCTCCTTCATCTCGTCGACCGAGCTGGAGATGTCGTGGGCCAGCGCCACGGTGTTGATCGAGTCGGCCAGGATCTCGCAGTGGAAGGCGGTGCGCAGGGCGCCGAACGAACGGTCGAGCACGATGTCGTCGTAGGCGGCCAGCAGCGGCACCCGCTGCGGGTCTTCGAGCATGCTCGTGGCCCCGGCGTTGGCCCCGTCGAACAGCGAGCCGTCCCCGTCGGTGTCTTCGTCGCCGGGGTGGGCCAGCGCGTAGGCGACCGCCCGCGCGGGCGAGGCGTTGACCTGGGCCATGTCGGCCGTCAGGGTGGTGCCGGCGCCTTCCTGCAGGCGCTGGCAGAAGTCGGCCAGGGTATGGATGTTGGCCTGGTAGGTGCCCGCGGTCGGTGTCTCGCGCATGGCGAAGAAGCTCGCGGCATCGTCGTCGTACTCGAGCGGGCGCCACGCATCGTCGAGCACCGTGAGATCGAAGGCGCCGGCGCCGCGCTGGACCACGTAGCGGATCTGGCCGATGTCGACGCCGGGATCGGCACCGGCCATGCGCAGCGTCGTGGCCGGCAGCCAGCCTTTCTGGTCGGTGCCACCGCAATCTTCCAGTCCGTCCCGGTCGGTGTCCGGACAAGGCAGTCGACGGGCGACGGTCGCGAAGGTCTGCAGGGCCTGGTCGGCCTGCGACAGGTTCAGGCGTTCCAGACGGGCGTTCTCGACCGCGGTGCGTTCGCGCCACTCCAGGTAGCCCATGGTGGACAACCCGCCGAGGACGGCAATCAGCAGCATCACCTGGAGCAGGCCGAAGCCCCGCTCCAGACGAGACCGTGAACGCAGCGGTCGCACCGAATCCATCAGCCCGCTCCCAGGGACTGGCTGACCGACTGGCGCACCAGGTCGTAGATCGGCAGCAGCAGCGCCACGATCAGGAAGATGAACAGGCCGCCGGCCAGCAGGATCAGCGCCGGCTTGATGATTTCCCCCAGCGACTTGACCACCACGTCCAGCCGCTTGCGGTACTCGACCGCCAGCCGGTCGAGCTGCTTGTCCAGCGAACCGGACTCCTCACCGACGGAGATCATGCGCACGGCCATCGGCGGGAAGCCGCCGACGCGCCGCATCGAGGCACCGATGCCTTCGCCGCGGGCCACGCCGTCGCGCACCTTCAGCAGCCGGGCGCGGTAGTACTCGTTGGAGGTGGCGCGGGCCAGCACGTCCAGGCTCATCATGAAATCCAGGCCGGCGCGCACCAGCAGCGACAGGTGTTCGCTGATGAAGGCCATGCCCGAGGACGTCGAGAGCGTGCGCAGGATCGGCAGCCGGTGCATGAGCTCGTGACAGCCCAGCTTGAAGCGCGGCACCGAGCGGTACATCCAGATCAGCAGCATCGCCAGCACGAAGATGCCCACCAGCACCAGCACCAGCGACTGCACCAGCACGTCCGAGACGTTGATCAGCCACTGCGTCAGCGGCGGCAGCTTGGCCCGCAGCTGCTTGAACAGTTGCGCCAGGTTGGGCACCACGTAGTACAGCCAGAAGAAACCGACCGCCACGATCGAGGCCAGCACCAGCAGCGGGTAGATCATCGCGGTGCGGATGTCGCGGCGGATGTCGATCAGGCGCTCGATGTGGGACGCGGCCTCGATCAGCATCCTGGGCAGGGCGCCCGACTCGTCACCGATCTCGGCCAGGTTGCGCACCGTCTCGGGAAACACGTCGGGGTGGCGCGCGAAGGACTGCGTGATGCGCATGCCCGAGCCCATGTCGGTGTGCACACGCCGCGCGATCTCGGGCACGCCGGCGTGGCCGGACTGGTCTTCGATCAGGGTGCGCAGGGCCTCCATCATCGGCACGCCCGCTTCCAGCATGATGCCCATGTCGCGCAGAAAGCCGGCCAGGTCTTCGGGGCGCACATGCCCGCGGAACAGCTTGAGCCGGAAGTCGTTGAACGCCGTGAGCACCTGCGGCAGACGGCGCAGCGTCAGCACCGTGCCTTCGGTCTGCTGCTCCAGGCGCAACCGGGCCGAGTGGTCCTTCTCGACCAGCAGCCGCAGGAAGCCGGACTTGACCTTGCCGTGCGGCAGCAGGACCCGGTAGAAGTAGGTGCGCAGGCCTGTGCTCATGGTCAGTCCAGTCCGATGGCGCGACGGATTTCATCCATCGTGGTTTCACCGGCCAGCACGCGCCGGCGGGCCAGGCGCTCCATGGGCTTGAGCCCGCCCGCTTCGGCCAGCTCACGCAGCCGGGAACGCGAGGCCTCCGCCACGATGGCGTCGGCCATCTCGCGGCGCACCGTGAGGATTTCGTAGACCGGCACGCGCCCGCGGTAGCCGGTGCCGCGGCAGTGCGTGCAGCCCGCGCCGTGGAACACCTGGTCGACGCCCTCGCCCAGCCAGCGGCGCTCCTCGTCGGTGGCGGGCCGCTGCGTCTTGCAGTGCGGACAGATGCAACGCACCAGGCGCTGGTTGATCACCGCGACCAGGTTCTCGGCCACGGTCTCGGCGTCCACGCCCAGCAGGCGCAGCCGGGGCACGACGCCGAAGATGCCGCCGACGTGCAGTGTCGACAGCACCAGGTGGCCGGTCGAGGAAGCGTCCAGCGCCGCCCGCGCGGTCTCGGCGTCCCGCACTTCGCCGACCAGGATGATGTCCGGGTCGTGGCGCAGGAAGTGGCGCATCGCGCTGGCGAAGTCGTAGCCGGCGCGGCGGTTGACTTCTGTCTGGCAGGCCACCGGCACGCGGTACTCGACCGGGTCCTCGACCGTCAGCACGTTGCGCTCCACCAGCGGCTGCACCCGCAAGGCGGCGTGCAGCGTCGTGCTCTTGCCCGAACCGGTCGGGCCGGTGATGAGGATCAGGCCGTGCGGGCGCGAGAACGAGCGCTCCATTTCGGCCACGTCTTCGTCGAGGAAGCCCAGGTCCTGCAGGCGGTCGAGGTCGCTGCGCTCGGCCAGCAGGCGCAGGGCCATGCGCTCGCCGAACTCGGAAATCATGGTCGAGACGCGGATCGTGTAGGCCGCGTCCATCAGGCTGATGGTGAAGCTGCCGTCCTGCGGCAGGCGCTGCTCGCTGGCGTCCATGTCGGCCTTGAGCTTGATGAAGGCGACCAGCCGGTCCAGCGAGGGCGGCATCGCGAACATCGGGCGCAGCACGCCGTCGACCCGCATCAGCACCGTGCGGCTGTTGGCCGTGGGCGCCAGGTGCACGTCGGTCGCGCGCTCGCGCACCGCCGTGTGCAGGATCAGCTCCATCAGGCGCTCCGGGCTGAACGCGTGGTCGCGGTCGTCGGCCAGCCGCCGGATCTCGATGTCGATCAGCTTCTCGACCGGGTTTTCCTGGAAATAGTAGTGCTGGTGGATCGCATCGACCACCGCAAAGAAGTCGCCCTGCCAGAACACCGCTTCCTGGCCGACCCGGCGCTGCACGATCGCGGCCACCGCCTCGGGCTCGGCGTCGCCCAGCAGCACGCGCAGCTTGTCGCCCTCGCGCCCGATCGGCAGGAAGTTGTGCGACAGGCACAGGCTGCGGTTGAACGCGGCGGCCACATCGGCATCGATCGCGGGCACCGAGCGGAACTCGATGTTGCGCTGGATGCCCAGCTGGCGGGCCAGGTCCTTGGCGCTGAGGAACCCCAGCTCGACCAGCATGCGGCCGAGCATCTGGCCTTCGACCGCCTGCTTCTGGCGCGCGTAGTCGATCACCACCTGGCTGACCAGACCGCTGGACACCAGCATCTCGCTCAGGCTGCGACGGCCCACTCCCGTGGCGGCATCGGCGCCGTCACTGTGCTTGTACATAGAACTTCTCCAAAATCAGTGCGCTCAATGCGTCGATCTCGCCGGTCGGCGCCAGGCCGATGCCCGCCTGGAAACGCTGCAGCGCGTCGCGGCTGCGTTCGCCCCAGAGGCCGTCCACGTCGGTCGCCGGCAGGCTGCCGTAGTGCGACAGGGCGATCTGTGTCCGCGCCGCCGTCGGCCGGTCCTTGAGATCCAGGTTCGCGGCCGTCGCCTGCCAGCGCAGGCGGTGCTGGCCGTCATGGCCCGTCAGGCAGACGCCGTCCTGGCGCGCCAGCCGCGCGCCCAGCAGGCGGAACGCCAGTTCGGGCAGCGGCTGTTCGTGCACCGTCTGCGCCGGCAGCCCGGAGCTGTCGGTCAGCGCACAGGAGGGCGGGGACTGGTCTTGCGCCGGGGGCACCGGCAACGCCGCGGCCAGGGGCGCCGTGCCGGCCACCCGGGCCGTGGGGGCTTCGGCCGCCTGCACCGGCACCGACGACTGGTACCAGGCGACCCCGATCGCGGCCACCACCACGGCCATCGCCAGGGCGACCGCCACCGGCGAGGGCGTGGACCGGGTTGCGGTGGCCGCCGGCCGCACCGGCGGCGCCAGCACCTGCGACCCCAGCGACACCCGGCTGTCCTCGATGGCCTGTTTCATCAGCGCCGCATCGATCACGCGGGCATGGCGGGCCGCCAGCCCGTACAGGCAGCGGTCCATGACCAGGTGGATCTGCCGCGGCACCCCGGCCGTCTCCTGCAGCAGGATCTGGCAGGCGTCGGTCGCCAGCAGCAGCGAGCCGTCGCTGCCCGAGGACTCGAAGCGGAAACGGATGTAGTCGGCGATCTCGGTGCTGTGGAGGCCGAACAGCCGCGCGTGCTTGACCACCCGGCTGCGCAGCTGGCGCAGGTTGTGCCGCGCCAGCGTGTCTTCCAGCTCGGGCTGGCCGGCCAGCAGGATCTGCAGCAGCTTCTCCTGGTCCGTCTCCAGGTTGCACAGCAGGCGGATCAGCTCCAGCGAGTCTTCGGTCAGGTTCTGCGCATCGTCGACGATGAGCAGGCAGGTCTTGCCCTGGCGGTGGTTCTCCAGCAGGAAGCTGTTGAGCGTGGCGATGTCGGTCGCCATGTTGCCGGTGCTCTCCAGGCCGAAGTCGTGCAGCACCGCAGCCAGCAGCTCGGTGCCCTGCAGGAAGGTGTTGAACACCAGGGCCGACACCACGTTCTTGGGCGCCAGATCGGCCATGAGGCGCCGCACCAGCGTGCTCTTGCCCATGCCCACCTCGGCGGTGAGCAGGCAGAAGCCCTTGCGCGCGAGGATGCAGTGCTCGATCTCGACCACCTGTTCGTCCAGGTGCGGCGTCGTGAAATAGCAGCCGGCGTCGGGCGTGTAGGGGAACGGGTTGCGGACCAGTCCGAGCGTCGCCAGGTGGCTGTTGCGGGCGTTCATCGGCTGGCCTCGCTCGGGCTCTGGTCCAGCGCGGTACGCAGCACGGTGGAGCCCGGATTGGCCTTGAGCGACTTGCTCAGGATCTCCCGCGCCAGTTCGGGGCGCTGCTCCTGCCGCTCGATCGACGCCAGCGCCAGGCTGGCGTTTTCATCGCCGGGCAGCTTCTCGAGCAGGCGCCGGTAGAACCGCTGCGCCTTGTCGAAATCGCCGGTCCGGAAGGCGTACCAGCCTTCGGCCCGCAAGCGCGCCAGCGAGCTCTCGGACAGCCGCACCCGGATCGCCTGGAGGTGGCGCGCCGCGGTGGCTTCGTCCCTGGTTTCCAGCGCCCGGTTGAGCCCGTCGAACAGCTCGGACACGTCCATGCCGGCGGTGGCGGCTGGCTCTGGCACGGTGGTCACGGAACGGACCGACACCTCCACGCTGGCCGGACGGGCCTCGGCCGCCGGGGCGGCCTTCGGTGCAGGTGCAGGTGCAGGTGCAGGTGCAGGCGCAGGTGCTGGCGTGGGCGCGGGTGTCGGCGCCGCCAGGGTGGTCGAGAGGGTCAGGCGGGGGCCGACCGTGGGCAGGGGCGGCTCGGCCCTGGGCAGCGCCGCGGCCTGCGGCTTCGCGGCCGGCACGTCGGGCATGGCCACGGCCTGCGGCGCGGCCACCACGGGCGCCGCCTTGGGCAAGGGCGGTGGTTCGACCAGGGCCGCCGCCTGCGGAGCGGGTGCCGCGGGAGCGGCAGGAGCCGCGGCAGAGGCTGCCGCTCCCGAAGACGTGCGCTGGCCCAGCAACAGGCCGGCCAGCACCCCCGCGCCCAGCAGCAGAACACCCAGCAACATCGAGCGGCGCATCCAGCCGGCCGCGGTGGGCACGGACGCGGCCACCACGGGCGGCGCAGCCGCCATCGGGGCGCCCACCGCCGCAGCGACGGGCGCCTGCTGTTCGTTCTGTTTCAGGGCCTGATAAATCAGACTCATAGGAGACGGACACGCAGCACGACGATCAGCTCACGCGCGGAGCGGCTGTCGCCTTCCTGGGACACCAGCTTGCCGAACACCGGCACATCGGCCAGGAACGGCACCCCGCTGTTGGAGCCCGACGACTTCTGGTCGATCAGGCCGCCGATCACGACCACGTCGCCGTCCGAGACGTTGAGCGTGGTGGTCAGGCCCTTGTACGCCACCTGCGGCAGGCTGACGCTGTTGTACTGGTTGACCTGCACCAGGGCCAGGCTCTTGGGATCGACGTCGCTCTGCACCGGGTTGATCAGCAGCTCGATCTTGCCGTCGTCGCGCATCATCGGCAGCACGCCGACCATCACGCCGGAAAACACCGAGTCGGTCTGGACCTCCGAAGAGGTCGTGGTCGCGCCACCACCGATGTTGTTCTGGGCCGAGCTGGAGCGCGAGACATATTTCAGGCTGGTGCCGACCGAGAGCATGGCCGGCGTGCCGTTGCGCACCTGGATGTTGGGGTTGGAGAGGATCCGCAGGTTGCCGAAGTTGCGCAGCGCGTTGATGACGGCCGAGCCGTCCTTGTCCACATAGCCGAGCGCACCGGCCGCCAGGCCCGTGGTCGACCCCAGCACACGCGAAGGAATGGTGACCGCGGTGCCCGGGTAGTTGACATTGACACCGTTCGGCCCGTTCAAATTGGCAGAACCACCGCTGAAGGTGAGCGAGTCGACGCCGAAGTTGATCGCCAGCCGGTTGCGCAGCTGGGTCCAGTCCACGCCAAGCTGGTAGCCGTCGCCGAGCTGGACGTCGATCAGCTGGGCCTCGATGTAGACCTGCTTGGTCAGCATGTCCTGGGTCTGCTTGATCAGCTTTTCCACCGAGCGCATCTGCGAGGGACGCGCCTTGACGAACAGGGTGCCCGAGGTGCGGTTGAGGGTGAAGGCCTGGTTCTGGTTGGGCTGCACGACCTGGGCCGGCTCCGGCGCCGTGCGCCCGGCGGCGCCGCCGGAGCCGGCGGTGACCGCCATCGGTGCGGGCGTTTCGTTGGCCGGCTTGTTCTCGCCGAGGATGGTGCGCAGGTTGCCTTCGATTTCGGTGTACGGATCGGTCCGCTGCGTGGACGAGGCCGTCATCGACAGGCTGCCGGAGATCGCCGAGCTGCCCGTGCTGGAGTTGGAGCCGAACACGTTGCCGCCCGAGTTCAGCGACATCTGCGAGTTGACGTTCAGGAAGTTCAGCGCGAAGAACTTCTCTTCGTGCAGCTTGATCCGCATGGTCTGGTTGCGGATTTCGCCGGACACGTCGTAGCTGCGCAGCAGTTCGTTGAAGGCCTCGCGCAGCGAGACGTCCTTGAGGAACATGTCGGTGAGCGCGCCCTGCTGGACCACCGCCGGCTCGACGATCAGGTTGACCTTGGCCGCGTCGGAGAACGCCGTCAGGATCTGGCTGATGGTGCCGTTGGAAATCGCCACGCTGATGGTCTTGCCTTCCAGCGGGTCGTACTGCGGTGCCGCCGGCTCCACCGGCTTGGGCGTGCCGGCCTTGCGCAGTTCCGCCAGCAGGCGCTGTTGCTGATCCAGCAGCTTGCGCGACTCGGCCTGCGCCACTTCCTGCATGCGCTTGAGCGACTCCATGTCCGGATCGCTCAGGTTCTTAGCGCTTTGCGGCGGCGGTGCCACACAAGCCGACAGCAGCACAGCCGACAAAACGGCTGCAGCCTTTGCCATTACGGTCGTTTGGAAGGGCATTTGGATCTTGTGCATGGCAGTGGTGGTTTCAGGAAAAATCGGGGACCGGACCGCCCCGGTCAGGGCATGCTCTTCTTGAGCCAGCCGGCGAGCTGGGTGGGCGACTCGGCGAGCACGACGTCGTCGGCATCGGCACGGACCGGTGCATTGGGGCTGGTGACGCAGGGGCTGTTCAGGGTGTGCGGCGGGTCCAGGCGCTGGCCGTCGCCGCTGCGGTCGTTCAGCGGGATGACCAGCCAATAGGCCACGTTCATCACCCGGTTGCTGCCGCAGTCGATCGCGCCGGCCGCGCCGGCGTCGCCGGTGAGGTAGGCCCGCGAGGCCGAGAACGCCAGCCCGGCGCTGTTGCCCAGCGCCACGATCAGGTCGTTGATGTCCTGGAAGCTGCGGTCCCCGCTGGCGTCTCCGGTGCGCTCTTTCACCACCGCGAGGTCGGCGTCCTGCGCCACCGTGGCGTTGGCGGCGCGGGACACCGCGTAGCGCGCGCGCAGGGCTTCCTGCGGCACCTCCATGTCCATCGCCACGTACGGAAACCAGCCCACCGCCTGCCCCGCCGTGCAGACGCCGGCGGTCAGCGATTCGTAGCCGGTGGCCGTGGCACCGCCATCCGGACAGGGCAGGCGCCCGTGCCGCATGGCAAAGGCCCGAAGGCTGCCCTGCATCTGGCGGGCCAGCGACAGCGCCCGCTCACGCTCCTGCTGCTCGGACACGGTCTGGTAGGCGGTGAACGAGGCCCAGCTGAGCAGGCCGGCAATCACCAGCACGATCGTGACCTCCAGCAACGAGAAGCCGCGGCTGCGCCGTGCGGTCCCGGTGGAGGAGGAAACGAACGGCCGGGTGCTCATGGCTGCTTGGCCGTCTTCGCCAGCGTGGCGTTGGCGTACGACTGCAGGGCGATCGAACCCTGGCTGATCTGGTCGCTCAGGTTGCGCATCTCGGCCAGGATCTGCTGGCGGCGCGCCACGTCCTTCGGGGCCGAGCTGGAGGCCACCGACTGCAACTCCTTGCCCAGCGCCTGCACCCGCGCGGACTGCTCCAGCATCTGGCGCATGGTCTGGAAGTAGCGCGGATCGAAGACGCCCCGCCCCAGCGCCTCGACCTCGTCCATCAGCGACTGCACCTCGGCAATCGACACGTTCGGCCCCTTGGCCTGCAGCTCGGCGAGCTTCTTGCGCACCTGCTCGCGCACCTGGCGGCGTTCTTCGCGCGACATGGCGCTCACCGGCGCGCCACTGCCGGCGGCAGACGGCGCCGCGGTGCCAGCGGCCGGCGGGTTCAGCCACGGGGCCTGGGGGGAGCCGGCGGCAGGCGACGAACCGTCGGCTCCGGCGGCTGGTTTCGAAGGCGACGCCAGACCGGCACCGGCGGCCGGCGCAGCGCTCCCGGACACCCGGCCCGCATCGGCGGAGGTGGCGCGGTCGGACGCCGGGTTCGCCAGCCAGTAACCGCCCAGGAAAGCCAGCACGACGACGCCCACGACGCCACCGGCGAGCACGCCCTTGTTCATCAGTTGCCTTTCGCCCGCGAGGGGAAAGCGCCCAGCACGCGCAAACGCTCCAGAGGCACCGCCACCTGCAGCTCTTCCTTGCCATAGGCAAAGGTCACCGTGCCGACCTGGATCGCGCTGACCACCAGACCTTCGCCGACCGGATCACCCACCTTCACCAGGTTACCGTTCACGATGGCCTTGCGCTCGGTGCCTTCGACCACCACGCTGACCTTGGGCAGGGGAATGGCGTTCAGCGGCGTGCGCACATGGGCCACGCGCACCGGGCCGTTGGCCGGCTTGCTGTCGGGTGGCAGGGCAAACAGGCTGTCGAAGCTGTCGATCGGGCGGATGCCGGGGTTGACGCTCGCGGCCATCAGGCCGGCCGGCCGGCGGGCGGCCGAGTCCAGCAGGGCCTGCAGCGAGCTCTTGAGCTCTCCCTGATCGGCCACATCCTGCGGCGACAGCGGCGGCAGAGACATCTGGATCGGGGCGGGTGCCCGCCGCTCCGCGCCGATGCGGTGGCCGATCGCGCCGACCGCCAGCAGAAGCAGCACGGAGGCGACGAGGCTGAGGGTCAGGGCAACGTATTTCATCGGGTGCTTGGTGTGTCAAAACGCGGACGGAAGCCGCATGGAAGTTCGGCCGGCGACGGGGTTACCTCCACCGCCGGCCTCACGGTCAGCTCTTCCCGCCGGGGGCCAAAGGACGAAGGAAATAGGCGAACGCACCTGCCGTGCCGTCGCTGGGCGCCGTGGACTCGGCCTGCCAGCCCTGCGCGCGCAACTCGCCGAGGAAGCGGCTGAGCTCGGCGCTGGAGCCGTTGGCCACCACGCCGTCGACGCGGAACCGCGCTTTGGACGACTGGTCGATCTTGGCCAGCTGCACCCGTTGCACCCGCACCGTGCTGCCGGCGGCGCGGCGCACCGTGGTCAGCATGCGGATCGGGTCGTGGGTGGCCGCAAAACCGAGCTGCCGGGCGAACGCCAGATCGCCCCCTTCGACCGAGGCCGCCTGCGTCGCGGTGACCTTGTCGACCCGCGCACGCAACTGCTTCATTTCGCCCTGCAGGGAGTCGATGCCCTGGCGCTCGCGGGCGATCATCTGCTCGGCGTAGAGGGCAAAGCCCCCCAGCCCCAGCGTGACGACCGCGACCAGCGCCATCAGCGGCATCACATAGCGCTCGCTCAGCCAGGCCAGCCGTTCCAGGAACGAGGCCGCGAGAAAACGGGCATCCAGTCCGTCCAGCAGACCCGGAATGGCCGAGACCGCCTTGCCGGTGCCGGCGCGGTAAGACGCGTGGGCGAGCAGCTTGGCGTCGGCGGCGCCGAGCGCGGCCAGTTGCGCCACCAGATCCTGCTCGGCGGCCAGGTCGTCCGCCAGCGCGGTGCCCCAGCGCAGCTCGCTGGAACCCTTCCAGCCACTGGCCCGCAACTGGGCCAGCACGGTGCGGACCGGCGCCACGAAATCGGTCGCGTCGCTGCCCAGGGCGGCGGCGGTCGCGAAATGCAGGCGGTTGTCCGACTCGGCATAGGCGTGCAGGTTCTGCCCGATCCGCAGCAGCCGGATCTTGTCGCCCACCCCGGCGCCGGCCAGCAGCGCCACCGCGGGCACGATCAGGCAGTGGTCGGGCTGGCGCGAAGCCCAGGTCTCGAACTGCTGCCAGTCCTCCAGGGCCACCGCGGTGTAGAGCGACTGGCTGCTGTCGGTGTGGCGCACCTGCTGGTGGACGAAGACCTTCAGGGGCCCTTCGACCGCGCCCTCGGCGCGCACCGCCTTCTCGATCTGGGCGGCGGCATATTCCGGCTTGCCCTTGGACGACTGGACGCCGACCTGGGAATCGGCGAAATCGACCACCACGATCGCGGAGCCCTTGAGGTCGGGCCAGGGCGCCACCGGACGCAGCTCGCCCTGCGCAAGGCAGGACCAGCCCTGCGAGGTGACCAGGAGGATCTGCTCAGCGTTCATTTGCCCACCAAGGGAAAGTAGAGGACACCGGCCATCTCGACGTTGAAGCCCCGGTCGTCCGGCGCGGCCGGCGTGAACAGACCGGCGCCGGCGGAGGCCACCGACACGTCGAAGTAGTCCGCAGCAAACCACTGGGCGCCGTTGGCACCGATCTGCTGCACCAGCAAGGTTTCGGCCTCCTTGCGCGGCAGCAGGGCCGCCGCGCGCTGGAGCTTGCGGTTGGCCCAGCGGGCCGGATCGAAGCCGGCCTGGCCGATCATGACCTTGATGTCTTCACCGTCTCTGGCGTAGCGCTCGTGCTGCTCGATCGCGGGCAGCAGGCCCCGCAACTGGGTCAGCTCGGCGCGTGCCAGTGCCGCCTGGGACTGGACCTGTCCCAGGCGCCCCACGGCCTGCAGCGCAAACCAGGTGGCCAGCGCCATCAGGCCGGTGACGATCGCCAGACCGATGAGACGCAGGCGTCGCGACCCGTCCATCACTGATCCATCGTCCAGTGGGCCGTGACCAGGGTCACCCGGTCTTCGTCGTACTGGCGGCCGGTGGCCGTAGCGCCGGTGGGGTTGTTGGCGCCGATGGCGGTGCTGTCATTTCCAGACTGGTTGCTACCGCCGATGTTGCTGGCCACCGTGTTGTTGGCCTCCCAGGCGGTACCGGGCGCGTTGGCGTCCGTGGACTGGGCGTGAGCGGCGCGACCCTGGATGCGGAAGCGGCCTTCGCGCGAGTCGGGCTTGCCGTCAATGACCTGGTCCAGGTAGCGCGCCAGATCGGGCGTCAGACCGCGGATCACCATCACGTTGCCGGCGCCGCTGGCTGTGCCGGAGGGGTTCCACTGGAAGCAGACCTGCGCCTCGGTGGTGTTGCCATTGGTGTCCTGGTAGACATAGCGGTCCTCATGCCCTTCGCCACGGCCCGGCGGCATGCGCACGCCGTGTCGGGTCATCAGGTCACGCAAGCCCTGGACCGCCAGTACCGCGTCGCCGTCACCGGTCTGGCCTGCGGCGTAACCCTGCCCTTCGCAGATCTTCAATCCGGTGTTGGAGAAGCTGTTCGGAATGCCAGCCACCGCTTGGCGGCCGGGGCGCTGACAGGCATTGGAGCCACCGATGGAGGTCTCCGAGCCATTCACGATGTAAGTCGGTGCCTGCTGGCAGTCGCCCACCACCGTCCCGGTGCGCTGGTAGTACTGGTCGTAAGTCATCTTCCACTGTTCGAGGAACTTGTGCTCGACCTTGGTGTACTCGGCGTTGCGCTGCACGTCCTTGCCGATGGCGATGGCGCCGATGATCAGGCCGATCACGGCCAGCACCAGCGCCAGTTCGATCAGGGTGAAGCCGCCCTGGCTGGCGCGGCGAGAGAACTGGGAACTCTTCATGATCTGGATCTCCGGAGGAATGGCGGTAGCGTCACTGGTTCATCTTGAAGACGGCCACCATGGTGGTCACTTGGTCTTCATCGAACCTGCGGTTGTCCCCTGCGGCGGCAGTCGCCGTAGCGATCGAGTCGTCGTTGGTGCGGTCCCACTGAACGCCAGGACCGTTGGCGACCCCGTTGGCCACACCCTGGCGGCGGAAGCGGCCTTCCTGTGCATCCGGCTTGCCATCGACGATCTGGTCCAGCATGCGGGCCAGATCCGGGGTCAGGCCGGAAATGATCATCACGTTGCCCGAACCAGCTGCTTCGGTCGGGTTGTTCCACTGGAAGCACACCTGCACTTCCTGCGGGTTGCCGTTGCTGTCGAGGTAGACGTAACGGTCCTCGAAACCCTCGGCACGGCCCGGCGGCATGCGGATACCGGTCTGGGTCATCATGGTCCGCAGGTCTGTCGTCGTGGCCGCAGCACGGGCCGCCATGTTGGCGCCGTCGGCTTTGTCACAGGCCCGCGCAGGCGGAGCGGCGGCAGTCATGTTGCCACCAGAAATCGGATTGCCCGCACCGGCCGCGAAACCAGCGCCATTGACCATCAGCCGCGGAGATGTCTGGCTGTCCCCCACCACCACGCCGGTGCGCAAGTAGTACTGGTTGTACGCCTGCTCCCACTGCTCAATGAACTTGTGATGGATCTTGGTGTATTCGGCGTTGCGCTGAACGTCCTTGCCGATGGCCATGGCACCGATGATCAAACCGATCACGGCGAGCACCACCGCCAGCTCAACCAGGGTAAAACCCGACTGCTTTTGCCGACCGCTGAGGGTGAGGGGGCGACGAAAACCATATTTCATAAGCTACTCCGTGACATTGATACGGTGTTTGCAGCTTATGAACTACAGCTCCTTAGAAACTGTCACAATCTGTCACGTTCAGATACAAGTGACGGCATTGGCGAGTTATCCCGGGAAAGTGCGCATTCGCGCACGCTGCGGACGGGAAATCAGGGCAGCAGGAGCAGGTTGACGGTGAAGCGATAGCCCCGCCCGCGCATCACCGCGATGGCCCCGGGCGGCAGATCGCAGAGTTCGAGCTTGCGGCGCAGGCGGCGCACCAGCGAGAACAGGGCGTTGTGGAAATCCACGTCCTTCACGTCTTCGGTCCAGAGCAGCGTGCGCAGGGTTTCCACCTCCACCAGCACCCCCGGCGACATGGCCAGCACGTGCAGCAAGGCACCTTCGCGGGATGTCAGCTTCTGCACCTGGCCGTTCAACCCGGTCAGCATGCCGTGCTGGCGGCTGAACGAGACGGAGCCCGGCGCCGACGGCGTGGCCGCGGCCCTGGCGCGCTGCACCACCGACCGCAGCACCAGCTCCACCTCTTCCATCTCGGCCGGTTTGATCAGATAGGCGTCGGCCCCGGCCCGCCAGCCTGCCAGGCGGTCGGGCGGTGCACCGCGCCCCGACAGCAGCACGATGCCGATGTCCGGGTGGGTGGCCCGAAGCCAGCCGGCAATGTCCACCCCCGACTCGTGGGGCAGGCCCACATCGAGCAGCAGCACATCGGGCAGGCGGTTGACCAGTTGCTGCCGCAGCGCCTGCCCGTCGGCCACGGCGCGCACGTTCCAGCGCCCGCTTTCTTCCAGGAAGTCCACCAGCGCCTCCCGCAGGTTGGTGAAATCCTCACAGACCAGCACATCCCACATCAGCAACCTCACTCGGGTAGAAGCGGCAATTCGAGTTCGAAGCACACCGTGGGCGCTTCCGCCACGAAGCGCACGTCGCCGCCCAGAGAGCGGGCGACGCCCCGCACCCAGTACAGCCCCAGACCAGACCCCGAATACTGATGTGCATTCGGCGCCCGGTAGTACTTCTTGAACACCTTGTCCGGGTCCGGCACGCCGACCGGCCCGGCGTCGTTGGCCACCACGATGACCAGCAGGTCCACGCCGGACCGGGGCTCGGTCCTGAACAGGCCGTGACACCGGACCACCGACCCCGGCGGCGAGTACTTCAGCGCGTTGTCCAGCAGGTTGCGGACCATCATCTCGATCAGCGAGACGGCACCCGCCACCCGCCGGGGAGCCCCGTCCGCCGCCCGGGGTGGCGCCCACTCCGCCCGCAACCGGGTCTCGCCCTGCCAGCGCCGGGCCAGCAGCGCCAGCAGGTCGTCCAGGTCGCACACCTCGTGGGCCGGCACATCGGCCGTGACCGCCCCGGTGCGGTGCTCGAGTTCGGTCACCGCCTGCACCTGCTGCAGCACATCGCGCATCTGCCCCACCGACTGACCGATGCGGTGAAGGTCGCGGCTGGTGGCGTCCTGCAGGGCGCCCCATCCGGGAAGCCGGCGCTCCAGCGCACTCTGCGCCACCGAGATCACAGCCAGCGGCGAGCGCAGCTCGTGCAGCAACATGCCCAGAAACCGGCCATCCTCCGTGCGCTGCCGGCGCTCAAACTGCACCTGCTGGTGGGCAAGCGCCAGTTTCCGCTGCACGGAATGCCGCTCGATGGAAAGCAGCTCCCCCCGGCGGACCAGCGCCAGATGCAGCACGACGACGGTGAGCAGGTGGATCGTGACGCCGGGGTACAGATCCAGGTATCCGGGCTCCAGCCACCCCTTTTCGGTGGCGTAGGTCAGCACCAGATAGGTGCCGATGCCGACCGCATTGAGCCGCAACAGGCTCAGCAGGAACGCATCGTCGCAGCGGACCAGCGCCACGCAGAGCACACAGATCACGATCGCCAGCGGATGGAGGAGCTCGTTGAGCCGGTGCGCGACATCCAGCTGCCCGGTGAGCAACACGAGCGCCTGCGCCGGAAGGAACAGCAGCAGCGAGGACAGCAGGACCAGCAGCCAGCGGGGAACGCCGAACTGGCGGAAGAACAGCCGGTAGAACAGGGCGCCGAAGAAAAACTGGACAAACCCGAGCCAGAGCGACAACTGGCTGGCCCAGCCGGGACTGTCCGGCAGAAGAAACTGGCTTCCCAGCCCGAAATAGAACGCCATCGCCCCCAGGGTCGACAGCTGAAACAGGGCATTGGCCGCCCAGTAGGGATCGCGGTGCATCACGGCCAGCAGCGCAGAGGCCAACGCCAGCAGGAGCACGGCCCCGCAATACAGGCCCATCACGACCAGGGTGCGGGCGTTTTCGCTGCCCGCAGCCCGGGGGTCCAGCAGCCGGATGCGGACGTTGTGGGCATGGCGGGTCTGCACGCGGACATAGGCGACCTCGCTGGCGGCAAAACCGTGCTCGACCGAAAAGCCCAGGTCGCCGCGCGGTCGCTGGGAAAACGGAAACAGGTCGCCTTGCTGGTAGAGGCGCCAGCCCGCCGGTTCAACGGGGTCGCGCAGGTAGATGCGCACATCGTCCAGATAGCTCGGCTGGACCACCAGCACACGCGCCCCCTGGGCTTGTGGTGGCGCCTCCACCCGGAACCACCGAACGTCCGGGGACAGGCCCAGAGACACCTGGGCCGCCACCGGGTCGAAAGCGCCGGGCGGCAAGGCAGTGATGCCTTCGATTCCCGCCTTGCCGGTGGCGTCGCTGTACAGCGACAGGCGGGCCGGACTGTCCGGTCCGCTGGCCCAGCGCGACGCCTGCAGATACAGCGCCAGCAGACCGAACAGCAGCAGCACACCGAGCATGAGTCGGCTGGCAGCGGTCCATCCGGCAGGCAGTTCTCCCTCCTCGGTGAGGGGCAGGGTCAAGGGAAACGACGTGCTGTCGGAAGGCATGAACAAAGACTTTGTCGCAAATTTATCCCTGCTTCCCCCATTATTGTGAACAAGCTCACGACACTGTATCAAACAGGTCGCAACAGGTGCAGCCCTGGCGGCGCGCTCACGGACTTTCCGCGGATGCCGAGTCAGGCCCGCGCAGCCTTCCAGCGCTGCGACAGGCGCGCGAGCTGCTCGAACAGCGCATCCACCGTGATGGCCAGCCAGCCGGTCAGCAGCGCGCCTTGCAGCACGTAGGCGGTGTTGAAGCCGCTCAGGCCGATGATGATGGGCGAGCCCAGGTTCTGTGCCCCCACCGTGGCGGCGATGGCCGCGGTGCCGATGTTGATGGTGACCGAGGTGCGGATGCCCGCCAGCACGATGGGCGCGGCCAGCGGCAGCTCGACCGACCAGAAGGCCTGCCATGCACTCAGGCCCAGTCCCCTTGCGGCGTCCATTGCCGCCTCGGGCGTGGCGTCCAGCCCGGCGACCACGCCCTGCAGCATCGGCAGCAGGCCGTACAGCGCCAGCGCCACGTAGGCCGGCTGTTCGCCAAAACCGATCAGCGGCACCGCCAGCGCCAGCACGGCCACCGGCGGAAAGGTCTGCCCCATCGACACCAGGGACTCGACCAGGCTGCGGTATTCGCGCCCGCTTTCGCGCGTGACCCAGATGCCCGCCGCCAGTGCCACCACCAGCGCCGTGCCGCTCGACAGCAGCACCAGGCGCAGATGGGCCAGCAGCAGACCGGCAAAGGTCTCCTGCCGGTACATCGGGCGGTCGAGCGACGGAAACAAGGCGTGGAACAGCGGCTCCAGCCGGTCCAGGCACAGGGTCAGCAACACCAGGCCCAGCACCAGCGCCAGCGACACCCGCCAGGCGCGCCAGCCGGCGGCGGGCTCGGACGCCCCGCTCATGCGCCCTCGCCCGCCGCCGCGGCCGGTGGGCTGGCCGGGTGGGCAGCCAGCAGGTCGACCAGGTGCAGCGCGCCCGCGGGCCGGCCCTGGGCGTCCACCACCGGCAGGCTCTCGCGCCCCTGGACGAAGAAGGCCGACAGCGCCTCGCGCAGGTTCGCATCGCTGCGCACCGGGTCGCCACCGGCCGGCTCACCCGGGCGCAGCCGGTCCGCCACGGTGCCCAGCCCCAGGCGTTTGAGACCCAGTTCCGAACGCCCCAGGAAGTCGCTCACGAAGCCGTCGGCCGGGCGCGTGAGCAGCGCCAGCGGGCTGCCGTCCTGCACCACACGGCCCTCGCGGAACAGCACGATGCGGCCGCCCAGGTACAGGGCCTCGTCGATGTCGTGGGTGACCAGCACGATGGTCTTTCCCGAGAGGGTGTGGATGCGCTTGAGTTCCTGCTGCAGGGCCAACCGAGTGACCGGGTCGAGCGCACCGAAGGGCTCGTCCATCAGCAGCACCTCGGGGTCGGCCGCCAGCGCCCGCGCCACCCCCACGCGCTGCTGCTGCCCACCCGAGAGTTCGTGCGGATAGCGCCGCGCAAACTGCGCCGGGTCCAGCTGCAGCAGTTCCAGCAACTCGTGCACCCGAGCCGCGGTGCGCGCGGCCGGCCAGCCCAGCAGGCGCGGCACGGTGGCGATGTTCTTCTCCACCGTCCAGTGCGGGAACAGGCCGACAGACTGGATGGCGTACCCCATGCGCCGGCGCAGCGCCTCGGGCGCAAACGAGCGGATGTCCTGGCCCGCGAAACGCAGGCTGCCCGTGTCGAACTCCACCAGCCGGTTGATCAGCCGCAGTGTCGTGGACTTGCCCGACCCCGAGGGGCCGATCAGCACCACGAACTCGCCCGGCCCGATGTCCAGCGAAAGACCGGCCACGGCCTGGCGCTGGCCATAGGTCTTGGTGACCTTGAGCAACTGGATCATGGGTCAGCCCCGGGCCCAGCGACGGGCCAGTGTGTGCAGCACGATGAACAAGGCCTCGGCCAGCCAGGCCAGGGCCACGATGGGCACCACCGCCAGCACGACCAGATCCAGCGCGCTGCTGAACAGGCCCTCGAACAGGAGCGCGCCCAGTCCGCCCGCCCCGATCAGGGCCGCCACGGCGGTCAGGCCGATGGTCTGCACCAGCATCACCTTCAGACCCGAGAGCAGCACCGGCAAGGCCAGCGGCAGCTCCACCTGCCACAGCAGCTGGCGGCGCGACAGGCCCATGGCGGTGCCGGCTTCGGCGTAGGCGCGTGGCAGGTGGGCCAGGCCTTCGTAGGTGCTGCGCACCAGCGGCAGCAGCGAATAGAAGGTCAGCGCCAGCACGGCCGGCGCCAGCCCCACACCGTGGATGCCGAGCGCTGGCAGCAGCGGAAGGTGCTGGCCCAGCGTCGACAGCAAGGCCATCAGCAGGCCGAACAGCGCAATCGACGGCACCGTCTGCACCAGGTTCAGCAGCGGGAACACCCGGGACGACCACCGCGGGCGCCGGTGCAGCGCCACACCCAGCGGCAGCCCGACAGCAACCGTCAGCGCCGTGGTCAGCAGGATGATGCGCAGGTGCTGGCGCAGCGCGCTCCAGAAATCCTCCGCCCGGTTGCCGTACTCCTTGACCGTGGACAACGCGTCCAGCGCCCCCGACGCGAGCAGCCAGCACACGGCCAGCAACAGCAGGCACCAGAAGACCGCCGCGCCCGTGGGCGATGCCCGCAGGCGGCGCAGCACCTCGCTGGCCGACATCCACAGCAGCAGGGTACCCAGCCAGAAACCGCTGGCCAGCGTGGTCCGCCCCAGCCCGCCGGTCTGCAGGTCCGCCGCCGCCGCGTGCTGGCCCGCCAGCGTCAGCAACCCCAGAAACCCGGCCCCGAGTGCCACCAGAAGAACGAACGGCACAGTGCGCTGATCCGGCCACCGCACCAGCAGCCCCAGCAGGACACCCGCCAGCAGAACCAGACAGAGCATCAGCATGGACCATCCCCCTGCCGCCGCGTGCAGCACCTGCGCCAGCGACACCCCCTGGCCGCTGAGCAGCCGGTTGGGGGCGGCACTGACCAGCGGCAGGCCCACCAGGGCCGCCGCGGCGGCCAGCAGCAGGATCGGTCGCGCGGAGGCCTTGCCGGAGAAAGGCAGGGAAGGCAAACCGGTCCCGGGCTCAGTTCTTGAGGAAACCCTTGGACTTGAGGTAGTCGGCCGCGACCTTCCTGGCGTCCACACCTTCCAGGGCGATGCGCGCGTTCAGGGTCTGCAGGGTCGTGCCGTCCAGGCTCCGGAACACCGGGGCCAGCAGGTCCCTGATCTTCGGGTTCGCCGCCAGCACCGACGCGCGGATGGTGGGCGCAGGCGCGTACACCGGCTGGATGCCCTTGGGGTCGTCCAGGATCACCAGACCCAGGGCCGCGACCGGCCCGTCGGTGCCGTAGGCCATGGCCGCGTTGACGCCCGAGGTGCTTTCCGCGGCGGCCTTGATGGTGACCGCCGTGTCGCCACCGGCCAGGGTCAGCAGCTGGTCCTGGCCGAGCTTGAAGCCGTAGGCGGTCTGGAAGGCCGGCAGCGCGTCGGAGCGTTCGATGAACTCGGCCGAAGCGGCCAGCTTGAACTTGCCACCGGCCGAGACCCAGCGCCCGAGGTCTTCCAGGCTCTTGAGCTTGTTGGCCTGGGCCACGTCCTTGCGCACGGCGATCGCCCAGGTGTTGTTGGCCGGCGAAGGCGTCAGCCAGGTGATCTTGTTCTGGCTGGCATCGAGCTGGCTGACCAGGTCAAAGCCACCCTTGGCACTCTTCCAGGCCGGGTTCTTGTCGTCGGAGAAGAAGAAGGCACCGTTGCCCGTGTATTCGGGGTAGATGTCGATCTCGCCGGCCAGCAGCGCGCTGCGCACGATCTTGGTGTTGCCCAGGCGGACCTTGTTCTCGGTCTTGATGCCGTTGGCCTCCAGCACCTGGACGATGATGTTGCCCAGCAGGGCACCTTCGGTGTCGATCTTGGAGCCGACGCGCACCGGAGCGCCCTGCGCGAAGACGGTGGAGGAGACCAAGGCACCGACGAGCGTCGCCAGCGCAAGGGTGCGGCGGGTGGTGGAATGTGACATGGGGCTCCTTCTTGTGGAATGAATGGGAATGAACGACGCGGCGGGCGAAATGTCAAGCCGTTCCGGCCCGGCAAGTCGATCGGGCGCCAGGGCGGGTGGCGGAACAGCCGACCATAGCCGGGGTTCAGGAACCATTCATTGCACAGAGATATTCCCCGGCACGGTGTCCCGTGCCGTGGCCACGTCCGTGGTGGCGGAGCACCCGGCAGATCCCAGGTGGATCCCCAGGAAGCCCGGAAACGACAAAGCCCGGCAAGGGCCGGGCTTTGTTCATGGTTCGGTGGGGTGGCTGATGGGACTCGAACCCACGACAACAGGAATCACAATCCTGGACTCTACCAACTGAGCTACAGCCACCGCAAGCCCACCATTATAGCGTGCCCTGTCAGGACTTGGGCTCCGGAACCAGGATTTTCACCTTGAAGCGCTGTTTGAGGGCTTCGTACTGGGCCTGGGCCTCGGCGTTGTTCCACCACTGCGCGTATTGCTGCAGCTCCTGGTTCTTGGGCGCCGGCGCATTGCGCGGCAGCACCTTCTCGACCTTCACGATGGCGTAGCCCTGCTCGCCCATGTCGACACCGGCCCAGGCCGGCAGCTGCTTGGGATCGACACTGAGCGCCGCCTTGACCGTTTCGGTCGCCAGGCTCTGCGGGTTGTCGCGCGAGACCACGACCGAGGCCGGCATGGCGCTGGTGTCGCTGCCCGACTTGAGTGCCGCGAGCTTCTTGGCGCCCTCCTCCTTGGCCAGCTGGGCCGAGCGCTGGGCCACCAGGCGCGTGCGCACGTTGTCGCGCACTTCGGCCAGCGGCAGGGTACGGGCGGGAGCGTGGTTGATCACGCGGGCCGCCGTCATCTGGCCCGAGGCGGTCTCGACCGCTTCGGTGTTGCGCTTGCTCTGGACCGCCTCGGGTGCGAACACAGCCCCCAGCAGGCGCTCGCTGGCGAGCACGCCGGAGCCCGGCACGGGCTGGCGCAGCAGGCCCTTGGCGGTCTTGACTTCCAGCTTGAAGTGGTCGGCAGCGGGCTTGAGGCTCTCGGCCTGTTCGTAGACCATGTTGCCGAAGGCGTCGGCGCTTTCCGCAAAGCGCTTCTGTGCCTGCTGTTTCTTCAGGTCGGCCTCGATCTGCGGGCGCATCTCTTCGAAAGTCTTCTGCTTGGGCGCCTTGATGTCGGTCAGCTGGATGACGTGGAAACCGAACTCGGTTTCCACCAGGTTGGCGATCTCGCCCTTCTTCATGCCGAACACCACGTCTTCAAACGGCTTGACCATGGCACCACGACCGAAAAACTCCAGATCGCCGCCCTTGGGGGCCGAGCCCGGGTCCTGCGAGTTGGCCTTGGCCACGGCGGCAAAGGTCTCCGGCGCCTTGCGCACCTGCTCCAGCAGGCCTTGCGCCTTGGCCTTGACCTTTTCGCGCTCGGCCGCCGGCATGTTGGCCGGGGCGTTCAGCAGGATGTGGCTGGCACGGCGTTCTTCGTCGCCGGAGAGGCGAGAAACGTTTTCCTTGTAGTAGGCCTTCAGATCGTCTTCGGGCAGGGTGATGGTCTTGGCCAGTTCCTTGGCGTCGAGCACGACGTATTCGATGTCGACCTGCTCCGGCGCCTGGAACATCGGCTGGTTGTCCTTGTAGAACTGCTCGATCTCGGCGTCGGTCGGCGTGACCTTGGCGGCGAAGTCCTTGGCCGCCAGCGGCAGCACGCGGATCTCGCGGCGTTCGAAGAAGGCATTGAGCGACACGTTGGCCACCGACGGGGGGGCGAAGCCGGTCGCCTGGACGGCACCCAGCACCTGGCGCAGGGACAGGTCGGAACGCACGCGGGCTTCGAAACCTTCGGGGGTCAGGCCCTGGCGGGCCAGCAGTTGCTGGTAACGCTCGACGTCGAGCGAGCCGTCGGCCTTGCGCAGCGCGGCGATGTTCGGATCTTCCTGCAGGGCCTGGGCCAGGCGCTGGTCGCTGGTGTAGAGATGCTCCTTCTGCACCGCGGTGGCCAGCACGCGGTCGCGCACCAGGCGCTCGAGCGTGGAGTACTTGGCCGCATCGCTGTCGAGCATCTTGGGATCGATGTTGGGCATCTGTTCGCGCAGGCGCTGCGATTCGGTCTTGTGTGCCTGATCCCAGTCGGCCTTGCTGATGTCGTGGCCGTCCACCGTGGCCACGGTCTCACCCTTCTGGCCGAAACTGGTGAAGCCCTGGATACCGAACAGGACGAAGGACGGGATGATCAGGATCATCAGGAAGCCCATGAGGTACTTCTTGTGATTGCGAATGGAATCGAACATGCCTGGAATCCTGCAAATCAAACAAACGCCGACACCGGAATGTCGACAACAAAAAAGGCGAACCCGAGTTCGCCTTTTTGATGGTGGTGGGTGCTGACGGGGTCGAACCGCCGACCTACGCCTTGTAAGGGCGCCGCTCTACCGACTGAGCTAAGCACCCCACCGAAACCCTGGGGTCTGCTTCAGTTCAGAGCGTCCTTGAGCGCCTTGCCCGGACGGAACTTCGGCACCTTGGCGGCCTTGATTTTAATCTCAGCGCCAGTGCGCGGATTGCGACCCTTGCGGGCAGGACGCTTGGTCACGGCAAACGAGCCAAAACCCACCAGCGACACCGTGCCGCCCTTCTTGAGCGTGGTGCGGATGGCGGTGATGGTGGAATCGAGCGCGCGGGTGGCGGCGGCCTTGGAGATGTCGGCGTGCTTGGCAATGTGCTCGACGAGTTCTGTTTTGTTCACAAAAAGCCCCTCTATATGAAATGAAAGTTCGTTGCTTCAGGCAGGCGGGTGATGTGGCATCACCGGTCGCCACAGCCTGCGGATTCTGGTCAGGTCATGCGTCGCATTGGTACGGGAAATCTCTCCATACATGCGCCTCTTCATTAGACCCACGGGGCTGCGCCACTGTCAATACAGCCGCAGCCAAAACGCCCAACGTGCGCCAGAACCGCGAGATTCTATGCGGTTTCGCGACGCATCCGTGATGAAAGACCGGTCGCTTTGGACACGGTCCTCACAGCATCCGAACACTCTCTGCAATGGCCTTTCCCAGATCGCCGGTGCTTGCGGTTCCACCCAGATCGGGGGTGCGCGGCGCACCGCTCTCCGGTGCCAGACAGGCTTCGATCGCCCGCATGATCGCGTCGTGCGCATCCCGGTGGCCCAGGAAGTCCAGCATCATCGCGCCGCACCAGATCTGGCCAATCGGGTTGGCGACACCCTTGCCGGCGATGTCGGGCGCCGAGCCATGCACCGGCTCGAACAGCGAGGGATGCGCCCGCGTGGGATTGAGGTTGGCGCTGGGTGCGATGCCGATGGTGCCGGTGCAGGCCGGCCCGAGGTCGGACAGGATGTCACCGAACAGGTTACTGCCCACCACCACATCGAAGAAGTCCGGCCGCTGCACGAAATGCGCGGTGAGGATGTCGATGTGGAACTTGTCGACTTTCACATCCGGATACGCTTTGGCCATGGCCTCGACCCGTTCGTCCCAGTAAGGCATGGTGATGGCGATGCCGTTGCTCTTGGTGGCGCTGGTCAGGTGCTTCTTCGGCCGCGAGCGCGCGACCTCGAAGGCGTGTCTCAGCACGCGGTCGACGCCGATGCGCGACATCACCGTTTCCTGCACCACGATCTCGCGCTCGGTGCCACCGTACATGCGGCCGCCGATGCTGGAATATTCGCCCTCGGTGTTCTCGCGCACGATCACCATGTCGATCTCGCCGGGTTCGCGCGGGCTGCCGTCGCGCCGCACCACCGGCGCGCGCACGCCAGGCATCAGGCGCGCCGGACGCACATTGACGTACTGGTCGAATTCGCGGCGGAACATCAGCAGCGAGCCCCAGAGCGAGATGTGGTCGGGCACCTTGTCGGGCCAGCCGACGGCGCCGAAGTAGATCGCATCGTGGCCGCCGATCTGGTCCTTCCAGTCGTCGGGCAGCATCTTGCCGTGGCGCTCGTAGTAGTCACAGCTGGAGAAGTCGAAGTGGTCGAACTGCAGGCCGATGCCGAACCGCGATGCGGCGGCCTCCAGGACGCGAAGGCCCTCGGGCATGACTTCGGTGCCGATGCCGTCGCCGGCGATGACTGCGATGCGGTGCGTGGTGCTCATGGGAAATCTCCTGAAATGTGGGTGAGAGCTTACGACCGCATGGAGCAATAATTCGTCCATTCATTGTTTCCACAAGGGAAAGAATTGGACCGACCCGATCTGGAGCTGGTGCTGGCCGTGCGGCGCCACGGCAGCCTGGTCACGGCCGCACGCGCGCTGCGGCTGGCGCCTTCGGTGGTGACCAAGCGCCTGGCCGCGCTGGAGACACGCCTGGGCTCGCGGCTGTTCCAGCGCACCACAAGGCGCGTCAGCCCGACCGCCGACGGCGAGACCCTGTGCGAACGCGCCGAGGAACTGCTGCGCGGGTTCGCGGCGGCCGAGACCGAATTGCGCGAGCGACAGGCCGAGCCATCGGGTCCGATCCGGCTGGCGGCCACCTTCGGTTTCGGCCGGCAATGGCTGGGTCCGGCGCTGGCCGATTTCCAGTCGCTCTACCCCAGGGTCAGCGTGCAGGTGCAGCTGACCGAGCAGTTGCCGGACCTGGTGGTCGACGGCCTGGACGGCGCGATCTGGCTCTGGACCGCGCCGCCGCAGCGCGCCGGCGAATGGGTGTCCCGCAAGCTGGCGGCGAACCAGCGCGTGCTGGTCGCGTCGCCGTCCTATCTGCGCCGCCGCGGTGTCCCGGTTTCACTGGAGGACCTGTCGGCACACGACTGTCTGGTGGTGCGGGAGAACGGCGGCGGGCCGGACCAGCGTTTCGATCACTGGCGGCTGCGCCGCGATGGCGAGGCGCACTGGGTGCATGTGCCGGTGCGCGGCCCGCTGTCCAGCAATTCGGGAGAGCTGGTGCGCGACTGGTGCCTGGCCGGGCACGGCGTCATGCTGCGCAGCCTCTGGGACGTGGCCCCTCAGCTGGAGAGCGGCGCGTTGCAGCGCGTGCTGCCAGACTGTGCGATGCCCGACGCCGACGTGCACTGGATCGCGCCGTATCGTGCGCAGGTGCCGCGCCGCATCCGCTTGCTGGTGGACTTCCTGGCCGAGCGCTTCAAGGGTGAGCCCTGGCGGCACCCGCCGGTGAAGCAGAAAGAGAAACGCGTCAGCGCGCCGGCCGCACCACCAGGCTCACGCCGAAAGCGGTGAGCGCCGTGCCGGCAACGGTCACGGCGGTGATCGGCTCGGCAAACAGCAGCCAGGCGATCATCGCGGTGCAGGGCGGCACAAGGTACATCAGGCTGGTCACCGAGGCCGCCGCGCCACGCTGGATCAGCATGTAGAGCAGCGAGCTGCCGCCCAGCGTCAGCCCCAGCACCGACCAGGCCATGGCGCCTGCGAGTTCGGCATTCCAGCGCATCGGCTCGGCCTCCAGCAGGGCCAGCGGCAGGGTCACCACCAGGGCCGCGGCCAGTTGCACCGTGTTGGCGGTGCGCACGTCGCAGGGCTGCACGAAGCGCTTCTGGTACAGCGTGCCCGCCGTGATCGCGAACAGCGCCATGATGGCCAACGACAGGTTGTGCCAGTTGGCCGAATCGCCCGGGCCGCCAGCGCCGAACTTGCGCGAGACCACCAGCACCAGACCCGCAAAGCCCAGCAGCAGGCCCAGCCACTGGCGCCGCGAGACATGTTGGCCGCCCACACTGCTCAGCCAGATCGCGGTGAGCACCGGCTGGATGCCGACGATCAGCGAAGAGAGACCCGAACCCATGCCGGCCTTGACCGCCGCCCAGACGCCACCCAGGTACCCGGCATGCATCAGCACACCGGTCACCGCCAGATGCATCGCCTGCCGTTGGTTCGCGGGCCACTTCACGCCGGCCAGCACGATCCACGGCAGGAAACAGAGGATGGAGAGCGCGTAGCGCACCGCCAGGAAGGACATCGGCGGCGCGTGTGGCATGCCGTAGCGCGCGACGATGAAGCCCGTGCTCCAGATCAGCACGAACACCCAGGGCATGGCGCGCAGCCAGGCGTTGTCCTGGCCCGCCGAGTCCGCCATCAGCGGGCCCGGGCGCGGATCTCGGGCAGCGCCTTCTGCAGGTAATAGACCATCGACCACACGGTGAGCACTGCCGACGCCCAGATCAGCCAGGTGCCCCACACATGCGTGTCGATCACGCCCAGCAGCTTGCCGTTGAACAGCAGGAAGGGGATCGCCGTCATCTGTACCGATGTCTTGAGCTTGCCGATCATGTGCACCGCGACGCTCTTGGTCGCACCGATGATGGCCATCCATTCGCGCAGCGAGGAGATGGCGATCTCGCGCCCGATGATGATCAGGGCCACGAACACGTCGGCCCGCTTCAGGTGCACCAGCACCAGCAGGCTGGCGCAGACCAGGAACTTGTCGGCCACCGGATCGAGAAAGGCACCGAAGGCCGAGGTCTGGTTCAGTCGGCGTGCCAGGAAACCGTCGGCCCAGTCGGTCGCCGCGAACACCACGAACATCACCGTGGCGATCAGGTTCTGCTGGGCCGCACTCACACCTTCCAGATAGAACACACCGATGATCAGGGGAATGGCGACGATGCGCGCCCAGGTCAGCAAGGTGGGAAGGTTGAAGAACATGGGCGAGATTATGGGGGCGGTTTTGTACACTGCCCGTCCATGACCCGCACCGATCCCGCATCCGGCCCGCGCTTTGGCCGCTTCACCTTGCGGTTCACGCTGGTCGCGGCGTTTGCCGGCGTCACCCTGCTGGTCAGCCTGGTGATCGGTCTGGCGACCAGCCGCCTGGTGGGCGACTTCGTGCGCGACGAGTTCAAGCTGCGGCTGGCCGACCTGTCGTCCGTGGCCGCGACCCAGATCGATGTGGTCAAGCACCAGCGGCTGCAGGACAAGGGCGACCAGGCCAGTCCGGACTACCGCGCCCTGCGCGACCGGTTGCGCGAGATCCGCGACATGGGCACCGACATCCGCTTCATCTACACCACGCGTCAATTGCCCGACGGCAAGGTGGTGTTCGTGGTCGACGCGGAGGAAAACCCGACCGAGTTCAGCACGCTGGGCGATGTCTACCAGGACGTGAGTCCCGCCCTGCTGCAGGCCTTCAAGGCCAGGCGCGGCGAGCGCTCCTCGTATGTGACCGACCGCTTCTACACCGACGCCTGGGGCACCTGGATGTCGGCCTACGCGCCGCTGTACCTGCCCGACGGGCGGGTGGAAGCCGTGCTGGGGCTGGACATTTCTGCCGAGCGCGTGCTGGCCAAGGAGCGGCGCTACCAGGTCGTGCTCTGGGGCACGGGCGGTCTGGTCACACTGCTGCTGATGCCGATGGCCTACCTGATCGCACAGCGCATCCGGCGCCCGCTCTCGCGGCTGGAGGCCGACATGATGAAGGTCCGCCAGTTCAACCTGGAGAGCACGCCACCGATCTACTCGCGGGTGATCGAGATCAACAGCATGGTGCAGCAGCTCGAGAGCATGCGCTCGGGCCTGCGCTCGTTCCAGAAGTACGTGCCCGCCGAGCTGGTGCGGCGCCTGATTGCGCGCGGCGTCGACGCCGAACCGGGTGGCGCGCAGCAGGAACTGACGGTGTTCATGTCCGACATCGAAGGCTTCACCTTGCTGAGCGAGCGCGTGCCGCCGGACCAGCTGGTGCATCTGCTCAGCGAATACCTGACGACGGTTTCTGCCGCCCTGCTGCAGACCGGTGCGACCGTGGACCAGTATGTGGGCGACGCGGTGCTGGCGTTCTGGAACGCGCCGGAGCCCACGCCCGACCATGCGCACCGCGCCTGCGAGGCCGCGCTGGCGGCCCAGACGGCGATCACCGCGCTCAACGCCGACTGGCGCGACCGCGGGCTGGACGTCGCGTTCAGGACCCGCATCGGCATCAACACCGGCGAGGCCATCGTCGGCAACATCGGCTCCGACAACCGCATGAGTTACACCGCCATCGGCGACCAGGTGAACCTGGCCAGCCGGCTCGAAGGCGCCAACAAGCTCTACGGCACCTCGGTCCTCCTGTCGCAGCACACCCGCGACCAGCTGCGCCCGGACAGCTTCGTGACGCGGCGGGTGGACCAGCTGGTCCCGGTGGGCAAGTCGGTGCCGATCAAGGTCTACGAGCTGGTGGGCCGCAAGGGGGAAGTGCCCGAGGCGCAGATGGCCGTGCTGACCGACTACGAAGCCGCGTTCACCCGCTACCAGCAGCGCGAGTTCGCCGCCGCCATCGCACGGCTCGAACGCCACCCGGACGATCCGCCGTCGCGCGTGCTGCTGGCGCGCTGCCGCGGGTACCTCGACCAGCCGCCGCCGGCCGGATGGGACGGCAGCTTCCAGCTCACCAGCAAGTGAGGCGAACGCCTCAGTGCAGGGCGCGGTAGATCGCGTCGGCCAGCTCGGCCGAGATGCCTTCCACCGTGCTCAGGTCCTCGACGCTCGCCGCCGCCACGCCACGCACGCCGCCGAAACGCTGCAGCAACCGCGCCCGCTTCTTCGGGCCGACGCCGGGAATGTCTTCGAGCTTGCTGCCGCCGGTGCGCACCTTGGCGCGCTGGGCCCGCATGCCGGTGATCGCGAAGCGGTGCGCCTCGTCGCGGATCTGCGCCACCAGCATCAGCGCGGCCGAATCGTGGCCCAGGTAGACCTTCTCGCGACCGTCGGCAAACACCAGCTCTTCCAGACCGACCTTGCGGCCCTCGCCCTTCTCGACGCCAACGATCAGCGACAAGTCCAGACCGAGCTGCTGGAACACTTCGCGCGCCATGCTGACCTGGCCCTTGCCACCATCGACCAGCACCAGGTCGGGCATGCGCGGCCCCTTGGGCGCTTCCTGCGAGGCGCTGGATGCCTCTGGCGCTGCCGCGTCGGCAGCCTCTGGCACCGCCTGATCGGCCAGCAGTTCGGCCACCGGTGCCGCCTCGACGCCCTGCTCCGCCCGCAGCGCCTCGGCGATCTTGCCGTAGCGCCGCAGCAGCACCTGGCGCATGGCGGCATAGTCGTCGCCACCGGTGATGCCGTCGATGTTGTAGCGCCGGTACTGGCTGTTCTGCATCTTGTGGGTTTCGAACACCACGCAGGACGCCTGGGTCGATTCGCCGGCGGTGTGCGAGATGTCGAAACACTCGATGCGCAGCTCGTCCAGGTTGTCGTCGGGCAGGCCCAGCGCCTCGGCCAGCGCGCGCGTGCGTGCCTGCTGCGAGCCCTCTTCGGCCAGCAGCCGCGCCAGCGCGATCTCGGCGTTCTTCTGTGCCATCTCCAGCCAGATGCGGCGGTGCTCGCGCGGCTGGTGCACCGCGTTGACCTTGGCGCCGTTCTGCTCGGTCAGCGCCTCGACCAGCGAGCGGCGCACCGGGTGGCTGGTGACCAGCGTGTGCGGCAGCGCGGCGCCCAGGTAGTGCTGCGCGATGAAGGCTTCGAGCACGCGCACATGCACCCGCTCCAGCGGATCGCTGACCGCCGGTGCTTCCCCCTCGGTCTCCAGCGCCTCGTCGATCTGGGTCGCATCGTCGACGTGGGCCGGGAAATACGGCCGGTCGCCCAGGTGCCGACCGCCGCGGATCATCGCCAGGTTCACGCAGGCCCGGCCGCCGAGCACCTTCACCGCCAGCACGTCGACGTCCTTGTCCGAGAGGTTGTCCATCGCCTGCTGCTGCAGCACCTTGGACAGGGCACCCATCTGGTTGCGGATCTCGGCCGCCTGCTCGAACTCCAGCCGGTCGGCGTGCGCCATCATGCGCGCCTGCAGCGCGTCGAGCACCTCCTGGGTCTCGCCGCGCAGGAAACGCTCGGCGTCGGCCACGTCCCGCCCGTAGGCCTCCATGTCGATCAGGTCCACGCAGGGGCCAGTGCAACGCTTGATCTGGTAGAGCAGACAGGGCCGCGTGCGGTTGGCGAACACCGTGTCTTCGCAGGTGCGCAGGCGGAACACCTTCTGCAGCAGCGTGATGGTCTCCTTGACCGCCCAGGCGCTGGGGTACGGGCCGTAGTAGCTGTGGCGCCGGTCGACCACGCCACGGTAGTAGGCCATGCGCGGGAACGCGAGCATCGGCAGGGGCTTGGTCCCGGCGGTCCGGAAGGTCTCCCGCGTGCCGGTGATCTTGAGATAGGGGTAGCTCTTGTCGTCGCGGAACAGGATGTTGAACTTGGGGTTCAGCGTCTTGATCAGGTTGTTTTCCAGCAGCAGCGCCTCGGCCTCGGTGCGCACCACCGTGGTCTCCATGCGCACGATGCGGCTGACCATCTGGCCGATGCGGGTGCCGTCGTGGTTCTTCTGGAAGTAGCTGCTGACGCGCTTCTTGAGGTTGCGGGCCTTGCCGACGTAGAGCAGCTGGCCCTGGGCGTCGAAATAGCGGTAGACCCCTGGCAGGCCCGGCAGCGCCGCGACCTCGGCCAGCAGTTGTTCGGAATGTGGTGCGTCAGATGCAGGGCTGGACATGGGGCCGTATTGTGGCCCGGACCGATCCGTCAACGTGGGGCCAGCACCTTCGTCAGGAACCCCACGATGGCTTCCGCCGCCTTGTCGCGTGCAGCCTTGTCGCCCTGCACGTTGGCACCGGTTGCGGCGCAGGCTTTCTGCGTCGCAGCGAGCGCTTCGCCGGTCAGTCGTTGCCCGGTCTTGCGGTCCATCACCGCCATCGCATCGACGTCGGTCTCCAGCGGGCAGTCATCGACCGTCCGCTGCGCGCCCCGCAACATGATCTTGCGGGTGTCGTCGGCATCGAATTTGTGCTGCGCGCCGGGAATGGTCACAAACGTCACTGGCGTACCGGTCTGTCCGATCTTCTCTGTGTACTCGCGGCACGGCCCGATGGGCGTGTAGTCGTCGGCGTCACCATGCACCCAGAGCATCGGTGCGGGCGAGAACACCCCGGCCTTGGGCGTGACGCGGAAGATGCCCACACACCCGCCGGCATACACCGGCACGTGGGCCGCAAACCGAAGGTCGCCCGGCAGCTTCTGGGAAACGATGATGCGGTTGATGGCGCTTCGCCACGCCGTGATCCCGCCACGGGAGAAACCCATCACCGCGATGCGCTTCGGATCGATCCGGGGATGCGTGGCCAGCATCCGCAGGGCCACGAAAGCATCGGCGGTGTCGGCCGCAAAGGGCACCTGGGACTGGTCCTCGGCGGTGCTCTTGACCCCTCTGGGCCCGAAGGTGTCGAGCGACAGCACCGCCAGGCCCGCGGCATTGAAGCGCTTGGGCCAGTAGTCGAGCATCGCGTCGTAGATCCCGCCCGAGCCATGGACCAGGATCACCGCGCCCACCTTGCCGGCAGCGGGTTCGGCGGGCAGAAAGAGATGGCCGACGATGCTCGCCGGATCACCCTGCCCGGGCCCGCGCAGCAGCTCGGGCAGGCTCTTGGGCGTCGAGCTGCCGAAGGCGTAGCGACCGGAGGGTGGCCCGGCCGCCATGTCGGTCAGCAGCTCCTGCGCCCAGGCGGAGCCGACACCCAGACTCAGACCCAGACACAGGACCCACAGGGCGAAAGCCTTCAGCAACTGCTTCATGGTTTACCTCCAGCCAGACCGCAACAACCTCGTGCGGACTCTAAGACCCGCGACGTCCCCTGTCCATCCCTTGCGCGCCACGTTGGACAATCGGTGCCATGCAATGGGACATCTTCTGCCGCGTGATCGACAACCTGGGCGACACCGGCGTCTGCTGGCGCCTGTGCGCCGATCTCGCGCGCCGCGGCGAGCCGGTGCGGCTGTGGATCGACGTGCCGGACGACCTGGCCTGGATGGCGCCGGGTGCGCTGGAAAGCCGCTGGCCCGGCGTGCAGGTGTTCCGCTGGACCGCGCCACTGCCCGCCGGTCTGGTCGCTTCGCTGCCGCCCGCCGAGGTGTGGATCGAGGCCTTCGGCTGTGACCCGGCGCCGGAATTTCTCGACGACCTGGCACGGCGTCTGACGGAAGGCGCAACGCCGCCGGTCTGGATCAACCTCGAGTACATGAGCGCCGAGGCCTGGGTCGAACGCTCGCACCGCCTGCCCTCGCCGGTCATGACCGGCCCGCTGCGGGGTCTGACCAAGTGGTTCCTGTTTCCGGGCTTCACGCCCGCCACCGGCGGCTTGCTGCGCGAGGCCGACCTGCCTGCGCGGCAGGCGGATTTCGACGCGCCGGCCTGGCTGGACGCACAGGGTCTGCCATCCGGCGAACGCCCGCGCGCCAGCCTGTTCTGTTACGAGCCGCCGGCGCTGGCCGCGGTGCTCCGGCAGGCCGGGCGCGACACCGCCAGCGACTGGCTGGTGACGGCTGGCCGTGCCAGCGACGCCGTGGCCGCTGTGCAAAAGGACGGGCAGGACATGGGTGCTCCGGACCTGCACGCCGTGCCCCGCCTGACCCAGCACGGCTACGACCACCTGCTCTGGAGCTGCGACCTCAATTTCGTGCGCGGGGAGGACTCGCTGGTGCGTGCGCTGTGGGCCGGACGGCCCTTCGTCTGGCACATCTATCCGCAACACGACAACGCCCACCACGCCAAACTTGAAGCCTTTCTGGACTGGCTGGAAGCACCGGCCTCGCTGCGCGATTTCCACCGTGCCTGGAACGGTCTGACCCGGCCCGAAAGGGTCTGGCCAGGCTGGGAAACGGTGCGCGGCTGGAGTGGCTGCGCCCTGGCGGCCCGGCAGCGCCTGCTGGCCCAGGCCGACCTGACCAGCCAGCTGCTCGGATTCGTTGCCGAAAAGCGTTAAAATTCAAGGCTTTGCTGTAAACCGGTGCGGCCATGCGCCGCCGCCCGTTACCCGCCAGCCATCTGCCTCGCCGCGCAGATCGCGGCCTTCCAGACCTTCCGCAGGCCTTTCGCCCCGACGGAACCCGCGGCCCAACTGTTGGAATCCCTATGAAAATCGCCCAAGAACTCCGCGCCGGCAATGTGATCATGCACGGCAAGGACCCGATGATCGTCCTGCGCACCGAATACGCCCGTGGTGGCCGTGGCGCCGCCACCGTCCGCATGAAGCTCAAGGGCCTGCTGGGCAACATCGGCACCGAAGTCGTCTTCAAGGCCGACGACAAGATGGACCAGATCATCCTGGACAAGAAGGAGTGCACCTACTCCTACTTCGCCGACCCGATGTACGTCTGCATGGACGCCGAGTACAACCAGTACGAAGTCGAAGCCGAAAACATGGGCGACGCCCTGAACTACCTCGAAGACGGCATGACCGTGGAAGTGGTGTTCTACGAAGGCAAGGCCATCTCGGTCGAACTGCCCACCAGCGTCGTGCGCGAAATCACCTGGACCGAACCCGCCGTCAAGGGCGACACGTCCGGCAAGGTGCTCAAGCCCGCCAAGATCGCCACCGGCTTCGAAGTGCCGGTGCCGCTGTTCGTCAGCCAGGGCGACAAGATCGAAATTGACACCCGCACCGGTGAATACCGCAAGCGCGTCTGATCATCCGGACTGTTGATGTAAAAGGCTCCCCCGGGAGCCTTTTTCTTTTGCTGCACGCATGGACCTCATCACCCGCATCGCCGACGTCATCATTCCGGTCTTCCTGATCGTGGCCATCGGCTACGGCTACGCCCGCCGCAAGGCGCCGGACATGTCGGTCTTCAACCGCATCGCGCTGGACGTGCTGGCGCCGGTGCTGGTGTATTCGGCGCTGTCCTCGAAAGACTTCCACCTCGCCAGCCATGTGCCGCTGCTGATCGGCGGCACGGTGCTGATCCTGGGCAGCGGGCTGCTGGCCTGGCCGGTGGCGCGGATCTTTGGCGCCCAGCCGCGCTCCCTGGTGCCGGTGGTGATGTTCAACAACAGCGGCAACATGGGTCTGCCACTGGCCCTGCTGGCCTTCGGACCGGCGCATTTCGGTGCCGCCGTGGCCCTGTTCTCGGTCGCCAACCTGCTGCACTTCTCGATCGGCGCACGCATCACCAGCGCCTCTGCCCGCACCCGCGACCTGCTGACCAGCCCGCTGATGATCGGCACTGCGCTGGGTTTCGCGAGCGCTCTGACCGGGCTGCGCCCTCCGGATGTGCTGCTCTCCGGCCTGAAGCTGCTGGGCGACGCGCTGCTGCCCATGATGCTGTTCGCGCTCGGCGTGCGCCTGACCTCGCTCACCCGGGCCGGGCTGGCGCTGGGCCTGCTGGGTGCGCTGGCCCGGCCGCTGATCGGTCTGGCGATCGGCATCCCGCTGGCCTGGGCGCTGGGCATCGAAGGCGCGGCGCGCGGCCAGTTGCTGCTGTTCGCCGCCCTGCCCCCGGCGGTGATGCAATTCATGCTGGCCGAGCGCTACCACCAGGAACCCGACAAGGTAGCGGCCATGATCATGCTGGGCAATGCGCTGGCCGTGGTCTTTGTGCCGCTCGCGCTGGCCATCGGCCTGTGAGCGGGTTCTTCGCGACACAATCCCTCTTTTGCCAACGAGACCTCCCGCATGGAAACCACCCAAAACCTGAGCGAACAGCGCATCGCCGACGCCTGGGCCGACCTGCAGGCCCACGCCAACAACGGCAATGCCCTGCAGGCCGATGCCTACCGGATGGCGTTTGCCGACCCCGAGTTCCTGCTGCGGCGCGAGACGCGCGGCATCCGCTTCCAGCTGGAGATGCTCAAGCCCGACCTGGCACAGCAGCAGCTGGGGATCGAGAACACCGTCGTCGTCTTTGGCAGCGCCCGCTTCCGCGAACGGGAAGAGTCCGAGGCAGCGCTGGCCACGGCCCGTGAAGGCGGCAACGCCGAGAGCATCCGCAAGGCCGAAGCGATCCTGCGCAACGCGCACTACTACGACGAGGCGCGCGCCTTCGGCCGCCTGGTGGCCCGCTACAGCGCCCACGCCGCCAAGGAAGACCAGATGTTCATCTGCACCGGCGGCGGGCCGGGCATCATGGAAGCGGCCAACCGGGGCGCGCACGATGAAGGCGCGCTCAATGTCGGCCTGAACATCTCGCTGCCCTTCGAGCAGTCGGGCAACCGGTTCATCTCACCCGGCCTGAGCTTCAAGTTCCACTACTTCGCGCTGCGCAAGATGCACTTCATGATGCGCGCCAAGGCCCTGGTCGCCTTCCCTGGCGGCTTCGGCACGCTGGACGAATTGTTCGAAGTGATCACGCTCGTGCAGTGCAAGAAGGCCAAGCCGGTGCCAATCGTGCTGTTCGGCTCGACCTACTGGCAGCGCCTGCTCAACCTGGACGTGCTGGTCGAAGAAGGCACGATCTCGCCCGAGGACCTGAACCTGTTCAAGGTCGTCGACGACCCGCAAGCCGCCTGGGAGCACATCGTGCGCTTCTACGACCTGAAGACTTAATAGCCTCCGCCGAGGGCCTTGTAGAGCGCGACCTGGTTTTGCTGCTGGGCCAGGCGCGACTGGGCGAGGGCCTGCTGGGTCGCGAACAGCGAACGCTGCGCATCCAGCACGTCGAGGTAGCTCGACACCCCGTTCTTGTAGCGCAGCTCGGCCAGGCGGAAGCGCTCGGCCTCGGCCTTGGCCTGCAGCTCCTGCGCCGCCAGCTGCTCGCCCAGCGTCGCCCGCCCGGCCAGTGCGTCGGCCACTTCGCGGAACGCGACCTGGATGGCCTTCTCGTACTGCGCGATCGCGGTGTCGCGACCGACCTTGGCCACGTCCAGGTTGGCCTGGTTGCGGCCCATGTCGAAGATCGGCAGCAGCGCCTGCGGCGCCAGCGAGAAGCCCCACGAGCCGTCCTTGAACAGACCCGAGAGCTGGTTGCTCACCGTGCCCACGCTGGTCGTCAGCGAGATGCGCGGGAAGAAGGCCGCGCGCGCGGCGCCGATGTTGGCATTGGCCGCCACCATCGCCTGCTCGGCCTGGCGGATGTCGGCGCGGCGCGTCAGCAGCTCGGACGGCAGCCCCTCGGGCACCGCCTGGAACGGCGTGACGTCGGCCGCACCGGGCAGCAGGTTGGCCGGCACTTCCTGCCCCACCAGCAAGGTCAGCGCATTGATGTCCAGCGCGCGGGCCCGCTGCTGCTGGGCCAGCGTGCTGCGCGCGGCCGCCGTCAGCGATTCGGCCTGCCGCAGGTCGAGCGCCGAGGTGGCGCCGTTGTCGAAGCGCAGCTTGGACAGCCGCAGCGAATCCTCGCGCGTGGTCAGGGTGCGCTGGGTCAGGGCCAGCAGTGCCTCGTCGGTCTGCAGGCTCAGCCAGGTGCTCGCGACCGAGGCGACCAGGCTGGTCTGCGCCGTGCGCTGCGCTTCTTCGCTGGCGAGGAACTGCGCCAGCGCCGCGTCCTTGAGGCTGCCCAGGCGACCGAAGAAATCGATCTCCCAGCTCGCCATCGCCAGACCCGCGGTATAGACGCTGCTCATGCCACCGCTGGTGGTCGGCTGGCGGCTGCCGCTCACCACCGCATTGACGGTGGGGAACTGGTCGGCCCGCTTGACCTGGTACTGCGCGCGCACCTGCTCGATGTTGAGCGTGGCCACGCGCAGGTCGCGGTTGTTCTGCAGCGCGAGCTTGATCAGGTCGCGCAGCCGCGCGTCGGAGACGAAGCTCTCCCAGGCCGGCAGCTGGCCGGTGGCGGTCGCCGCCGCGGCCTGCCCCGGGTAGGTGGCGGCGACGGGTGCCGCGGGCTTTTCCAGCGCCGGGGTCAGCGAGCAGCCGCCCAGCAGGGCCGCCAGCGCCAGCGCGGACAGTCGGAAGGTGGCGCGCTCAGACATGATTCACTCCATGGTGTTTGGCTTCCTCGATGTCGTGGAGCCGCTGCCGCTCGCTGCCCTTGAAAATGGAGCGCACGACGACAAAGAAGATCGGAACAAAGAACACGGCCAGCGCCGTGCCGGTCAGGATGCCGCCGATCACGCCGGTGCCGATGGCACGCTGGCTGGCCGAGCCCGCGCCCGAGGCGAGGAACAGCGGCAGCACGCCCAGCGTGAACGCCAGCGAGGTCATGATGATCGGACGGAAGCGCAGGTGGGCGGCGGCCAGCGCCGACTCGATCACGCTGTGGCCCTGCGCCTGCAGGTCCTTGGCGAACTCGATGATCAGGATGGCGTTCTTGGCCGACAGACCGATGATGGTGATCAGGCCGACCTGGAAGTACACGTCGTTCGAGTAGTTGCGCAGCAGCGTCGCCAGCAGCACGCCGAGCACACCCAGCGGCACCACCAGGATCACGGCCAGCGGAATCGTCCAGCTCTCGTACAGGGCGGCCAGACACAGCACGACCGCGAGGATGGCGAAGCCGTAGAGGATCAGCGCCTGGCTGCCGGCGAGCTTTTCCTCGCGCGACTGGCCGGTCCACTCGTAGCCGAAGCCCGGCGGCAGCTTGGCCGCCAGTGCCTCCATCTCGGCCATCGCCTGGCCGGTGCTCACGCCCGGCGCGGCGCTGCCGCTCAGGCGCATCGAGGGATAGCCGTTGTAGCGCACGGTCTGCATCGGGCCGGTGATCCACTTGGTCGAGGCGAAGGCCGACAGCGGAACGGCCTGGCCGCTGCTGTTGTTCACCGTCAGCTTCAGCACGTCGTCGGGCTGCATGCGGGCGGCCGCGTCGGCCTGCACCATCACGCGCTGCAGGCGGCCGGCGTTCGGGAAGTCGTTGGCGTAGGCCGAGCCCAGCGCGGTACCGATGGCGGCGCTGATGCCGTCGAAGCTCACGCCCAGCGCGTTGGCGCGGTCGCGGTCGATGTCGATCTGCAACTGCGGCGCATCTTCCAGACCGTCGGGCCGCACCTGCGTCAGCAGCTTGCTCTGCGAGGCCATGCCCAGCAGCTGGTTGCGCGCGTTGACCAGGGCCTCACGGCTCTGACCCGAGCGGTCCTGCAGGCGGAAGCTGAAGCCCGACGAGGCGCCCAGCTCGGGAATCGGCGGCGGATTGAGCGCGAAGATGAAGGCGTCGCGGATGCCCGAGAGCGCGCCGAAGGCACGGCCGGCGATCGACTGCGCGTCGCTGCCCGGCGCCTTGCGTTCGTCCCAGTCCTTGAGGGTCACGAAGGCGAGCGCCGCGTTCTGGCCCTGGCCGGAGAAGCTGAAGCCCAGCACGCCGACCATGCTCTGCACCTCGGGCTGCTTGAGCACGAAGCCCTCGACCTGCTTCATCACCTCCAGCGTGCGTTCCTGCGTCGCGCCCGGCGGCAGCTGCACGTTGACCAGCATGGTGCCCTGGTCTTCGTTGGGCAGGAACGAGGTCGGCAGGCGCTGGTAGACGAACACCGCCACACCGACGATCACCGCGTAGACGATCAGCGTGCGGCCGGCGCGCGGCAGCAGGCGGGACACACCGCCCTCGTAGTTCTTGGCGGTGCGGGCGAAGCCGCGGTTGAACCAGCCGAAGAATCCGGTCTTGGCATGGGCGTGGCCGGCCTCGACCTGCTGCAGCAGCGTGGCGCACAGCGCGGGCGTGAGCGACAGCGCCATGAAGGCCGAGAAGGCGATCGACAGGCCCATCACGGCCGCGAACTGGCGGTAGATGTTGCCGACCGAACCGCTGAAGAAGGCCAGCGGCACGAACACCGAGATCAGTACCACGGTCACGCCGATGATGGCGCCCGAGATCTGGCCCATGGCCTTGCGCGTCGCCTCAACCGGCGGCAGGCCTTCCTCGCTCATGATGCGCTCGACGTTCTCCACCACCACGATGGCATCGTCCACCACGATGCCGATCACCAGCACCATGCCGAACATGGTCAGCACGTTGATCGAGAAGCCCATCGCCAGCAGGCCGGCGAAGGTGCCCAGCAGCGCCACCGGCACCACCACGGTCGGGATCAGCGTGTAGCGCCAGTTCTGCAGGAACAGGAACATCACCAGGAACACCAGGGCCACGGCCTCCAGCAGCGTCTTGGCCACTTCCTGGATCGAGATCTTCACGAACTTGGAGCTGTCGTAGGGAATCGTCCAGCTCATGCCCTTGGGAAAGAACTTCTCCAGCTCGGTCATCTTGGCGCGCACCGCGTTGGCGGTCGCCAGCGCGTTGCCGTTGGGCGAGAGCTGCACGCCAATGCCGGTCGAGGGCTTGCCGTTCAGGCGGGCGGAGGTGGCGTAGGCCTGGGCGCCCAGCTCGATGCGGGCCACGTCCTTGAGGCGCACGGTCGAACCGTCGCTCTTGGCGCGCAGCACGATGTTGCCGAACTGCTCGACGCTGGAGAGCTGGCCGTTGACCACCACGGTGGCGGCGATCGACTGGCCGGCCACGTTGGGCAGCGCGCCGATTTCACCGGCCGAGACCTGCGCGTTCTGCGCGCGGATGGCGGTGGTCACGTCGTTGGCGCTCAGGTTGAAGCCCAGCAGCTTGGCCGGGTCGATCCAGATGCGCATGGCGCGTTCGGTGCCGAACAGCTGGGCCTGGCCCACGCCCGGCAGGCGCTGGATTTCCGGCACCACGCTGCGCGAGGCGAAGTCGCCCAGGGCCACCGGGTCCCAGGCCGGGTCGTCCGAGGACAGGATCGCGAACAGCAGGAAGTTGCTGCGCGACTTGTCCACGCGCACGCCCTGCTGCGTCACCGCCGAGGGCAGGCGCGGCGTGGCGCGCGAGAGGCGGTTCTGCACATCCACCTGCGCCAGGTCGGGGTTGGTGCCCGGCTGGAAGCTCAGCGTGATGCTGCCGGTGCCGTTGGCCTGCGCCACGGCTTCCATGTAGATCAGGCCGGGCGAGCCGTTCATTTCCTGCTCGATCACCGACAGCACACTGTCTTCCAGCGTCTTGGCCGAGGCGCCCGGGTAGGTCGCGTTGATGACGATGGACGGCGGCGCCACCGGCGGGTACTGCGAGATCGGCAGCTGCGTGATCGACACCGCGCCGGCCACCATGATGAAGAGCGCGATCACCCACGCGAAGATGGGGCGCTCGATGAAAAACTTTGCCATGTCAGACGTCCCTTACTTCGCGGGGGCCGCGTCGGCCTTGCCTTCGGTCTTGGCTTCCGCCTTGGCCTCTGGCTTGGCCTCGGCCGGCTTGGCGTCGGCGGGTTTCGCCTCCGCTGGCTTGGCCGCCGGTGCGGCGCCCGGGGTCCACGGCACGGCCTTGACCGGCGTGCCCGGCGGCAGCATCTGCAGCTTCTGGAAGCCGTCGACCATCACCTGCTCGCCGGCCTTGAGACCGTCCGTGATCACCCAGCGGCCGTTCTGCTGGCCACCGACCTGGACCGGGCGCTGCTCGGTCTTGCCGTCGGCGCCCACCACCTTGACCGAATCGCCCTGCGCGGAACGCGTCACCGCCTGCTGCGGCAGGGCGATCGCGTTGCCCGCCACCGCCTGCTCCAGCCGCACGCGCACGTACAAGCCCGGCAACAGCGCGCCACCCGGGTTGGGCACCTCGGCGCGCAGCGTCACCTGGCCGGTGGTCGAATCGACCGTGAGGTCGGAGAACAGCAGCTTGCCAGGCTTGGCGTATTCGCTGCCGTCGTCCAGCACGACCCTGACCGCCGCCGCGCCCTGACCGGCGCCCTTGAGCTGGCCGGACTCCATCGCGCGCTTGAGCTTCATCGCCTCGGCCGCCGACTGGGTGAAGTTCACGTACAGCGGATCGACCTGCTGGATCACGGCCAGCGCCGTGGCCTCACCCTGTCCGACCAGCGCGCCTTCGGTCACCAGCGCGCGACCGATGCGGCCCGAGATCGGCGCGGTCACACTGGCGAAACCGAGGTTGATGCCCGCGGTCTGCACCGCGGCCTTGGCGGACGCGACATCGGCCTCGGCCACCTTCTGGGCCGCGACCGCGGTGGTGTATTCCTGCTGGCTGATCGCGTTTTCGGCCACCAGCGGCTTGTAGCGCTCGGCCACCGCCGTGGCGTTCACCAGATTGGCCTGCGCGCGCGCCAGGCTGGCCTGCGCGCTCTGCAGCGTGGCCTGGTAGGTCGCGGGGTCGATGCGGAACAGCGCCTGCCCCGCCTTCACATCGCTGCCTTCCTTGAACAGGCGCTGCTGCAGGATGCCGGCCGCGCGGGCCCGCACCTGCGCCACGCGCGAGGCCTCGAGGCGGCCGGGCAGCTCGGTCTGCAGGCCGACATCGCCGGGCTGCACCGTGACCACGCCCACTTCCGGCGCAGGCATGCCCCCACCCGGTGCACCACCGGCCGCGGCCGGGGCGTCCGACTTGCCACAGGCGGCCAGTGCGGCGACCAGCGGCAGCAGCAACGCGACCTGGCGCAGGCGCGCGCCGGAGAGGGAATGTGCCGGCTGTGGCGGCAAGGGTTCGGCGGGGGAAGCGGACATGAAGAACCTCGCGAAGGGCATTTTTGCAGGATGGTGGTGTCTGGGCACCGGGCCGGTGGCGTGCAAGGCGCATGCCATGACCCTTGAAGGAGCGGCAGTATACATACACACACGAATGTATGTATATTCGTGGGGTTTCTACTTTGCAAAGAGCCTGCCATGGTCCGCCGCACCAAAGCCGACGCCGAAGCCACCCGGCAAAGCCTGCTGGACGCCGCCGAACACCTGTTCCAGTCGCGGGGCGTCTCGCGCACCTCGCTGAACGACATCGCCACCGCCGCCGGCACCACGCGCGGCGCGATCTACTGGCATTTCAAGGACAAGGCCGACCTGTTCAACGCCATGATGGAGCGCGTCACCCTGCCGCTGGAAGACTCGATCGCCTGCGCCGGCGCGGCCGCTCAGGAGATGGACGATCCGCTGCAGTCGCTGCGCGATGCCATGCGCATCGCCATGCACCGCACCGCCACCGACGAGCAGACCCGCCGCGTGTTCGAGATCGCGACGCACCAGGTCGAGTACAACGACGAGATGGTCGCCGTGCGCGAGCGCCACCTGCAGGTGCGCAACGACTGCGTGAAGCAGACGGCGCAGGTGCTCAAGGCCGCGGCCCAGCGGCAGTCGCTGAAGCTGGGCGTGACGATGGAGTCTGCCGCGCTGGGCCTGCACGTCATCGTCGACGGCCTGATCCAGAACTGGCTGCTCTCCCCCGGCGCCTTCGACCTCGTGAAGGTCGGCCGCCAGACGGTGGACGCCTACCTGACCGGTCTGGGCTTCAAGGCGGCGCCCCAGCGCGTGGCCCCGGCGTCCGGCAACACCCGCATCCTGGCCGCACCGGCCACCGGGCTGCCCGCGGCCAAGGCCAGGGTCGCGATGAAAAGGGCCACGGTGAAGCCGGTGTCTCAGAAGCTGGCCACCGGCACCTGATCGCACTGCCGCAGCCCGCCGGGCGGGCCGGCGGCTGGACGTTGTTCAACGGCCGATGTCAGTGGCCGCGCGACGGGTGGTGGCCCGCCGACATGCGCCAGGCCAGCCTCGCACCCAGGCCGACCACCGAGCCCACCGCCCAGAACACGCCCGCCGTGCCCACCACCACCCCGGCCGACCCGAACAGCAGCGGCATCACCACGCTGGACCCGTTGATCGCCATCGAACGCAGACCCAGTGCTTCGCCGTGGCGGTGGTGCGGCGTGATCTGGTGCAGCGTGCTCATCACCATCGGCTGCACCGAGCCCAGCGCCAGTCCCAGCAGCACCGACAGCGCGCCCATCAGCCAGGCCGTGTGCACCAGCGGATAGAGACCGAACAGCAACGCCGTCGCCACCATCGCGCTGCCGATCACCCGGCCCTCGCGCAGGTGGTCCGACACCCAGGGCATCACCACGCGGATCGCGGTCGCGGCGATGGCGAACGCGCCCAGGATCGACCCGATCACCGTCGCCGACAGGCCGCGCTCATGACCGATCACCGGCACGACGAAGGTGTGCACGTCCCAGCACGATGCCAGCATCCAGTTGATCAGCAGGAGATGGCGGAACGCCCTGTCGTGCAGCAGGTCCCACGACGAGCCCCGGCGATGCCCCTCCGGAATCTCCACCCGCGCATGCTCCTGCACCCCGCCGACCGCGAACCAGGTGAACAGGGGCAACAGCGCCAGCATCAGGTAGGCGGCGCGGAAGCCGCTGGCGTCGATCAGCAGGCCCGACAGGAAGGGGCCGAGGAAGTTGGAGATCGATGGTCCGATGGCCAGCCAGCTGAACACCTGCCGCAGCTCGCTGGCGTCCTGGGCCATGCGGCCCACGTGGCGCTGCAATGCGATCACCGTCAGGCCCGAGGCCGCGCCGGTCAGCAGTGCCGCGAGACACAGCACCGGAAACAGGGGCCAGGCCGCCGCCAGCGCATTGCCCAGCACCGCCACGATCACCGCCAGCCGCACCGGCCGGCGCATGCCGTGGCGGTCGGTGAAGCGCCCTGCCGGCAGCGCGAGAAACACCTGCGACAGCGCAAACAGCGCCAGCAGCAGCCCGACCGCGGCCGGGCTGTGGCCCTCGCGCAGCGCCATCAGAGGCGCCGCCATGCGCAGCCCGGTCATCGCGGCGTGCAGGCAGACCTGCGCGCCGATCAGGCGGGTGAGCGTCTTGCGAAGGCCTTGCACCAGATGAAAGGCTGCCCGGCTTCAGCCAAACAGGTGGTGTTGAGCGATGTAGACCGCCGCGCCCGCCAGGTAGCCGACCAGCGCCAGGCCGCTGATCTTCTTCACGTACCAGAAGAAGTGGATCTTCTCCAGACCCATCGCCGCCACACCCGCGGCCGAGCCGATGATCAGGATCGAGCCGCCGGTGCCGGCGCAGTAGGCCATGAACTCCCAGAGGAAGCTGTCTGCGGGGTACTTGTCCAGGCTGTACATGCCCATCGATGCCGCCACCAGCGGCACGTTGTCGACCACCGCGCTCACCAGCCCGATCAGCAGCACGATGATGTCCTGCCGGCCCACCGTCTGGTCCAGCCAGCCGGCCAGCGAGGACAGGATGTGGGTGTGCTCCAGCGTCGCGACCGACAGCAGGATGCCGATGAAGAAGACGATCGACCCCATGTCGATGCGCGAAAGCGCGTGGCCGAGGGTCAGCGGCATGCGAGCCGATTCGTCCTTTTCCTTGTGGATCAGGTCACCCACGAGCCACAGGATGCCGAGCCCGAACAGCACACCCATGAATGGCGGCAGGTGGGTGACGGTCTTGAACACCGGCACCAGCACCAGAATGCCCAGGCCCAGGAAGAACATGGTGTTCTTTTCGAACGGCGTGGTCTGATGGCCCTCCCGCTGTTCAAGCTTCTGCGGTGCCACCACCAGACGGCCGCGCAGCACCATGGCGGTGATCGCCAACGGCACCAGCAGGTTGACGATCGAGGGCAGGAAAACACCCTTCATGATCTCGATCGCTGTCACCTGGCCTCCGATCCAGAGCATGGTCGTGGTCACGTCGCCGATGGGCGTCCAGGCCCCACCAGCGTTGGCCGCAATCACGATGATGCCGGCGAAGAACAGGCGGTCGTCCTGCTTGTCCAGCAGCTTCCTCATCAGCGAGATCATCACGATCGTCGTGGTCAGGTTGTCCAGGATCGCCGACAGGAAGAACGTCACAAAGCCCACCATCCACATCAGGGAAGACAGCTGCTTCGTCTTGATGCGCGCGGTGATGACGTCGAAACCGTCGTGCGCGTCGACCACCTCGACGATGGTCATCGCACCGATCAGGAAGAACACGATCTGCGCCGTGCCCATCAGCGACTCGCCCAGTTCTTCACTGACCCGATGCGCATCGCCTGCGCCCAGCGCATAGACGGTCCAGAGCAGACCGGCGCCGATCAGTGCAGAGGCCGCCTTGTTGATGTGAATGGGGTGTTCCAGCGCAATGGCCGCATAGGCCAGCACGAAGATCACGATCATCGCGGAGAGCATGTTGTCGTCCTTTCTGGTTATTCGGGGTGGCGCTCTGGTTCGCCCTGCCCCGCTGGCATGCCATCCACGATTGTAGAAAGCCCCGCGTCAGGAAAACCAACGAAACACTGACGCCAGGCTGGCGACCTCAGTCGTCCTCGCGGTCCAGTGGCAGCAGGCTCTGCGCCCGGTCCTGCGGCAGCGCCTCGACGGTGCGCAGCGCCCGGCCCATGGCACGGCTGCGGGTCTCGGCGGCGTCCAGCGTGTTGAGCACGGTCTGGGTCTGGTTCTTGACCTTGGCCAGCACGTCGCCGAACTTGCCGAACTCGGTCTTGACCGCGCCCAGCACCTGCCAGACTTCGGAGCTGCGCTTTTCCAGCGCCAGCGTGCGAAACCCCATCTGCAGTGAGTTGAGCATCGCCATCAGCGTGGTCGGCCCGGCCAGCGTCACGCGGTACTCGCGCTGCAGCACCTCCATCAGCCCCGGGCGGCGCAGCACCTCGGCGTACAGGCCTTCGGTCGGCAGGAACAGGATCGCGAAGTCGGTCGTGTGCGGCGGCTCCAGGTACTTCTCGGCCATCGACCTGGCTTCGAGCTTGATCCGGTTCTCCAGCCCGCGCGCCGCCGCTTCGGCGCCTTCGGCGTCGGCGCGCTGCTGCGCATCCAGCAGGCGCTCGTAGTCCTCGTTGGGAAACTTCGCGTCGATCGGCAACCAGCACGGCGCACCGTCGTCGCCGCGCCCCGGCAGCTTGATCGCGAAGTCCACCACGTTGCGGCTGCCCGGCCGGGTCGCCACCTGCGCCGCGTACTGGTCGGGCGCGAACACCTGCTCCAGCAGCGCGCTCAGCTGCGCCTCGCCGAACATGCCGCGCGTCTTCACGTTGGACAGCAGGTGCTTGAGGTCACCCACGCCCTGCGCCAGCGTCTGCATCTCGCCCAGGCCTTTGTGCACCTGCTCCAGCCGCTCGGCCACCTGCTTGAAGCTTTCGCCCAGCCGCGCCTCCAGCGTCGCGTGCAGCTTCTCGTCCACCGTCGCGCGCATCTCGTCGAGCTTGGCGGCGTTGTTCTGCTGCAGGCTGGCCAGTTGCGTCTCCAGCGTCGCGCGCACCTCGGCCATGCGGCGGGCATTGGCCTCGCTCAGGTCCTTGAGCTGGTTGGTCAGCGTGTCGCCCAGCGTGCCGCGCAGTTGCACCAGCTGCTGCGCGAAGGCATCGATCTGCGCATTCTGTGTGCGGGTGGTCTCGGCACCCTGGCGCGTCAGCGTCTCCTGGAAGGTCGCCAGCGTCTGCTGGATCTCCTGCCGACCGCCGCGCGCGTTGTCGCCGACCTCGCGCCGCAGTTCGCCCTCGACGTGTTCGATGCGCTGCATGGTCGACGCGCCCTGCGCCTGGATCACCGACAGCAACTCCTGGCGGTGCGCGGCCTGGGCCGGGTCTTCGGGCCTGCGCCGCAGCAGCAACCACAACAGGGCCAGCAGGATCAGCACCTGCAACAGCAGGCCCAGCACCACCCAGATCGAGAGCGAATCAGACATGGCGGCGATTATCGGTGAGGGTCCTCTCGATAGAATGGTCCGATCCCTTGAACACCATCCTCTGGAGTCCCCGATGAGCGTCTACGACAAGCTGAACCAACTGGGCATCGTCCTGCCCCCCGTCGCCATTCCCGCCGCCGCCTATGTGCCCTTCGTGCAGACCGGCAATCTGGTCTTCCTCAGCGGCCACATCGCCAAGAAAGACGGCAAGCCCTGGGTCGGCCAGCTGGGTCTGACCATGTCCACCGACGAAGGCAAGCTCGCCGCCCGCGCCATCGCCGTCGACCTCATGGGCACCCTCGCCGCCGCCTGCCTGGCCGCCGGCAAGACGCTCGACGACGTCAAGCGCGTCGTCAAGGTCATGAGCCTGGTCAACAGCACCGGCACCTTCACCGAACAGCACCTGGTCACCAACGGCGCCAGCGAGCTGATCGGCGAAGTCTTCGGCCCGCAGGTCGGCGCCCACGCCCGCAGCGCCTTCGGCGTCGCACAGATCCCGCTGGGCGCCTGCGTCGAAATCGAACTGATCGCCGAGCTGGCCTGATCCGCCGCCACCCGGCAAGGCCCACCATGACCATGCAGCCGGTTCTGCTGAACAAGGCCAGCCGCCTGTTGAACCATGGTCCCACCGTGCTGGTGGGCAGTGCGCACGGCGGAAGGACCAACGTCATGGCGGCCGCGTGGGCCATGCCTCTGGACTTCGATCCGCCCAAAGTCGCGGTGGTCATCGACCAGTCCACCCTCACGCGCCAACTGGTGGAATCCAGCGGGGTGCTCAGTGTCTGCGTCCCGTGCGTGGCGCAGGCCGACCTGACCCGCGCGGTGGGGGGTGAAAGTGGCAAGGACCACCCCGACAAACTGCAGCGCTGTGGCGTCGCCTGGACGGCAGGCCCTGAAACCGGTTGTCCGCTGGTCGAGGGTGCGATTGCCTGGATGGAATGCCGCGTCCTGCCTGCGACCCGTCATGTGGCCGCCCCTCACGACCTGATCCTGGCCGAGGTGGTGAGCGCCTGGGCCGATGATCGGGTGTTTTCCAACGGACGCTGGCATTTCGAAACCGGCCCCCAGGACTTGCGCAGCCTGCACCACGTGGCGGGTGGTTCTTTTTATGCGGTCGGTGATGCGGTGTTCCCCCACTGAAGCAGCACATTTCTGAACGCTCGATCATTGGTCTCCCCAGAAGGTTGCAGGTGCCCTGAAATCCGCTGGAGGTGCCCTGGGAAACCTGCCGTGCCCTCTTCCACCACTGGCCTCCCCTGACCTCACACCCTGAACCTATGGAACTGCTCAAACTGGAAGACTTCGCGGGCTGCGTCAACGACACGTTCGCGTCGCGGCTGGATGACGTACCTCTGGAATTTGTCCTGGTCGAGGCTCGCGCCTTGCAAAACCCGTCGCCGGCTGCGGTCAGGCAGCCGTTTTCCCTGCTGTTCCGCAACACGGCCGCAGTGGTGTTTCCACAGAAGATCTACCCACTGCACCATCCGCGCACAGGGGAAGTTGGCATCTTCCTGGTGCCCATCGCGATGGAGCCGGCGGGATTCCTCTACCAGGCCGTGTTCAACTGACCGCGTGCGCCGCGCTGGATCGGGCACTCCACCGCATGGCGGTGTGTGCGCCTTCGTCGCCTTCCGCGCGAAAGCCCATCCGCTCGTACAGGCGACGCGCCGATGGATTGGTCTGCAAGACGTGCAGAACTAGATCAAGACCCTCGCGGGCAGCGTCCTGCTGGCATTGGCGAATCAGCGCTGAGCCTATCCCCTGGCTACGCCATACCGGAAACAGGCTGATGTGCACGATCCGGTGCTCCGCCGGAATGCGCTGCAGATAGAAATTGCCGACCGTTTCGCCTGCACCGGACTCGATCGCCAGAAATTGGGTGCTCTGGCAATGCACCACGTAATGGCGATGCTGGAGCCCGAACTGCTGTTCCAGGAACATGCGCCGGGTGGATTCCGGCCAAGGCACCTGCGCCATTTCCTCCTCGCGTGTGCTCTCATAGAGGCGAAGCAGCCACGGGACGTCTTCGAGCGCCAGCGGCCGCAGCCGGACACCGCGCACCGCCAGTTCCGGCGGCGCAAAGAACTCCCAGGGCGGAGCGGAAGGGAACGGCGGCAGCGGCGGCAACACCGCGGCAATCAGGGGAAACTGGGGAAGACGCCTTGCAGCGCAATGCAGAAGTTCACAGCCAGGTAAGGCTGCTGGTTCTGGTGGGGAGTGCTCCCACCCGCACTGGGCGAAAGCATGTTCGCCGCCAGCGTCGTGTTCGGTGCACCCGCCGAAAACGCCTTGTTGGCCGCCGAGGCCGGCTGGGAGAGGCCGCCGTTGGACACGGGTGTGCCCGATCGTTTGGCCGGGTCGCCCTGCACGAACGCTGTCATGCCATGGTTGTGCGTGGGCATCTGGTTGACGTTCAGTGTCACATCGTCCACACCGAATGTCTCGCCCAGGGATCTTGGGGAGAGTCCCGGCCCGTTGCCTTGCTCACAACCCGCACGGCCGGCAAAGTTCGGCAACTGGAACGTCGTCTGTCCATTGCCGCCATAGGTGGTCCCGAGGAGCGCAAACAGTGCCGTGTTTTGCGAAATCGGCAAGGTGGCGCCGTTGCAGAACGCCCAGCCCCGTGGATTGAAGTTGAAACCGAACAGCTGGATCTCGCCGATGTATGGGGTGGTCATGGAAAGTGTCCTCCGTGGTGGGTCAGGCTTGCGACGGGAAGATGCCTTCGGTGGCGATGCAGTACTGCACCGTCAGTGTGGGCATGCAGTTCTCGTGGGGCTGACTGGCACCGGCGACCGAGGTCGATTGCGCTGACATGGCCAGAGGGGTTGCACCCGTGGTGTCGGTCACATAGAAGGTTTCGCCACTCACCGCACCGGGCAGCACGGTGGGACCGGGTGTGACCGTACCGGCGGCCCCGGTGGACACCGACAGGGTGTGGGTGTGGGCCGCCATCTGGGTGGGCAGCAGCGTGACGGTTTCTGTGCCGCTCTTCTGGCCAATCACATAGTTCGAGAGGCCGGGGCCCGTACCTTGATGGATGGGCACGCGTCCCCGCAGATCGGGCACGGCAAAGGTGTTCTGCCCGTCGCCGCCATAGGTGGTGCCGATCACCGCGAACAGTACGTCGTACTGCGAGATGGCCAACAAACTGCCATCGCAGGCCTGCCATCCCGTCGGAACACGGCCAAATCCGAGCATGCGGATCTCACCGACATAGGGTGTGGTCATGGGTGATCCTCCTGTATGTTCTCAATTGCGTGAGGGGAAGATGCCGGACAGCGCGATGCAGAAGTTGATCGTCGTGTAGGGCTGCAAGTTGCTGTGGGGCTGGTTGCCCCCCGACGCACCCACGGTCTGGGCGTTCTGGGGAACGGCGGCACCCGAACTGGCCGCGTACAGGTTGGGAGCCGTTCCGGTGCTGGTGCTGGTGGCATAGACGCGCCCCGTGGGGTTGCGGTTGTCTGCGGCGGCAGTGGAGGCGTTGACCGCGTGGCCGTGCGCCGGCAGATTGCTCGACAGCAGGGTCACGTTCTCAACCCCGGCGGCCTGCCCGATCTGCACCGACGGAGGCTGCCACGAAGGATCGACCGAACTGGCGTAGCCCACTGGTGTGCGGCTCCTCAGGTCAGGCAAGGCGAAGTTGGTGGTTCCGTTGCCACCGTACTGGGTTCCCAGCAGGGAAAACAGGGCCTGGTTCTGGTTGATGGGCAACAGCTGTCCGTTGCACTGCGCCCAGAACTTGGGCGCGAAATTGAACCCGGCCAACATGACCTGTCCGATGAAAAAGTCGCTCACTTTGGTTCCTCTCCAAGTGGTTGGAACGGGCGCGGATTTCGCGCCGTCGCAGCCCATTCTGTGGGGATCGGAGTGGCGAAACAAGCGGCCAGTGAGCCGACGAACGGAGCATTTGCAGATTCCGCGTTTTCGTGCTTAAGCCCCGCAAGAAGGCTCCGTCCCCCCCTGTGACACGGGAAGAACGGATGTGATTCATCACGCAGTTCTCCACAAAAAGGTGCAAAAAATGTCACACGAAAAGTCGAAAACCCTCTATTTTCGGTGGATTTGTGTTGGCAACTTACAACTTTTTGCATCTGCAGGTGAACCCTATACTGGCCGGCCGCTGGACAAGTATCCATCGGTTTCTGGGGCCATAGGCCACGTCGGACAATCCGTGGGAGGGAGCAAATGACAACGAAGATTCGGGCCACAGACGCCATTGGCGGGCCATCCAGAACACGCCCAGGTTTTCTGAATGGGTTGCGGCTGTTTCTGCTGGTCCTGGGACTGCTCTGGTCGGGCATGGCAAGTGCCCAGCATTCCTCCTCGCTGTGCTCTGCAAAAACAGCCTCGGTGACCGTCGGCGGCTCGGTCACCATCGACATCAGTGACTGCGAGTTCGGCCTTGGATTCGGTGGAGACGGTGCCATCGATGGCGGCGGCTCCGACGGTTCCGCTGCCAACTTCGAAGACCACGGGACGGCCACGACCCGGCACACCGGCAGCCAATGGCTCCTTGATTACAGCAACAACGGCACGGGAGCCGGTTCGACCGATGTCTTCGAGCTCAGTGATGGTTCACTGACTGGCATTGGCGACATCCAGTTCACGATCACCATCAATGCCTCGGCCTCCCCGATCACGGTGGCTCCGGCCAGCCTGCCCACATTGACCGCCGGCTCGGCCTTCTCGCAGACCCTGACGTCTTCGGGTGGCCTGGCGCCCTATACCTACACGCTGCAGAGCGGCGCACTGCCCGTCGGGCTCTCCTTGACCAGCGGCGGCGTGCTCAGCGGCACGCCCACCCAGCGCGGCGCCTACAGCTTCAGCGTCCGTTCGACCGACTCCACCACACCAACGGCGCAATTCGCCGACAAGGGTTACACCGGCACCGTGGCGAATCCGACCCTGACGCTCACCACGCCCAGTGGCACCGCCATTCAGAGCGTCCCCTTCTCGCAAACGCTGTCGACCAGCGGTGGCGTCGCGCCCTACACCTACGCGCTTGAGACCGGGCCCCTGCCGGCGGGCATCACGATATCTTCTGCTGGCGTGGTCAGCGGTACCACCGCCGCCGCGCCCGGCAGCTACGCGGTCACCATCCGTGTCACCGACAGCAGCACCGGCCCGGGCAGCTACTTCGAGGTCGAGAACTACACCCTGACCGTCAGCCCGCCACCCAGCGTCAGTATCGCGGTCGCCCCGGCCAACGTCAGCGAAGACGGCGCGACCAACCTCACCTACACCGTCACCCGCAGCCTCAACCTGAGCTCGTCGACGGTAGTGAACATCACCACCTCCGGTACCGCCACCGCGGGCACCGACTTCACCGGCAACGTGGCCACCGTGACCATCCCGGCCGGCGCGACCACCGCCACGATCACCATCGATCCGACCGTCGACGGCACGGTGGAAGCGGACGAAACGGTGACCTTGACCGTAGCCGCCGGCACCGGCTACACCGTTGGCGCACCCGCCAGTGCCACTGGCACGATCCTCAACGACGACGTGCCGAGTGTCACGATTTCCGTGTCGCCCGCATCGGTCGCCGAAGATGGTGCGTCCAACCTGGTCTACACGGTCACCCTCAACCAGGCGGCGTTCAACCCGATCAGCGTCAACTACACGGTGGGCGGCACCGCGACCAACGGCACCGACTACGCGACGATCGCATCTCCCCTGGTGATCAACACAGGCAATACGACCGGCACGATCACGGTCAACCCGACCGCGGACGCCACCATCGAGGCCGACGAAACCGTCGTCCTGACCCTGGCCGCCGGTAGCGGCTACACCGTTGGCGTGCCCAACAGCGCCACCGGCACCATCCTCAACGACGACCTGCCGAACCTGGCGATCAATGACGTCACCGCGACCGAAGGCAATGCCGGCACCACGAACTTCACCTTCACGGTGAGCCTGAGCGCGCCCGCGGGTCCTGGCGGTGTCACCTTCGACATCGCCACGGCCAACGGCACCGCCACGGCCGGCGTCGACTACGTTGCGCAAAGCCTGACCGGCCAGACCATCCCGGCCGGGAGCAGCACCTACAGCTTCACCGCGCTGGTCAACGGCGACACGCTCAACGAGCCGAGCGAAACCTTCTTTGTCAACGTGACGAACGTGACCAACGCCGTGGTCGTCGATGGGCAAGGTGTGGGCACCGTCGTCAACGACGATCCCCTTCCGAGTCTGTCCATCAATGATGTGAGCTTGGTCGAAGGCAACAGCGGCTCCACCAACGCCACGTTCACGGTTTCCCTCAGCACGGTCAGCGGCCAGACCGTGACCGTGAACTATGCGACCGCCGACGGCACCGCGACAGCGCCCGGCGACTACACCAGCACTTCCGGCACCCTGACCTTCACGCCGGGTCAGACCGTGCGCACGATCACCGTGCCTGTGATCGGTGAGACCCTCCCCGAGGCCAACGAAACCTTCTTCGTGAACCTCTCCGGTGCGACCAATGCCACGCTTGCCGACAACCAGGGCGCGGGCACGATCACCAACGACGACGTGCCGGTCACGCTCTCGCCTGCCAGCCTGCCCGGTGGCACCGTGGCTGCAGCCTACAGCCAGACCGTCACTGCCAGCGGCGGCGTCGGCCCTTACAGCTTCTCGGTGACAGCCGGTTCCTTGCCGGCCGGACTCACGTTGTCGTCCGGCGGTGTGCTTTCGGGCACCCCGACAGCCGGAGGCACCTTCAACTTCACGGTGACCGCCACCGACAGCAGCCCGTTCCCGGGCCCGTTCTCCGGATCACAGGCCTACTCCTTGACCGTGGCCCCCCCCACGATCTCACTGCCGGCCACGGCGCTCGCGGGCGGCACGCTGGGGGTGCCTTACTCCGCGACCATCACGGCCGCGTCTGGAGGCACGGCACCGTACAGCTACGCGGTCAGCGCTGGCGCCCTGCCGGGCGGGACGACACTGAACCCTGCCACCGGAGCCATCACCGGGACACCCAGTGCCGCCGGCACGTTCAACTTCAGCGTCACCGCGACCGACAGCAGCACCGGCACGGGGCCTTACACCGTCACGCAGTCGTACGCCATCACCATCGTCAACATTCCACCGGTGGCCAACGCCGTGTCCGCCTCCGTGGCATACAACGCCGTCGCCGCTCCGGTGACCCTGAACATCACCGGAGGCGCCCCCACGTCGGTGGCCGTCGCCTCCGGTGCCGCCCATGGCACTGCGACCGCGGCGGGTACATCCATCACGTACACGCCCGTGGCCGGCTATGCGGGCCCGGACAGCTTCACCTACACGGCGACCAACAGCGCGGGCACTTCCGCCCCGGCGACCGTGACGGTCACCGTGGCTGACCCGACCATCACGATCACAGCGGGTGGCAGCCTCACGGCGACCACGGCCGCTCCGTACAGCCAGACGTTCACCTTCAATGGCGGTGCAGCGCCCTGGAGCGGATTCCAGGTCACGAACCGGCCTTCGGGCCTGTCGATCACCGGCACCACCGCCAACACGGTCACGGTCTCGGGCACGCCGTCGCAGGCGGGCTCGTTCAACCTGAATGTGTCGGCCACCGACAGCAGCACGGGCAATGGCCCCTACACCGTCGGTCAGGCTTTCACCCTGATCGTCAACGGGCCCACCATCGCGCTGGCACCGGCCAGCACGACATTCACCGCAACCTATGGCGCCGCGTTCTCGCAGAGCTTCACTGGCAGCGGCGGGGTCGGCCCCTACACCTACGCCATCACCGGCACGCTGCCAACGGGTCTGAGTCTCAGCGGGAACACGGTCTCCGGCACGCCCACCGTGCCCGGACTGTCCAATGTCACCATGACGGTCACGGACACCGGTTCGACCGGCTCGGGAGCACCTTTCACGGCGTCCCAGAGCTACAGCTTCAACGTGCCGGTACCCACGATTTCGGTGAGTCCGGCATCGCTGCCCAACCCGGTGGCGGGCGCCGCCTACGCGCAGACGGTTTCCGCCACCGGCGGCGTGGCGCCCTATGCCTTCACCGTGACGTCGGGCGCATTGCCCGGAGGCCTGTCGCTCGCCACATCGGGCGGCATCTCCGGCACACCCAATGTGGTGGGTGTGTTCAACGTGACGGTCACGGCCACCGACGCCCACGGGCAGTCGGGTTCGCGTGCCTACAGCCTGACGGTGCCGGCCCCGACGCTCACGCTGGCGCCGGCTGCGGGCACCTTGTCCGCCCCCTACGGCGTCGCCTATTCGCAGGCCTTCACAGCCACCGGTGGTTCGGGATCCTTCACCTACGCAGTGACCGGCGCGCTGCCACCGGGCCTGAGCCTCAGCGGCAACACCGTCTCTGGAACTCCTTCCACGCCGGGCAACTATCCGGTCACCGTGACGGCCACCGACAGCACCCTCACCGGCACCGGCGCACCGTTCGCGGTCTCGCAGAACTACACCTTCAATGTGGGTGCACCGACCATTGTTCTCAGTCCCGCCACGTTGCCCAATCCGGCCACCGGTTCGGCCTACAGCCAGACCATCACGGCCACCGGGGGCGCAACGCCCTACGCTTTCACCGTGACGGCCGGTGCGCTGCCGGCAGGTCTCACGCTGGGTGGCACCGGCAACCTGACGGGCACGCCCACCCAGGTCGGCACCTTCAACTTCACGGTCTCTGCCAGCGACCAATTCGGTCAGAGCGGCAGTCGGGCCTACACGGTGACCATCGGCGCTCCGACGCTGTCGCTGACACCGCCGGCAGGGACGCTGGCACTGACCTACGGCACGCCGTTCGTGCAGGTGTTTTCCGCGTCGGGAAGCCCTGGCCCCTACAGCTACGCCATCAGCGGTGCGCTGCCGGGTGGCCTGGTCTTCAGCGGCGGAGCGCTGTCGGGCACCCCCAACACCACCGGCAATTTCCCGGTCACGGTGACGGCCACCGACACCGTGCTGACGGGCGCAGGAGCCCCGTTCACGGTGGCGCGCAATTACACGCTCACCGTGCCGGTGCCGACCATCACGCTCACGCCGGTCACGCTGCCGGAACCTGTGGCGGGAACGGCGTTCAGCCAGCAGCTCACAGCTTCGGGCGGCATTGCGCCCTACAGCTTCGTGCTCTCGGCCGGCAGCCTGCCGACGGGCCTGACTCTAAGCACCGCGGGCCTGCTGTCTGGCATTCCCACGCAGGTCGGCACCTTCAACATCACGATCACCGTCACCGACGCGCACGGGCAACTGGCACATGTCAACTTCGCCCTGAAGATCAACGGCGTGCCCACCCAGTCGCTGACCAAACAGGTCCTGGGCAACGCCGATGGCGACGGCAACGGCAAGATCTCGATGAACGACGTGCTGACCTACCGGGTCACCATGACCAACACCGGTTTTGTGCCGCTGACCAATGTGGTGGTGAGTGACCCGCGGATCACCCCTTCCAGCACCACCTGCGCCACGGTGCTGAACGGCGAAACCTGCGTGCTGCAGGGCACTACCACCGTGACGGCGGCCGATGTCGTCGCGCGCAAGATCGTCAACGTGGCCACCGTCACCGATGCCATCTGCGCGGCGGGCAGCCAGGATCCGCAATGCCGCGTCACGCTGACCACCGACGTCATTCCCGCCGAGGTCCGCGCCCAGAATGACGACTTCGGTGAACTGATGTGTCCGAAGGGTGATGTCGTGGTGGGCAACGCCTACGCCAACGACACGATCGATGGCCGACCGGTCCAGCCGTCCGACTTCATCGGCTCGGTCACCTCGCCAGCCGACCCGGTCAAGCCCGGCAAGCCGGTGCCCGAGCTGGACGCAGCCTCCGGCAATGTGACGGTACCCGCAGGCACGCCAGGGGGAACCTACACCATCGGCTACCAGATCTGCCAGCGCGAGGTGGCCAACAACTGCTTTGGCGCGGTGATCGTGGTGCGCATCAAGCAGTGCGAGATCCTGGTCCGCGTGATCAAGACCGCCAACACCAAGCAGACACGGGTGGGCGAGTTCGTCTCGTACACCCTGCAGATCGACAACCTCTCGGAAAACGACACCGAGGTGGAAGGCCTGCGCATCCTGGATACACCGCCACTGGGCTTCAGTCTGGTGCCGGGCAGCGTGCGCTTCCAGGATCTCGACCGCGCGGGTTCAGTCTCTGGCACCGCACCGTTCAACATCGACCAGATTGATCTGGCCGGCAACGGGCGTGCCTTCATCACCTACGTGATGCGGGTGGGTGCCAACGCCATGCGCGGCAACGCAGTCAACACCGCGACCCCGCTGCACGAGGGCAAACAGGTGGGTACCACGGCCAAGGCGGTCGTGGCGGTGACCGCCGACCCCGACACCGACGAGACCACGATCATTGGCCGCGTCTTCTACGACCGCGACGGTGATGGCTGGCAGGACAGCGCCGACGCCCAATCGGTTCGCATCCAGGGGGGCATTGATCCCGCGGTGTATGTGGCCGGGTCGACCACGGTCGACCGTGGCACCGGACCGCAATCGGTGCCCGACGCCAGCGCACCGCTGCTGCGCGGCATCGACCTGGGCACACTGGCGGGTCGCGCCGGGGATGACCCGACCGATCCGGTGCACCACATCACCGTGAGCCTGTGGGTCACCTCGCCCCGCTTCGCATCCGACACCATCGTGACCAGCGGAGAAGGTTCACGCCTGGTGGTCCCACCAGGCGGTGATGCCACGCGCACCCTCTCGGGTGATGTTGCCGCCGGTCTGAACAGCCAGAATCTGAAGATCGAACGCCGGGTGACAGCCCAGGACGGCAAATACCGGGTCGACTACATCCTGACCAATCTGGGCGTGTCCGAACTCGGCATACCGGGGGTGCGACTGGCCAGTCCCGAGGGCTTCGTCATCCAGACGGACAGCTATGGCCGATTCCACCTGGAAGGCATCGACGCGGCAGCCCGCGCCCATGGCCGCAACTTTGTTCTGAAGCTCGACCCGGTCAGCCTGCCTGAAGGCACCCGGGTCCTGTCGGCCAATCCGCTGGTGCGTCGCCTCACGGGTGGCGTTGCCGTGCGCTTTGACTTCGGCGTCGGATCCGGCGGCGCGGTACCGGGGGCCCCACGATGAAAGCCAGGCACTTTCCTCTCAGCCCCCGCACAGCAACCCGTCCGGACGACCGCCAGATGAACCAGCCTTCACACCCCTTTGAACGCGCAGCCCCCCTGTCCGTCCGCACGTCCGCAGCCGAGCGGTGGCGGGACGCCATGCTCTGGCCACTGGGGGCCGCCCTGGCGGTGGCACCGCTGGCGGTGATGGCGCAGGCCGCGGGCGCTCCCCCTTTGGCCCAGGTGCAAGCCGCAGCCAACCCGCCCGGCGACAAGACTCAGGTGCGCCCCGGCCAGGTCCTGAAGTTGCCCGGCGGCGGGCGCCTCTGGGCCACCGAAGACCCGGCCAATCTGACGCCGCAGATGAACGTTTCCTCGCAGTCGATCGCGGGACTCCGTGACGACCGGCTCAGCGAGGCCCAGACCTTCAACATCAGCACCAACTACGCCGACTTCATCGACCGGATGGAGCTGCAGATCTTCAGCGGTCGCGACACCGATCTGGTCAAGCCGCTGGTGAGGCTGCCGCTGCCGGTGCAAGGCGAAAGCGAAATCCGCTGGGACGGCCAGTTGCCGCGCGGCCACGGCCTGCATCCCGGTGACACGCTCATCTATGTGGTGCGTGCCACGGGCAAGGGGGGACAGGCCGACGAAACCCAGACGCGATCCATCCGGCTGTACTCGGAAGAAGAATGGCGCCTGGCCAAGGAGCAGTTGCTGTCGGAAAGCAACCAGCTGGCCGACGGATTCACGCTGGACCAGCGCATCGCGCGCGAAGCGCAACTGGTCAACGGGCTGGCGAAGCAGAACATCCCGCTATCCGGTTCGATCGTGCGGGTGTTCGGACAGGACATTCCGGACGATGCGCAGGTGCGCATCCGCGGCAAGAACGTCGCCATCGACGTCAACCGGCGGTTCGTGTCGGAATTCCTGCTGCCGGTCGGCACGCACGACCTGAAAATCGAAGTCGGTGGCCTGAAGGAACCCGCCGGTCCCGACCGTCAACTCGGGGTGACGGTCAGCGGGCAGTATTTCTTCATGGTCGGCATGGCGGACTTCTACCTGTCCAAGTCGAAGCTGACGGGCAACATCGAGCCCGCCACCTCCGCCGACGGGTTCGACCAGGAATTGCTCAAGGAGGGCCGGCTGGCCTTCTATCTCAAAGGCAAGATTCAGGGCAAGTACCTGTTCACCGCCCAGGCCGACACCGGTGACCAGGAGCTCAGGCACCTGTTCCGGGACTTCTTCAAGGCCACACCGGAGGACATCTTCCGGCGCCTGGATCCCGACCAGTACTACCCCGTCTACGGCGACGACGCCACCAACTACCGTGACGTGGACAGCGCGGGCAAGCTCTACGTCCGTCTGGACTGGGACAAGAACCAGGCCATCTGGGGCAACTTCAACACCCAGATCGAGGGCAACGAATTCAACCAGTACAACCGCACGCTCTACGGCGGCGCGCTGAAGTGGCGCAACAACGGTACGACCCGCTACGACGACCCCCAGGCCTCCGCCACGGTGTTTGCCTCCGAGGCGCAGACGGCCAAGGGTTACAGCGACCTGCTGGGCACCGGTGGCAGCCTCTACTACCTCAGGCACACCGATGTGCTGCGGGGATCGGAGCAACTGCATGTGGAAGTGCGCGACACCGTGACCGGCCAGGTCGTTCAACGTGGCAAGCTGGCCTATGGCACCGACTACGAGATCGACTACCTGCAGGGACGCATCATCCTCACGCGCCCGCTGGACCGCAGCGACCTGGACGCGGGTTTCGGCATCACGCGACTGAACACGGCGGGCGAATATGAGAACCACCTGCTGGTGGACTACGAATACGTCCCGGACGACTTGAAGAATCTGGTGGTCGGTGGTCACGGGCAGGTCTGGGCCGGCGACCATGTGGCCATCGGCGGCACCTACGTCTCGGAGGACCGTGCCGGAGACGACTACCGCCTGAAAGGACTGGACGTCACGCTGCGCGCCGGCCGAGGTACCTACCTCAAGGCCGAAGTCGCGCAGAGCGAGTCGACGCAGACCGATGTGCAGTACTCCGACAACGGCGGGCTGACGTATACCGCCCGCGCCGTCGTGGCCGACGGCGTCCCGCGCTCGGGTCAGGCCGTCGGGGTCGAGGCCCGGGCCAACCTCTACGAGCTGGGATGGACACCGGGCAACGTGGGCATCGGCGCCTGGTACAAGGACCGCGAAGCCGGCTATTCGACCGCGCGCGCCGAAACCGGTGGTCTTCACACCCGCGACACAGGTGTGGAAACCTCGGCCCAGGTCAACGACAACCTCGACCTGGCCGCCCGGGTCAGCCGGCGCGACACCGACACACAGGTCCGCCTCGACCAGGTGCAGCTGGTGGCCAACTGGCGGCTGGACGATGTCCAGAGCCTGGGACTGGAAGCGCGGCGCATCCGCAGCAGCGAGCCGGGGGGCGATTTCGAACCCCGGGAGGCCAGCCTCCAGGCCCAGGGTCAAGGCATCGGAACCGCCACCTACGTTGGTCTGAGGTACAAGCGCAAGTTCACAGGGCGGACCGAAGGCTATGTGTTCGGGCAGACCACCGTGCAAAGCGACGAGGACTTCCGCAACGACCGGCTCGGCGTCGGTGCCACCCACCGCTTCGGCCAGCGCTCATCCGCCACAGCGGAGGTCTCCACCGGCAACCGTGGTGTGGCCGGCAAGCTGGAAGGCAATTACTACGTCACGCCGGACTACAACCTGTATTCCCGGTATGCCTACGCCTCGCACCCGGGAGACATCTTCGGCGACGACACCTTCGGCGATGGCGCTGGCCGCACCTTGTCGATGGGTCAGCGCTGGAACGCCGGTGGTGGCCTGAGTCTGTTCCAGGAAGCCCAGTTGAACCGTCTGGGCACCCAGGACAGTCACGGCCAGAGCCTGGGCATGGACTACAGCATCGCCAAGCACTGGCAGGTCGGCCTGCGTTACGCGCAGAGCCGGATCGAGGACAGCGCCATCACCGGCACCACCACCCGGCGATCTGGCAGCGCACTGGCCAGCTACAACGACAACACCACGAGCTTCACGCCCAAGTTCGAATACCGAAGGGACCGCGGTGCACAGTCCTATGACCAGTACCTGCTCAGCCTGGGCCTGACCCACAAGTTCAATGAAGACTGGCGCGCAGCATGGCGCCTGCGGACTTCACTGACAAAGGACCTGCTGGACCGCGACAACGACGCGCGCTTCACCGAATGGAACATGGGCCTGGCCTACCGCCCGGCGGGTACCGGGCGCTGGTCCTGGCTGTCGCGCTACACCTACCTGGTCGACCTCGGCACCGTGACCCAGGTGACACCCACCTCGGGCGTGGCCGCCAACGCGGTCGACCAGCGCGCCCACATCGTCGCCACCGAGGCCCTCTACCGCATCAATCCTGTGTGGGAAGTCGGCGGCAAGTACGCCTACCGCACGGGCGAACTGCGCGAAGGCCGCAACACCGGCGCCTGGTACAAGAACACGCGGCATTTCGTGGCAGCACAAGTGCGCATGCACGTGATCGAGTCGTGGGACCTCCTCCTGGAGCGGCGCCAGTTGCGCACGGTCGAAGACAAGAACACCCGTTCCGGCTGGCTGGCGGGCGTGGACAAGCAGATCACGCCCAATTTCCGCATGGGCGTCGGCTACAACTTCACCGATTTCAGCGACGACCTGCGCCGCACGGACTTCCGCTTCAAGGGTTGGTACCTCAACGCGGTGGGCGTCTACTGAACGGGAGAGTGCCTGGTCTCAGGCGCCGACGCCAAAAGAAAGAGGCTCCCGCGGGAGCCTCTTTGCTGCGACGTGTCCGGCCTGGTGGCCGGCAACCTCTGCGGACCGCCTTAGACCTTGGCAGCCTTCTTGGCCAGATCGGTCGCTTGCTTGGACGCAGCGGCGAAGTTGGCCTGGGCTTGGGCGGTGGCCTTCTTGATGGCGGCCTGGGTCGACTCGACCGCCTTCTGGCCGTTGCTCAGGGCGTTCTGGAAGGCGGCGACGGCAGCTTCGGAACCGGCCGGGGCGTTCTTGACCAGCTGGTCGACGGAAGCGCCGATGGTCTTCTGGGCTTCGGCCAGGCTGGCTTCGAGTTGCTTGGTGAACTCGGCGCTGCCTTCGGTGGCGATGCTCTGCACGTGCTGGAAGTAGGCGGCGGACTTTTCAGCCAGGGGCTGGAAGAAGCCGGTCTGCACGGTCATGAATTCCTGGGGCGTCTTGGCGGACAGCACGGCCTGGGCATAGCCGAAAGACTCGCCCAGGGCGGCCTTGGAGGCAGCCATGTTCAGTTCGACCAGCTTTTCGACACCGGCGTAGGCCTTCTTGGAGGCGCCTTCGAAGGCTTCCAGGTTGGCTTTGTTGGCGGCGATGATTTGTTCGGCGGGGTTGCTCATGTCGGTTTCCTTAAATGGAGGGTTGAGGAGCCGCCCCTTGGACACAGCCCGGAACTTCCGGGTTATGTTGCAGTGCAGCATGGACGTGATTCTACGGGTAATCCCGGGGATGGCAAGTGTTTTTTGCTGCAGCGCAGCAAATTAGGGGAGCCCACCCAGACCGGAGCTGTGCCGCGCGACAATGCACCCATGAAGCGCGTCCTTCTTGCCCTCCTGTTCACCGGCCTGCAACTGCTGGCGGGTGTCGCACACGCCCAGCCGCTGAACCTCGGCTACGTGAGCGTGCAGCACCCCAGCCACGGCATGACCAGCTTCTTCTACCCGACGCTGGAAGCGGAGTCGCCGCAGCGGCGCGGGCCGTTTTCACTGAGCTGGGCGGCCGACGCGCCGCTGGCACCGGGCAACGGGCGGCTGATCGTGATCTCGCATGGCTCGGGCGGCTCGCCCTGGGTGCACACCGATCTGGCGCGCGAGCTGGTGCTGCACGGGTTCGTGGTGGTGGTGCCGACGCACATGGGCGACAACGCCGCCGACAACAAGACGCCGGGGCCGGAGAGCTGGAAGAAGCGACCGGCCGAGGTCAGCCGAGCGATCGATGTGACGCTGGCGATGCCCAAGTTCCTCGACAAGCTGGACCCGAACAAGGTGGGCGTGTTCGGCGGCTCGGCGGGCGGACACACGGCTCTCTCGATGGCCGGCGGTGTCTGGTCACCGGCGCGGTTTCGCGACCACTGCCTGGCGAACATCGAGGCCGACTTTGCGTCCTGCGTGGGTTTCACGACGCGGCTCACGGGCGGCATCCTCGACGGCGCCAGGCTCTGGCTGGCGCGGCGCACCATCAGCTCGCGCTTCGGCGACGAAACACCGCAGTCGCACGACGACCCGCGCGTGAAGGCGGTGGTGGCGATGGTGCCGTTCGCGGCCGACTTCGACCCGGCCTCGCTGGCGACACCGCGCGTGCCGCTGGGCCTGATCACCGCCGCCAGGGACGTGAACCAGGTGCCGCGCTTCCACATCGAGGCCGTCAAGGCCGCCTGCCTGCCGCGCTGCACCGACCTGATGACCCTGCCCGACGCGGGCCATGGTGCGATGCTCTCGCCCATGCCACCGCTGGAGCCGGGCAGCATCGGCGAACGCCTGCTGGCCGATCCGCCCGGGTTCGACCGGGCGGCGACCGTGCCACTGATCCACAAGAAGATCGCCGAATTCTTCGAGAAAAACCTGCTCAACCCCTGAAGGAGACAACCCTTGACCACCCCCGACATGCTCACCGTCCAGGCCACGTTGCACTGCGGCCTGGCCCGCGCCTGGAACGCCTACACCGACCCGAAGGCGATCGTGCAATGGAACTTCGCGGCGCCCGAGTGGCACTGCCCGCGGGCCGAGAACGACCTGCGCGTGGGTGGCACGCTGAAGTCGCGCATGGAGGCCCGCGACGGATCAATGGGCTTTGATTTCGAAGGCACCTACACCGAGGTGGTGCCGATGGAACGGCTGGCCTACGCGCTCGGCGACGAACGCCAGGTGCTCGCGACGTTCAAAGAGTCTGGCAGCGTCACGGAGTTGACGGTGCGCTTCACCCCGGATTCGACCTTCCCGGCGGAGTACCAGATCGGTGGCTGGCAGGCGATCCTCAACAACTACAAGGCGTTCGCGGAAAGCGCGGCCTGAGCCCGCCGATCCACCGCGGGGACGACCCGAGGCGGATCAGCCCCCGGAGGGGCAGCGACCCGCGAAGCGGTGTAGCGTGGCTACGCGGGTTTACATGCACTTGCCGGGCAGCGAGCTCGGGATCGAGCAGGAACCGCCACCCTTCGCGCCGCAATCGGCCACGGCGGCCGACTCGGCGTCGGCCTGGCTGGCACCCTTGCCCACGCCGGCCACCAGCGATGCACCACTACCGACGGCAATCGCACCGCAAGCGCCCTTGCCCGAGAACTCCAGCACCACGGCACACGCCCCACCACCGCAGCGCTCCAGCGCGGCCGAATTGGCCTGTTCCTGCGTCACGTAGTTGATCGTGATCGCGGCGGACGGACGGCTCGCATCCCAGGCCACCGAGCCGTATGGCGTGGGGTCGCTACCACCGCCACAGGCCGTCAACGCGCCAGCGGTCATCACCATGGTGCCCAGGAGTTTCATCAGTCTTGTCATGCTCGCCTCTTCGGATGGTCACAGATCCTTACAGCGTAGCACGCGCCCAACGACGGATTCCGTGAATCAGAACCAGGTCGTGACAGCGTCCACAACGGCGTAGCGATCATCCACCACCGGCAGCCAGCGCCAGCGGTCGAAGGTGGCGCAGGGGTGCGAAGTGCCGCTGGCCACGGTCTCGCCCAGCCGCGGCCACTCGGCCTGGGGCGCCGCGGCATCGAAGCGCAGGTAGGCGTGCTGGTCGTTGAGGGCGTCGATGCGCCAGTGGGCGGGCACGGCTTGCGGCGCACCGCCCTGCCCGTCCGAGCGCCACACGGGCTGCGGCAGGTCGAGGTCGTGGGCCACGTCGCGTTTGCCCATCGACAGCAGCGCCAGGCCCGGCTCGGGCTGGCTCTGCACGCAGGCCAGCACTTCCAGCGCAGGTTTGAGGGTTTCCTTCAGGTTCAGGCGCTCGCCCACGCAGCACAGGTAGCGCGTGTAGCGCTGGTGGTCGTGTGTGAGGTAACAGCCCGAGCGCAACACGCCGCGCACCGGGCGACCCAGGTCGGGCGCGAGGCGCTCGGCCACCAGGTCGAAGATCGCCGAGCCGCCGGCGGTGAGGATGATCTCGTCGTGCGCGAACCAGCCCTGCGCGATGGCCTCGCGCGCGGCCGTCTCGACACGGTCCATCAGGCCCTGCACCGTGGCGCGGTCCTTGGCGTGGTCGCAGTAGGCGGTCGTGCCCTCGTAACACTCGATGCCGGCGAGCTGCAGCACCGGGCTGGCGGCAATGCGCGCAGCGGTCTGTCGAGCCTCATCGGCCGTGCGCGTACCGGTGCGCTGGCCGGTGATGCCCAGCTCCAGCAGCACCTCGAAACGGCCGGTGAAGCCGCGGTCCGCCGCCCAGGCCTCGATGGCATCGACCTGCCCGACCGCGTCGACCAGGAACATCGAGCGCAGCGGCGGGCGCTCGGCATGCAGCGCCGCCAGCGCGTCCAGTTCGGCGCGCTGGATCACCTGGTTGGCGATCAGCAGCACCGGCACGCCGTGGCGCGCGCCGATGGCCGCCTGGAACACGGTGGCGAAGCTGATGCCCCAGGCGCCGGCGTCGAGCTGCAGTTGCCACAGCTCGGGCGACATGCTTGTCTTGCCGTGCGGCGCCAGATGCAGGCCACGCTGCGCGCAGAAGTCGCGCATCCAGTGCAGGTTGTGCCGCAGCTCGCTCTGTTTGAGCACAGCCAGCGGCAGGGCCAGGTCGCCGCGCAGCACATTCCAGTCCTGGGCCGGGATCTGCGCGCGCGCGAGCGGCGCGCCGCTGGCGGGGAAGCCTTTGAGATGGGGACCGAAGGAGGGTTCGCTGAGGTTCATGGCGGTGCGATCTTGCAGGTGGTCGGGCGCGCGGTGTGGCCGTCGCCCCGCCACGCATCATGCCCGCACTCAGTCAAGCGGCCAGGTCATGCCCTTGGGCAAGCCGGTGTCCGTGCCGGGCTCCGGCTCCGCGGTCTGGGCCGGGTGCGCGGGCGCCGCCTGCGTTTCCACGCTGCGCCACCAGGGCTTGGTTCGCTCCACGTGCGCGGGCTCCACGGCCTGACCGAGGATGGGCATGAGCAGCGGCGTGTCGTGCCGGTCGGCCTTTTCAATCAGCACCTCGGCCGGCTGGTCCCAGGCGTGCATGGCCAGGCTGAAGGTGCCCCAGTGCACCGGCAGCAGCACCCCGCCGCCGAGCAGCTGGTGCGCCTTGAGCGCGTTGTCGGGACCGAGGTGGATGTCGCCCCAGGCGGGGTGGTGGGCACCGACTTCGAGCATGACCAGATCGAAAGGCCCGAGGCGCTCGCGGATCTCGGCGTATTGGGCGGTGAGGCCGGTGTCGCCGCTGAAGAACACGCTGTGTTTGTCCGAGCGGATGACCAGCGACGACCAGAGGGTGGCGTTGCGGTCTTTCAGGCCGCGGCCCGAGAAGTGCTGCGAGGGCGCGGCGGTGATGGTGACGTCGCTGCCGGGCAGGCGGTGCTCCTCCCACCAGTCCAGTTCGGTGATCCGCTCGGCCGGCACGCCCCAGGCCTGCAGGTGCGCGCCGACACCAAGCGAAGTGACGAAGGGCACCGCCAGCCTGTTCAGCTCGCGGATGGTGGGGTAGTCGAGGTGGTCGTAGTGGTCGTGCGAGATCAGCGCCACGTCCACCGGCGGCAGCTGTTTCACGCCCACCGGCACCGGCTGGAACCGTTTGGGGCCAATCAGGGTGGACGGCGACGCACGCGGCCCCCAGACCGGGTCGGTCAGCACACGTTGGCCACCGATCTCGATCAGCACCGTGGAATGGCCCAGCCAGGTGGCACGCAGCCCGCTCTGCGGCTTGCCGCGCCAGGCGTCGCGCGGGTCCACCGAGGGCAGCGGCGCCGAGGGCACGCGGCGCTCGCCGCCCCACAGGAAATCACGCATGCCGGGGAACGGCACGCTGGTGTCGCGCAGGCCGGGCGCGATGGGGAACACATTGCGGAAGCCTTCGCCCAGCCATTGGGCCGACACCTTCATGCGCTCCAGTCGCAGGCCATCGGCCCGTTTGCCCATCGATTTCATCGGACTCCTTGTGGCGGCCTGTGCAAAGGCCGGGCCCCAGAACATGCCAGCGATGGGCCGGATTTCAAGCCAGCGCCTGCCATATCCCTGTGCGCATCGTCGTTTCTCTGCGCGCCTTGCGCTCCTCCGGAGACTCCACCGGGCTGGCTTCGCCAGACGGCAGGAGTCGCCCTTGGGAGCGTGACGCGAAGCGGCGCGGGGGTCAACCCTTGTTCTTGCGCGACTGCGCCCGCCGCACCTGGCGGCTTTGTCCGGCCAGTTCGCGCTGTGCCTGCTGCGCCGCACGGCGGGCGCGGAACCGCCTGCCGACAAAGCGCCCGACAAAGAACGTCAGCGCGCCGCTGGCCAGCAAAAGAAAGAGACTGGTGCTGTCCATGCCGGTCACTCCACGCGCGCGACGCGGTTGGGCTTGAAGCCCAGGTCGGCGGCCTTGCCCTTGCGCCCGCGCGCCGCCTTGGCGTTGTTCAGGCTGCGGATCTCCAGCGTCTCGTCGCGCTCCTTGCCACCGCGGCCGATGCCGTCGATGCGGATGCTGCGCGTGTAGGCACAGGCGCCGGCCAGCGTGTCCTTGTCTTCCAGATCGATCAGCATCAGGCCACGACCGCCCTTCTCCATCGCCTTGAGTTCGCCGATGTCGAAGGTGAGGATGCGGCCGCCGGCCGAGGCGCAGGCCACGTGCGTGGCGGGCACCAGCGGCTGGCCGCCCGAGGTGTTCGCGACATGCGACGGCGCGCAGATCGTTTCGCCCTCGCCCACACTGATGAAGGCCTTGCCAGCCTTCTGGCGCGAGACCAGGTTCTCCACCGTCGCCAGGAAACCATAGCCGCCGGTGCCCGAGAGCAGCAGCGTGGCGTTGGCCGGGCCGGCGAAGTAGTGCAGCGGTTGCGTGCCGGATTCCAGCTCGATCAGGGTCGTGATGGGCTGGCCGTCGCCCCGCGCGCCGGGCAGGCTGGCCACCGGCACGCTGTACACGCGGCCGTTGCTGCCGAAGGTGATGAGCGTGTCGACCGTGCGGCATTCAAACGTGCCGTACAGGCCATCACCGGCCTTGAAGGCGAAGCTGGCGGCCTCGTGGCCATGGCCGGTGCGTGCGCGCACCCAGCCCTTGCTGGAGATCACGACCGTGACCGGCTCGTCGACCACCTTGATCTCGGCCACGGCCTTCTTCTCGGCCTGGATCAGCGTGCGGCGCGGGTCGCCAAAGGTCTTGGCGTCCTGCTCGATCTCCTTGACCATCAGGCGCTTGAGGCTGCTGGGGTTGCCCAGGATGTCTTCGAGCTTGCCCTGCTCCTCGCGCAGTTCTTTCAGTTCCTGCTCGATCTTGATGGCTTCGAGCCTGGCCAACTGGCGCAGACGGATTTCCAGGATGTCTTCGGCCTGGCGGTCGCTGAGCCGGAAGGCTTCGATCAGCGCCGGCTTGGGCTCGTCGCTGTGGCGGATGATGCGGATCACCTCGTCGATGTTCAGCAGCACCAGCTGCCGGCCTTCGAGGATGTGGATGCGGTCGAGCACCTTGTTCAGGCGGTGCCGGGTGCGGCGCGTGATCGTGGTCTGGCGGAACTCGATCCACTCCTCGATCATCAGGCGCAGGCTCTTCTGCGTCGGCCGGCCGTCCAGCCCGATCATGGTCAGGTTGATCGGCGCCGAGGTCTCCAGGCTGGTGTGCGCCAGCAGCGCCGTGATCAGCTCGGCCTGCTCGATGCGGCTGCTCTTGGGCTCGAACACCAGGCGCACCGGCGCGTCCTTGCTCGACTCGTCGCGCACGCCGTCCAGCACCAGCAGGATGCTGGCCTTGAGCTGCGTCTGCTCCTGCGTCAGCGCCTTCTTGCCGGCCTTGACCTTGGGGTTGGTGATCTCTTCGATCTCTTCGAGCACCTTCTGGCTGCTCACGCCGGGCGGCAGCTCGGTGACCACCAGCTGCCACTGGCCGCGCGCCAGGTCTTCGATCTTCCAGCGCGCGCGCACCTTCAGGCTGCCGCGACCGGTGCGGTAGGCATCGGCGATGTCGCCGGCCGGGCTGATGATCTGGCCGCCGCCCGGATAGTCCGGGCCGGGGATCAGCGCGAGCAGTTCGTCGTCGCCCAGCTTCGGATTCTTCACCAGCGCCACGCAGGCGTCGGCCACTTCGCGCAGGTTGTGACTGGGAATCTCGGTCGCCAGACCCACGGCGATGCCCGAGGCGCCGTTGAGCAGGTTGAATGGAAGGCGCGCGGGCAGCTGCTTCGGCTCCTCGAACGAGCCGTCGTAGGTGGGAATGAAGTCCACCGTGCCCTGGTCGATCTCGTCGAGCAGCAGGCTGGTGATCTTCGCCAGCCGCGCTTCGGTGTAACGCATCGCGGCGGCGCCGTCGCCGTCGCGCGAGCCGAAGTTGCCCTGACCGTCGATCAGCGGGTAGCGCTGGCTGAAGTCCTGCGCCATGCGCACCAGCGCGTCGTAGGCCGCGCTGTCGCCGTGCGGGTGGTACTTGCCCAGCACGTCGCCCACCACGCGGGCGCTCTTGACCGGCTTGGCCGGCGTGTTGTTGTTGGGCCCGCTGAAACCCAGCCCCATGCGGTCCATGGCGAAGAGGATGCGGCGCTGCACCGGCTTCTGGCCGTCGCAGACGTCGGGCAGCGCGCGGCCCTTGACGACGGACAGCGCGTACTCGAGGTAGGCGCGCTGCGCGTAGGCGGCGAGGTTGTCGTCACCGGGTTCGGTCGGCGGTTCGAGGGTGATCAGGTCTTGGGTCATGGAAACGGAAACGAATCGGATCGCTGCAAGCGGTGCGGGAGGGGCCGGCCGGAACCGGCGCAGTCACACCCGGCCGGGAGGCCGGGGTGGCAATGTCTGGGGAAGGGTCTCGGAGCGCGCCTGGCTGACCGCGCGCGGCGGCTTGAGGCTGTAGTGCAGGTTGGTGACCTTGCGCACGTAGTCGATGGTCTCGGGATAGTTGGGCACCTGGCGGCCGGCCCTGAGCACGGCGCCTTCGCCCGCGTTGTAGGCCGCCACGGCCAGCCGGACGTCGCCCCCGAAGGTGCTGATCAGCCAGGCCAGGTATCGTGCGCCGGCCTGGATGTTGGTGCGCGGATCGGTCAGGCGCTCGCTCACGCTCTGCTTGCCCAGCGGCCGCACACCGAAGCGCTCGGCCGTGTCGGGCATCACCTGCATCAGGCCGACCGCGCCCTTGGGACTGACCGCGCCGGGATCGAAACCCGACTCGGTCGCGATCACGGCCTGCAGCAACTCGAACTCCAGGCCATGTTCGCTGGCCGCTTCGCGGATCAGGTGCCGCACCGCGCGAAAGCGCGTGGACAGCTCCAGCTGCGTCACCGTCAGTGTTGAAGCCATGGCGCGGGCGCCAGGGCCGGGCCGGGCGATCGGGCCGCCCATGCCCGAGCCGCGGTACAGCAGCTCGGAGCGCGCGTTCAGCGGCCGGTCGGAGTAGTGCGTGACGCCGTTGCGGTCGCGAAAGGCCCAGATCTCCGCGCGCGCCGGCACCGCCAGCGACGACGCCAGCAATGCCAGAGACAGAAGAACCGAAGCCTTGGGCGACATCACACGTCGATCTCCACGGAATCACCGTGGATTTCCATCAGTTCGCGGCGCGCGGCCGCTTCGCCTTTTCCCATCAGGCGCGTGATCAGCGCCTCGGTGGCGGCGAAGTCCATCGCGCCCAGCGTGACTTGCAGCAGGCGGCGGGTGTCGGGGTTGAGCGTGGTGTCCCACAGCTGCTCGGCGTTCATCTCGCCCAGGCCCTTGAAGCGGCTGATCTGGCACTTTTCGCGCGCCACGCCGTCTTTCTCGGCCTTGTCGAGGATGGCGTTGAGTTCGCCATCGTCCAGCGCGTACTGCTTGGCCGCCGGTTTCTTGCCACGGGCCGGCACGTCGACGCGGAACAGCGGCGGCCGCGCCACGTACACGTGACCCGCCTCGATCAGCTTGGGGAAGTGGCGGAAGAACAGCGTGAGCAGCAGCACCTGGATGTGCGAGCCGTCGACGTCGGCGTCCGACAGGATGCAGACCTTGCCGTAGCGCAGGCCGGACAGGTCGGGTGTGTCCAGCGGGCCGTGCGGGTCGACACCGATGGCGACCGAGATGTCGTGGATTTCGGTGTTGGCGAACAGGCGGTCGCGCTCGACTTCCCAGGTGTTGAGCACCTTGCCGCGCAGCGGCAGCACGGCCTGGCTTTCCTTGTCGCGGCCCATCTTGGCGCTGCCACCGGCCGAGTCGCCCTCGACCAGGAAGAGTTCGTTGTGCGCCAGGTCGCGGCTCTCGCAGTCGGTCAGCTTGCCGGGCAGCACGGCCACGCCCGAGCCCTTGCGCTTCTCGACCTTCTGCCCCGCCTTCTGCCGGCTCTGCGCGGCCTTGATGGCCAGCTCGGCCAGCTTCTTGCCGTAGTCCACGTGCTGGTTGAGCCAGAGTTCGAGCGCGGGGCGAACGAAGCCGCCGACCAGCCGCACCGCATCACGCGAGTTCAGGCGCTCCTTCACCTGGCCCTGGAACTGCGGGTCCAGCACCTTGGCACTCAGCACATAGCTGGCGCGGGCGAACACGTCCTCGGGCAGCAGCTTCACACCCTTGGGCAACAGCGCATGCATCTCGATGAAAGCCTTCACCGCCTGGAACAGGCCGTCGCGCAGGCCGCTGTCGTGCGTGCCGCCGGCGCTGGTGGGGATCAGGTTGACGTAGCTCTCGCGCACCGGCGCGCCGTCTTCGGTGAAGGCCACGGCCCAGGCCGCGCCTTCGCCGTCGGCGAAGCTGTCGTCCTTGGCGTCGGCGTAGCCCTCGCCTTCGAACAGCGGGATCACCGGGTCGGTGGTCAGGGTCTGCTGCAGGTAGTCGCGCAGGCCACCCTTGTATTGCCAGGTCTGCGTGTCCTTGGTCTTTTCGTTGACCAGCGTGACCTGCACGCCCGGCATCAGCACCGCCTTGCTGCGCAGCAGGTGCGTCAGCTCGCCCAGCGGCAGCACGGCCGAGTCGAAGTACTTGGCATCGGGCCAGGCGCGCACCGTCGTGCCCTGCTTGCGGTCGCCCTCGCCCTTGGGAGCGATCACCAGCGGCTCGATCACGTCGCCAGCGCCAAAGGTCAGTTTCGCCACCTGGCCGTCGCGGAAGCAGGTGACTTCCAGCCGGGTCGACAGCGCATTGGTCACGCTCACGCCCACGCCGTGCAGACCACCGGAGAAGCTGTAGGCACCGCCCTTGCCCTTGTCGAACTTGCCGCCCGCGTGCAGGCGGGTGAACACCAGCTCGACCACCGGCGCCTTTTCTTCGGGGTGCATGCCAAAGGGAATGCCACGGCCGTCGTCTTCCACGCTGACCGAACTGTCGGTGTGCAGCGTGACCTTGATCTTCTTGCCGAACCCGGCCAGCGCTTCGTCGGCCGCGTTGTCCAGCACTTCCTGGATGATGTGCAGCGGGTTGTCGGTGCGGGTGTACATGCCCGGCCGCTGCTTGACCGGCTCCAGTCCTTTGAGGACGCGGATGGAGCTTTCGGAATAGTCGTTCGATTGGGTAGCCATCGGCAAATTGTAAGACCAGCCCCGGAAAAGGCTGTATGTAAATACAGATGTCTTGCCGGACCAGTGCCGGCGATGTCCGCGCCGCATCAATCGGACGGGAAAATTTCACGGCCGCGAGACCGCCCCGCGACACCAGAGGGAATGCCGGATTCGATACAGTTCCGGGATGCCTTCAGCCACCACTTCGCCGGCCCAAGCCGTGCGCCTGTCCGCCGTCCAGGTCCTGACCTGCGGTGCCGCCATTGTCACCCTGTCGATGGGCATCCGCCACGGCTTCGGCCTCTGGCTGCAGCCGATCACGCAGGACATGGGCTGGACCCGTGCGAATTTCGCCTTCGCGCTGGCGATCCAGAACCTGGCCTGGGGTCTGTTCGGCATCTTCGCCGGCATGGCCGCCGACCGCTTCGGCGCCTTCCGCGTGCTGCTGGTCGCGGCGGCGGTGTATGCGCTGGGTCTGGCGGGCATGGCGCTGTCGCCCACCCCACTGCTGTTCACCCTCACGGCCGGCCTGCTGATCGGCATGGCGCAGGCCGGTTGCACCTACGCCATCGTCTACGGCGTCATCGGCCGCCAGATTCCGGCCGAGCGCCGTTCCTGGGCCATGGGCGTGGCCGCGGCGGCCGGCTCCTTCGGCCAGTTCCTGATGGTGCCGGTCGAAGGCTGGCTGATTGGCGGCTTCGGCTGGCAACAGGCGCTGCTGATCCTGGCCGCGGCGGCGTTGCTGATCATGCCGCTGGCCCTGTTCCTGCGTGAACCAGGCTTCGCCGGTGGCGCCGTGCCACACCGCGAGCAGACCATTGGCCAGGCGCTGCGAGAGGCCTTCGGCTACCGCAGTTTCCAGCTGCTGATGGCCGGCTACTTCGTCTGCGGCTTCCAGGTCGTGTTCATCGGGGTGCACATGCCCAGCTACCTCAAGGACCACGGGCTGTCGCCCCAGGTCGCGAGCTACGCGCTGGCCATCATCGGCCTGTTCAACGTGTTCGGCACCTATGCGGCCGGGTCACTGGGCCAGCGGCTGGCCAAGCGCCACATCCTGGCCTTCATCTATTTCGCCCGCTCCATTGCCATCGTCGTTTTCCTGTGGGCGCCGCTGACGCCGACCAGCGTCTACGTGTTCTCGGCGGTGATGGGCGTGCTGTGGCTCTCAACGGTGCCGCCCACCAACGCGGTGCTGGCGCAGATCTTCGGCGTGGCCCACATGTCCATGCTGGGCGGCTTCGTGTTCTTCAGCCACCAGATCGGCAGCTTCCTCGGCGTCTGGCTGGGGGGCTACCTCTACGACACCACCGGCAGCTACGACATCGTCTGGTACATCTCGATCGCGCTGGGCGTGTTCGCGGGGCTGGTCAACCTGCCGGTGCGCGAGTCGGCCATCGCGCGTGGTCCGCAGCGCGTGGGAGCCGCCGCGTGAGACCGGCCGCCTCCCGTGCGCTGATCTGGGCCGGCGTGCTGCTGGCCCTGGCAGCCACCATGTCGCTCTACACCCGTCCGGACTTCCTGGTGAACCTGGCCGACCAGCTCTGGAGCTGTTTCTGATGCACGGCACCGAGGCGCCTTCGCCCTGGGTGTGCCGCTGGTCACACCTGGTGCCCGAAGGCGCCAGCGTGCTGGACGTGGCCTGCGGACATGGCCGGCACATGAGATGGTTTGCGGAGCGGGGTCATCCGGTGACCGGGGTGGACCGTTCGCCCGAAGCCGTCGCCACCGTGGCTGGCCTGGGCCGGGCGGTGCAGGCCGACATTGAGAACGGCCCCTGGCCTTTCGCCGGCGAGCGCTTTGGCGCCGTGGTGGTGACCAACTACCTCTGGCGCGCCCTGCTGCCGGTCATTGTGGACAGCGTGGCCGAAGGCGGCGTGCTGATCTACGAGACGTTTGCAACCGGTAACGAATCCGTGGGCAAGCCCTCTCGCCCCGACTTCCTGCTGCGGCCGGGTGAGCTGCTGCGGGCCAGCACCGGGCTGCACGTGGTCGCCTACGAAGACGGCTTCTGCGACCACCCGGAGCGCTTCGTGCAACGCATCGCCGCGGTACGAAAACGTCCTGACGCCCCTGCCCTGCCCCTACGCCATCGGCTGGTCTGACACCAGAGTGCGCTGGGTAGAATGCGTGATTCGCGCGCGCTGCCGCCGGATCTTTTCTTTTCCTTCCGGCGCCTGGCACGGGCGCCACTGATTCGAGCCCGAGACCATGAAGACCATCACTGGCAGCATCGTTGCCCTCGTCACGCCCTTCCATCCCGACGGCAGCGTCGACTACCCCACCCTGCGCAAGCTGATCGACTGGCACATCGCCGAAGGCACCGACTGCATCGGCGTCGTGGGCACCACGGGCGAATCGCCCACCGTCAGCGTCGAAGAGCACTGCGAAATCATCCGCGTCTCCGTGGAGCAGGCAGCCAAGCGTGTCCCCATCATGGCCGGCTGCGGCGCCAACTCCACCGCCGAAGCCATCGAACTGGCGAAGTTCGCCCGCCAGGTCGGCGCCGACTGCCAGCTGCAGGTCGTGCCCTACTACAACAAGCCGTCGCAGGAAGGCCAGTACCAGCACTTCAAGGCGATCGCCGAAGCCACCGGCGACCTGCCCATCATTCTGTACAACGTGCCCGGCCGCACCGTGGCCGACATGGCGGTCGACACCGCGCTGCGTCTGGCGACCGTGCCCGGCATCGTCGGCATCAAGGAAGCCACCGGCAACATCGAACGCGCGCAGTGGCTGATCCGCGAAGCCCCGCAAGGTTTTGCCATCTACTCGGGCGACGACCCGACCGCGGTGGCCCTGATGCTCTGCGGCGGCCATGGCAACGTGAGCGTGACGGCCAACGTCGCGCCGCGCCTGATGCACGAACTGTGCGTGGCCGCGATCGCCGGCGACGCCCGCAAGGCCATGGACATCCAGCGCCGCCTGATGCCGGTGCACAAGAACCTGTTCGTTGAAGCCAACCCGATCCCACTGAAGTGGGCGATGCAGCGCATGGACCTGTGTGGTGGCACCATGCGGCTGCCGCTGACCCCGATGAGCACCCACCTCGAACCCCTGGTCGAGGCCGCCCTCAAAGACAGCGGCCTGATCCACTGATTCCCGGCCCCATCCACCGACCTGAGCCTGCTCATGCAAATTTCTGTCCGCAACCAGTCTTCGCGCACCGACCGCCGTCTCAGGTCCTACCGCTTCGGCGCGGTGGCCCTGGCAGCCCTCCTGGCTTCCGGCTGCTCGGTCCTGCAGGAAGACAAGATCGACTACCGCAGCGCCCGCCAGAGCAACGCACTGGAAGTTCCGCCCGACCTGACGCAGCTCAGCCGCGACTCGCGTTACCAGGTGCCCGGCTCCACGGTGACGGCCAGCGGTTACCAGACGGCGCAACCGGCCTCCGGCGCCAGCGACACCGCGGCCGTCAAGATCGGTGACGTGCGCATCGAACGCGCAGGCAACCTGCGCTGGCTCGTGGTCGACCGCCCCGCCGACAAAGTGTGGGGCCCCGTCAAGGACTTCTGGAACGAAAGCGGTTTCAACCTGACCATCGACCAGGAAACCATCGGCGTGATGGAAACCGACTGGGCCGAGAACCGCGCCAAGCTGCCGCAGGATGTCATCCGACAGACACTGGGCAAGGTGCTCGATAGCCTGTACTCGACCGGCGAGAAAGACAAATTCCGCACCCGCCTGGAGCGCAATGCGGCCGGCGGCACCGAGATCTACATCAGCCACCGCGGCATGGTCGAGGTCTACACCGACGCCCGCAAGGAGCAGACCGTGTGGCAGCCGCGCGCGGCCGACATGGAACTCGAATCCGAATTCCTGCGCCGCATGATGCTCAAGCTGGGCGCAACGGAAGCGCAGGCCAAGGCGGTGGTCGCCACCGCCCCCTCGCAGGTCGCGGCCAAGGTGGTCACGGTGAACAACCTGCCCGCCGTCCAGCTGGAGGACGATTTCGATCGCGGCTGGCGCCGCGTCGGCCTGTCGCTGGACCGCACCGGCTTCACCGTCGAGGACCGCGACCGCAGCCAGGGCATCTACTTCGTGCGCTTCGTGGCCGCGACCTCCGCCGACGCCCCCAAACAGGGCTTCTTCAGCAAGCTGTTTGGCAGCAGCGAAACCCCGGTCAAACCGGCCCAGTACCGCATCGCGGTACGCACCACCGGCCAGACCACCACGGTGTCCGTGCTCAACGCCCAGGGACAACCCGATGGTTCCGCCGATGCCCAGCGCATCGTGCAGCTGCTGGCCAACGACCTGAAGTAAACGGAAAGAAACACGCCCATGAAAAAAGCCGCCCGAGGGCGGCTTTTTCGTGTCTCGAAGAGACCGGGCCGAAGCCCGGAATCCGGAGATTACTGAGCGGGCTTGGCAGCGGCCTTGGCAGCGTCAGCAGCCTTGGCAGCGGCGTCCTTGGCAGCGTCGGTAGCGGCAGCAGCGCCGGCCTTGGCAGCGTCAGCAGCGGCGCCAGCGGCGTCCTTGGCAGCGTCGGCAGCAGCACCAGCGGCAGCGGCACCAGCGGCACCAGCGGCAGCGCCAGCAGCGGTGGCGGCATCCTTGGCGGCGTCGGCAGCAGCACCGGCGGCGGCGCCAGCAGCAGCGCCAGCGTCCTTGGCGGCTTCAACGGCGGGGGCAGCAGCAGCGGGAGCAGCAGGAGCTTCTTCCTTCTTGCCGCAAGCGGTCAGGGCGATGGCGGCGAGCAGGCTGGCCAGCAGAACGGTCTTTTTCATGGTAGTTCCTCAGGATTGGATGGACAAAAAACTGAACTTGAATCAACCATAAAAAAACCCGAATCTGAATTCGGGCTTGGTCGACCCCGCCGCGCGGGCATTGAACACACCCTGCGGTCTAGCCCAAGATCATAACCGGGAAAGCCATATCCGTATTTACCCTCGTCCACTTTTTCATTTGTTGACAGAAAGCGTTACAAAAAGCCAACAGTCACCCGCAGGGTTACAGGCCGAGGGTCGTCGCAGGGAAAGAAGGGCTGCCCTGTTGCCAGCAGGCCTGCAGTCTCTCCTGCAGGTCGGCGCGACGGTCGGGCGTGCGCCCGGCCACCAGCACACAGTGCTCGATGTCCAGGCGCTCCATCACCCAGTCGGGTGTCCAGATCGCACTGGGAATCTCGCCGCCCGACATCGGACGGCAGGCGTGGGCCTCGACGATATGGGCCCAGGTCGTGCGCCATTGCACCAGCCGCGGATGCAGCTCCCGCAACCGGCCGAAGTCGCGCGCGAGGAACTGGATGCGACGACCCCGCCCTGCCCAGGCATTGAGCGCCTCGATCACCGAGCGCTCTCCCAGCGGCCAGTCGGCGAAATCCGGGTCGCTGAGCACCAGATGGTTCCAGCGCTCCCGGGCGGCGCAGGCCAAGGCCTGACGCACCAGGTCAATGAAGGCGTGTCGACCCTGCAGACGGCCTTCCGGAAGTCCTGCCGGTTCCTGGTCCGGCGCAACCGTGTGCGTGCTCTCCATCGAGACCTCCTGTGAAGGCGTGTTCAAGGCAGCAGCTGCAGCCAGCCCGCGTCGAACCAATCGCGCAGCAGTTGCTGTGCCCCCTCGCTCGCTCGGGCTACCCGGGCGGCGGAGAGTCCGCGCTGGTCGGCCAGTTCGCGCATCAGCCTGGCGTCCGATCCGCCAGCACGGAAGCTTTCGCCATTGATGAAGACGTGCTCCCGGTCATACATCATGCGTGTGCGGCGGTCCAGCCTGACACCGGCCGGATGCCATTCGGCGACCGGTTCGTCGAACCACACGCGCGGCTTGGGTTCGGTCATGACCTCGCCCAGCGCACAGGCCAGTGAGCGGCGGTCGGACAGCATGCGCTGCAATGCGTCCGCGGCGAAGTCCTGCAGTCCTGCGGGGATCTCGGCCGCGTGGGCCGTGGCGTCCTGCCCGGGGTCGCGGTAAAGCGTGCTGTCCTCGAATTCGTCGGCCATGCGCAGGGCCAGTTCACCGGCCAGACCACCGCGCTGCGGCACCCGGAAACCGGCGGAATAGGTCATGCAGTCGTCGCCCACGGCGATGCCATCGTGGGCCCAGCGCGGTGGCAGATAGAGAATGTCGCCGGGATTGAGCAGGTACTCCTCCTCGGGCTGGAAATGGCTGAGGATCTTCAGCGGCACGCCCTGCTCCAGCGACAGGTCTTTCTGCCGCCCGATGCGCCACAGGCGCTGTCCGCTGGCCTGCAGCAGGAACACGTCGTAGCTGTCGAAATGCGGCCCCACGCCACCGCCATCGCTGGCCCAGGAAATCATCAGGTCGTCGACCCGCGCGTCGGGCACGAAGCGGAAGCGCTGCAGCAGTTCGTGGGCCGGGTCCAGATGCAGGTCCACCCCTTGCACCAGCAGGCTCCAGCGCGGCTGGCGAAACGGCGGAAACGCACTCTTGCCAAACGGGCCGTGGCGCAGCTTCCAGCCGCTCTCGCGGTGCACGATCAGCCGAGACTCGACGGCCTCGTTGCCGGCCATGGCAAACAGCTGCGTGCGGCTGAGCAAGGGCTGGAAACCGGGGAACGCATTGCGGATGAGCAGCGGTTTCTTCTGCCAGTAGCGGCGCATGAACTGGGCAGGAGTGAGACCGCCGAGCATTTGTGCCGGCTGGTCCACGGGCAGTGCGCCCTGGCTGGATACGGTGTGTGGTGTCATGGGACAATTGTCGGATGAAAATCACCGATCAATGCGTCGTCGGACTGACCTGGACGCTCAAGGACACGCTGGGCGAAGAACTGGATGTGCTGGACGAGCCGGTCGAGTTCCTGGTGGGCGGAACCGACCTGCTTGCCAGCCTGGAAAAGGCCCTGCAAGGGCACGTCGCCGGCGACTCGCTGGAATTCCAGCTGGAGCCGCAGGACGCCTTCGGCGACTACGACGACCGGCTGCTGTTCCTGGAGCCGCGGCATCTGTTTCCCGAGGATCTGGAAGAAGGCATGGGCTTCGAGGGCCTGCCCGAAGGCAGCAACCCGACGGCGCCACGCGACCGCCTCTACTTCGTCAGCGACATCTACCCTGACCATGTGGTCATGGACGGCAACCACCCGCTGGCCGGCATCGCGCTGCGCGTCCGGCTGAAGGTGCACTCGGTGCGCGAAGCCACGGTCAGCGAAGTTGGCCAGGGCTCACTGGGCACGGGCTTCTTCCGTATGCAGGTCGACGAGCCGGACGCCGATGCGGCATCACCGGCGGCCCCCCGCACTCTGCACTGACCACGTCCGGCCGGATCAGCCCCGGCCAGTGGACCCGTATCCGCCGGCACCGCGCTCGCTGGACTGCGAGAACTCGCTGACCACGTTGAAGCGCGCCTGCACCACCGGCACGATCACCATCTGCGCGATGCGTTCCATCGGTTCGATGGTGAACGCCACGTCGCTGCGGTTCCAGGCACTGACCATCAGCTGGCCCTGGTAGTCGCTGTCGATCAGCCCCACCAGATTGCCCAGCACAATGCCGTGCTTGTGGCCCAGGCCCGAGCGCGGCAGGATCACGGCCGCGTAGCCCGGATCGGACAGGTGGATCGCCAGGCCGGTCGGCACCAGCTGCCAGGCGTTGGGCGCCAGGGTCAGTGGCGCGTCCAGGCAGGCGCGCAGGTCCAGGCCTGCGCTGCCCGCTGTTGCGTAGGTAGGAAGCTGGTCCGCCATCCGCGGATCCAGCACCTTGACATCGATCTGCATGGTGCTCCCTGGTGAAAGGGCTTATTGCCCCTTCTGGTCCTTCTTCAGCTCGTCGGCCAGTGCCTTGCCCGGGTCCTCCTCCTGAGCTGCAGGAGCCGCGGCTTCCGGCGCCTTGACCTCACCCGATAGCGGCGCCGCGGGCGCAGCGTCCGGCTTGGCGGGCTCCTCCTGAAGATCCTGCATCTTGTCGAGCATGTCGTTCACGGTGGACTCGTCCATCTTGGTGGTCGCCTCGATGTTGCCGGTCACCAGGCTGGGATAGAGCACAACGGCGACCACCATGATCAGCTGCAGGACGATGAAGGCGATCGATCCCTTGTAGATCTGCGCCGTCGTCACCGCCGGAATGCGCTGTTTGGTGATCTGGTCGGTGTAGTCGCTGCGCGCAGCCACCGAGCGCAGATAGAACAGCGCGAAGCCGAATGGCGGGGTCAGGAACGATGTCTGCAGGTTCATCGCGAGGATGATGCCGAACCAGACCAGCGCCATTTCCGGCGGCGCACCCTCCGGCAGCAACGACGGCAGCAGCTTGGCCGCCACCGGAGCCAGCATCGGCACCACGATGAAGGCGATCTCGAAGAAGTCGATGAACATGCCCAGCACGAACACCAGCAGGTTCACGATGATCAGGAAGCCCATGGCACCACCGGGCAACTTGGTGAACAGGTGTTCGACCCAGATGTGGCCATCGGCCGCATTGAAGGTGAAGCTGAACGCCGTCGAACCAATCAGAATGAACAGCACGAAGACCGCCAGCTTGGTCGTGTTCTCCAGCGCCTGCTTCATCAGCTCGATGCTCAGGCGGCTGCGCGAACCGGCCATGATCAGCGCGCCCAGCGCACCCATGGCACCACCTTCGGTCGGTGTTGCCACGCCCAGGAAGATCGTGCCCAGCACCAGGAAGATCAGCACCAGGGGCGGAATCAGCACGAAGGTCACGCGCTCGCCCAGGCGGGAGAGCAGACCCATGCGGGTGGCGCGGTTGATCAGCGCAAGGCCCAGGGCCAGCAGCGAACCGACTGTGATCGACAGGATGACGACCTCATCGCCGGGCGCCTTGCCGTCGCGGTGGACCAGCGGATTGATGATCGAGTTGTGCACCTGCGACCAGCCGTAGCTGGCGACGCCGCAGATCAGCAGCAGGACCAGCAGCGAGCGGTGACCGCTGGTGCCGTCGGGTTCGTTGTAGATGCGGGCCTCGACGGGCAGCGCAGGCACCCAGTCGGGCTTGAGGATGGCCACTGCCGCGATGAACAGCAGGTACAGACCCACCAGCATCAGGCCGGGCACGAGACCGCCGGCATACATGTCACCGACAGAACGGCCCAGCTGGTCGGCCAGCACGATCAGCACCAGAGACGGCGGGATGGCTTGCGCCAGCGTGCCGGACGCGGTGATGGTGCCGGTCGCGATGGTGCGGTTGTAGCCATAGCGCAGCATGATGGGCAGCGAGATCAGGCCCATGGAAATCACCGCCGCCGCCACCACGCCCGTGGTCGCTGCCAGCAGCGCACCCACCAGAATCACGGCGACCGCCAGACCGCCTCGCACGGGACCAAACACCTGGGCCACGGTTTCCAGCAGATCCTCCGCCATTCGACTTCGCTCCAGGATGATGCCCATGAAGGTGAAGAACGGGATGGCCAGCAGCGTGTCGTTCTGCATGATGCCCATGACACGCAGCGGGAGCGCCTGGAACAGGTTGGACGGGAAGAGTCCGACCTCCATGCCGACAAAGCCGAAAAACAGGCCGGTCGCGGCGAGTGCGAATGCCACCGGGAACCCCGACAGCAGGAACACCAGCAGGCCGCCAAACATCAGCGGCACGAAATTTTGTGCAATGAATTCCATGATCAGTTGGCTCCCTGCAGGCGCTGCTGTTCTTCTTCCAGCAGTTGCTGGGCGAGGAGTTCTTCTTCCGAAGGTCCGTCATGGGCCAGCGGGTCGGGACCGTTGCCGGTCAGGAAGGCGAGTCGCTTGATCAGCTCGCTCAAACCTTGCAGCGCAAGGATCGTGAAACCGGCAGGGATGAGGAAATAGACCGGCCAGCGGATCAGTCCGCCAGCGTTGGACGACATTTCTCCCGTCTTCAGGGCGTTGACAAACAGCGGCCAGCCCAGAGTGGCCAGCATGTAGCAAAGCGGGAACAGGAAAACGATGATGCCGAAGACATCCACCCAGTTGCGGCCACGGGCACTGAACTTGGACGAAATGAAGTCGATGCGCACGTGCGCGTTCTTGAGAAAGGCATAGCCGCTGCCCAGCATGAAAACCGCAGCAAACAGGTACCACTGGATTTCAAGGAACGCGTTGGAGCTCATGTCGAAAGCTTTGCGAACGATGGCGTTGCCGGCACTGATGAGCGTGGTGGCAAGGATCATCCACATGGACAGCTTGCCCACGAGGTTGCTGAACGCGTCGATCAGACGGGAGATCTTGAGTAGGAGTGGCATGGGAGACCCCAGTGGGTGGCGGGTGCGTCAGAAAAATGTCAGCATGATCCCCACGCAAAAAAACCCCGTCGTCCGGGGTTTTTTTGCGGGATTTCTACCGGTTACAGCTTGGCCGACTGCATGTAGCGGTCGAACGTCGCTTCGGTAAAGCGGAACCACAGGTTCTGGTCCTTGCGGAAGGCCGAGTAGTCGGCATAGATCTTCTTCCACTTCGGATTCTTGGCGCTGATTTCGTCATACAGCGCCATGGCCTGCTTGAACGCTTCGTCCATGATGACCTTGGAGAACGGCAACACCTTCACGCCAGCGCCCACGAGCTGCTTGAGCGCGCCCGGGTTGCGACCGTCGTACTTGGCCTGCATGTCGACGTGTGCGTAGGCCGAAGCGGCATCCAGGATGGCCTGGTATTCCTTGGGCAGCGCGGCATAGGCCTTGTTGTTGACCAGCAGCGACAGCTGCGGGCCGCCTTCCCACCAGCCGGGGTAGTAGTAGTTCTTGGCAACCTTGTTGAAGCCCAGCTTCAGGTCGTCGTACGGGCCGATCCATTCGGCGGCGTCGATCGTGCCCTTTTCCAGCGCCTGGTAGATCTCGCCGCCAGGGATGTTCTGCGGCACCACGCCCATGCGCTCCATCACGCGACCGGGGAATCCGCCGGTGCGGAACTTCAGGCCCTTGAGGTCTTCCAGCGTGTTGATTTCCTTGCGGTACCAGCCGCCCATCTGGGCACCCGTGTTGCCCATCGGGAAGTTGACGATGTTGAACTCGCCGTAGAACTCGCGCATCAGCTTCATGCCGTTGCCTTCGAACATCCAGGCCGTCATCTGGCGGCTGTTCATGCCGAACGGAATGGCGCAGTCCAGCGCGAAGGTTTCGTCCTTGCCGAAGAAGTAGTACGGAGCGGTGTGGGCGCACTCGACGGTACCTTGCTGCACGCCGTCCACCACGCCGAATGCGGGCATCAGCTCGCCGCCGGCATGCACAGAGATGGTGAACTTGCCCCCGGTCATGTCGCTGACGTACTTGGAGAAGGTCTCAGCGCCGCCGTAAATGGTGTCCAGCGCCTTGGGGAAGCTGGAGGCCAGGCGCCAGCGAATGGCGGATTGCGCGTACACCGCCGGTGCGGTGCCGGCGGCCAGCACGCCGGCAATGCCTGCGTGCTTGATGAGGGAACGACGATCCATGTGATTTGACTCCGTGGTTGATTTCACGCCCGCCCTTGAGAGGCAGGGACTTCTACAGTCGAGGCCATTGTAGAAAGCGCCCCCCCCTCATTCGTGGGGGTTTTCCCTCGAAATGAGAGCACGACCACTTGAGCATTCAGGCTTTTGCAAGCTTGCACCGCCGTCTCGTGAAACGGCTTCACGCACAGCGTGAAAAAAGTTACGCAGCGACCTTGAGGCCTGCGCCTCCGAGCACGTCGGCAAACCGCTGGCGGATCGAACGCTCGATGCCGGCCGCGTCCAGACCGACGTTGGCCAGCAGCTTTGCCGGATCGCCGTGCTCGATGAACTCGTCGGGCAAGCCCAGTTGCAGCACCGGCAGGCTCAGTCCTTCGGCCTGCAAGGCCTCCAGCACGGCACTGCCCGCCCCACCCATGACGCAGCCCTCTTCCACCGTGACCAGCGCCTGGTGGTTCTGCGCCATCTCGCGCAGCAGGTCCAGGTCCAGCGGCTTGGCCCAGCGCATGTTGGCCACGCTCAGGCCCAGCGCCTCGGCCGCCACCAGCGACGGATGCAACAGGGTGCCGAAGGCCAGGACGGCGATGCCGCGACCGCGGCGCCGCACTTCGCCCTTGCCGAACGGCAGCCCGTCGAGGCTGGCCGGCACGGCCGCGCCCACACCGGCGCCGCGCGGGTAACGCACGGCCACAGGGTGGTCCTGCCCATACGCCGTGGAAAGCAGCTGCCGCGTCTCGGCCTCATCGGAGGGGCAAGCCACCGACATGTTCGGGATGCAGCGCAGGAAGGCGATGTCATAGGCGCCCGCGTGGGTCGCGCCGTCGGCACCCACCAGCCCCGCGCGGTCGAGTGCAAACACCACGGGCAGCTTCTGCAGCGCGACGTCGTGGATCAGCTGGTCGTAGGCGCGCTGCAGGAAGGTCGAATAGATCGCGACCACCGGCTTCATGCCCTCGCAGGCCAGGCCGGCGGCGAAGGTCACCGCATGCTGCTCGGCGATGCCGACATCGAAATAACGGTCGGGGAACTTCTGGTGGAACTCCACCATGCCGGAGCCCTCGCGCATGGCCGGCGTGATGCCGACCAGCTTGTCGTCCTTTGCGGCCATGTCGCACAGCCAGTGGCCGAAGACCTGGGTGAAGGTGGGTTTCGGTGGCGTGGCGGGCTTGACCAGACCCACCGCCGGGTCGAACTTGCCGGGGCCGTGGTAGGCCACCGGATCGGCCTCGGCCCGCTGGTAGCCCTGCCCCTTCCGGGTCACGACGTGCAGGAACTGCGGACCGTCGCCGTGTTCGATGAGGTGGCGCACGTTCTCCAGCGTCGGGATCAGCGAGTCGAGGTCGTGGCCGTCGATCGGACCGACGTAGTTGAAGCCGAATTTCTCGAACAGCGTGGCGGGCACCACCATGCCCTTGGCGTGTTCCTCCAGCCGCTTGGCCAGCTCGAACAGCGGCGGCGCGCCCTTGAGCACGGTCTTGCCGACGTTCTTGGCGGCGGCGTAGAACTGGCCGCTCATCAGCTGCGCCAGGTAACGGTTGAGCGCGCCCACCGGGGGCGAGATCGACATGTCGTTGTCGTTGAGGATCACCAGCAGACGGCCGTGTTCGACGCCTGCGTTGTTCAGTGCCTCGAAGGCCATGCCGGCGGTCATCGCCCCGTCGCCGATGATCGCGATCGAGTGGCGGCTCTCGCCCTTCATCTTCGCCGCCAGCGCCATGCCCAGCGCGGCCGAGATGCTGGTGGACGAATGGCCGACGCCGAAGGTGTCGTATTCGCTTTCGTCGCGGCGCGGGAAGCCGCTGACACCGCCGAGCTGGCGCAGAGAGGCCATGCCCTCGCGACGACCGGTCAGGATCTTGTGCGGATAGGTCTGGTGGCCCACGTCCCACACCAGACGGTCTTCGGGTGTGTTGAAGACATAGTGCAGTGCGACGGTAAGCTCGACCGTGCCCAGGTTGGAACTGAGGTGGCCGCCGGTCTTGGACACGCTGTCGAGCACGAAGGCACGCAGTTCGTCGGCCAGGGGGCGCAGCTGCGCGCGGCTGAGGCGGCGCAGGTCGGCCGGTGATTCGATGGTGGACAGGAGGTTGCTCATGGCGAGGTGGGTTTCGCTGCGCAGCGATGCGTCCGTCATTCAGGAAACACGGCGACCGACCCAGTCGGCCAGCGCGTGCAGGGTGTCGGTGTGGGCTAGTCCGCTGGCGGTCAGGGCGCCGTGCGCCTGGTCCAGCACCTGGTCGGCGTAGGCCTGCGCCTGCGCCAGTCCCATCAGGGAAACGAAGGTGGGCTTGTCGCTGGCAGCGTCCTTGCCCGCGGTCTTGCCCAGCGTGGCGGAGTCGGTGGTGACATCCAGAATGTCGTCGACCACCTGGAACGCCAGACCGAGACAGGCACCGTAGGCCGAGAGATGGGCCTGGACCGCAGCATCGACGGTGGCGGTGGACACCCCCATCATCACGCTGGCCTGCAGCAGCGCGCCGGTCTTGAGCCGGTGCATCGCTTCCAGCGCCGGGCGGTCCAGCGCAATGCCCACGCTGGCCAGATCGACGGCCTGCCCGCCGGCCATGCCGGCAGCCCCGGCGGCCTGGGCGAGCTGGCGGCACAGGCGGGCCGAGAGCGTGCCGGCCATGGAACCATCGTCGGGGACCAGCAGTTCGAACGCCAGCGCCTGCAGCGCGTCACCGGCCAGCAGGGCCTGGGCTTCGCCGAACTGCACATGCACCGTGGGCTTGCCCCGGCGCAGCACGTCGTTGTCCATGCAGGGCATGTCGTCGTGCACCAGCGAGTAGGCGTGGATCAGCTCGACCGCACAGGCCGCGCGCATCGCGGCGGCGGCATCCCCCTGCACGGCCTCGCAGGCCGCCAGTGCCAGCAGCGGGCGCAGGCGCTTGCCGCCGTCCAGCACCGCATAGCGCATGGCCTCGCCCAGACCGGCCGGCGCGTCGGCCGAGACCCAGGCCGACAGGGCCTGCTCGACCCGTTCCTGCTGCAGCGACCGCCAGGCGACGAACCCGGCGTTGTTCGAAAGCACCGCGCTCATTGGCTGTCCCAGGGTTTGAGTTCGCCGCCTTCGAGCACCTTGATCTGGTTCTCCACCGCCTCCAGCCGGGAACGGCAGAAGGCCAGCAGTTCGGCGCCGCGCTGGTAGCGGGTCAGCAGCTGGTCCAGCGGCAGTTGCCCGCCTTCGAGCTGGGCAACCAGCTGTTCCAGCTCGGCAAGCGCGGCTTCATAGCTGGCCGCGGGCTCGGTGCGTTCGGGCGCACGGGCGCTGCGGGGGGCTTTCGCTGGGCTGGAAGATGTCATTCGTGGGAGGCCGTAGGGATGGCGCGGACAAACGCGGATTTTATCCACCGCAGGCCGTTGCACCCCGAACCCGCACGGGCCAGAGGGTCCCCGGGGGTACAATCCCGCCTCTTTTTTGTTCAACTGACGGGCCTCATACGCCCGGAGGGACGCAGCACTTCACCCACCCGCGCCGATCGTTCAACCGTTACGCGCTCCTGCCCCTTCATAGGGGGAGTCTTTAGGTCAAGACCACCATGTCTGATTTGAGTCTTCAACTCCAGCAGGCCGAAAGCCAATTGCCGGTTTCCAGCTATTTCGACGAGGCATTGTTCCGACGGGAACTTGAAACGATCTTCCAGCGCGGGCCCCGCTACGTGGGGCATGCCAACGCCGTTCCCGAGACCGGCGACTATTACGCCCTGCCGCACGAGGGTGAAGGCCGCGCCCTGGTGCGCACCGCCAACGGCGTCGAACTGGTCTCCAACATCTGTCGCCACCGCCAGGCCGTGATGCTCAAGGGCCGCGGCAACCTGGGACAGAACGCCAAGGGCCACAGCGGCGGCCACATCGTCTGCCCGCTGCACCGCTGGACCTACAACGGCGGCCAGTCCGCCCAGAGCAAGCTGGGCAGCCTGCTGGGCGCCCCGCATTTCTCGCACGATCCCTGCCTGGACCTGAACCGCTACGCCCTGCGCGAGTGGAACGGCCTGCTGTTCGAGGACAACGGCCGCGACATCGAAGCCGACCTGGCCGGCATGGGGCCGCGATCGGCGCTGAACTTCGACGGCATGGTGCTCGATCACGTCGAGCTGCACACCTGCAACTACAACTGGAAGACCTTCATCGAGGTCTATCTGGAGGACTACCACGTCGAGCCCTTCCATCCCGGGCTGGGCCAGTTCGTGACCTGCTCCGACCTGCGCTGGGAGTTCAAGCCGGAGTATTCGGTGCAGACCGTGGGTGCACAGAACCTGCTCGGCCAGGCCGGCAGCCCGGTCTACCAGCGCTGGCACCAGCAACTGATGCAGTACCGCAATGGCGCCGCGCCCGACCACGGCGCCATCTGGCTGACCTACTACCCACACATCATGGTGGAGTGGTACCCGCACGTGCTGACCGTCTCGACCCTGCACCCGATCAGCGTCGACAAGACCCTGAACATGGTCGAGTTCTACTACCCCGAGGAGATCGCGGCCTTCGAGCGCGAATTCGTCGAAGCCCAGCGCGCGGCCTACATGGAGACCTGCATCGAGGACGACGAGATCGCCGAGCGCATGGATGCCGGCCGCAAGGCCCTGCTGGCGCGCGGCGACAACGAGGTCGGCCCCTACCAGAGCCCGATGGAAGATGGCATGCAGCACTTCCACGAGTGGTACCGCGCCCGGATGAGCACGCCCTGATGCAAGCGCTGTGGATGCTGCTGGCGGCGTTCCTGTTTGCCACCATGGGGGTGTGCATCAAGTTCGCCTCGGTGCATTTCAACAGCTTCGAGATCGTCTTCTACCGCGGCCTGTTCGGCGTCGGATTCCTCTGGTGGGTCACCCGGGCGCGCGGCGTCTCGCTGCGCACCACCGTGCCGGCCATGCACGTGTGGCGCAGCATCGTGGGCACGCTCTCGCTGACCGCCTGGTTCTATTCGATCGCCATCCTGCCCCTGGCCACGGCGATGACGCTCAACTACATGAGCAGCATCTGGATCGCCGCCTTCCTGCTGGGCGGTGCGCTGCTGATGCAGGGCCGCGACATCGCGCTGCTGCGCCAGGGCCCGCTGTTCGCCACCGTGCTGGCCGGCTTCGCGGGCGTGGCCATGGTGCTGCGCCCCACCATCGCGCCCGAACAGCTGATCGGTGCCCTGGTGGGGCTGCTGTCGGGCGTGACCTCGGCGCTGGCCTACCTGCAGGTCTCGGCGCTGTCCAAGGTCGGTGAACCCGAAACCCGCACGGTGTTCTATTTTTCCCTCGGCGCGGTGCTGGCCGGCGCGCTGGGCATGGCGTTTGTCGGCATCTCTCCCTGGCACGGGACCGCCGCGCTGTGGCTGCTGCCCATCGGCCTGCTCGCGGTGCTCGGCCAGCTGTGCATGACCCGCGCCTACGCCAGCGGCGCCACCCTGGTGGTCGCGAACCTGCAGTACTCGGGCATCGTGTTCGCGGGCATCTACAGCCTGACCGTGTTCGGCGACCAGATGCCCCTGATCGGCTGGCTGGGGATGGGGCTGATCATCGCCAGCGGCATCACCGCCACCGTGCTGCGCGAGCACGCCGTGCCCCACGCACCGGCCGAAGAACACTGATCGCGTGTCCGGCTGCACGGTGCGATCGGCCGTGTAGTCCTTTGGTGGGATCGCCTTGGACAACGCTCTGCTCCAGAATGCAGAGCATGTTCACCACCCTCATTTCCGTCCCCCAGCTGCAGGCACTGATTGCCGGCGGCCAGCCGCTGCTGGTCATGGACTGCAGCTTTGACCTGACCAACCCCGCCGCCGGGCGCCAGCAGTTCGAGTCCGCCCACCTCCCAGGCGCGGTGCACGTCGACCTCGACGAACACCTGAGCGACAAGACCGGCAGCGACCGCGCCAGCGGCGGCCGCCACCCGCTGCCTTCGCGGGAGACTTTTGCCCGGCGGCTGCAGGCGCTGGGCCTGGGCTCGCAGATGCAGGCCGTGGTCATGGACCGCCAGGGCGCCAACTACTGCGGCCGGTTGTGGTGGATGCTCAAGTGGTGCGGCCACGAAGCCGTGGCGGTGCTCGATGGCGGCCTGGCCGCCTGGCAGGCCGGTGGCGGCGCCACCGCGACCGGTCCGTCGGCACCCGTCGCCGGCGCGGAAGGCGCGTTCGGGTTGCGCCCGCCGCTGGCGGACACCCTGGGCGCACAGGCGGTGGCACAGCGCCTGGGCCACCCCGACCTGACCGTGATCGATGCGCGGGGCGCCGCGCGCTTCCGGGGCGAGGTCGAGCCGCTGGACCCGGTCGCCGGTCACATCCCTGGCGCCCTGAACCGCCCGTTCACCGACAACCTCGGCCCGGACGGCCTGTTCAAGTCGCCTTCGCAGCTGCGGGCCGAGTTCGAACAGCTGCTGGCCGGCCGCGAGCCCGCCAGCGTGGTGCACCAGTGCGGCAGCGGCGTGAGCGCCATCCCGAACCTGCTGGCGATGGAGATCGCCGGGCTGGGCCGCAGCAGGCTCTTCCCCGGCAGCTGGAGCGAGTGGTGCAACACGCCGGGTCTGCCCTGCGCACAGAGTCAAGTTTCCTCCGGTTGAACCGAAAAGAGAGGTGTCCGGCCATTCCATCGCACAGACCCGAAACCGTTGCTGGACTGACCACACCCGCCGCCTCCACGTGACCGCCACCGACCTGCCTTCACCCGCGGCTACCGAAATCGCCTTCCGCGCCGCCACGATGCGGGTGGTCGCGTGGCTGATCGCGGTCGCCGCGACGGTGCTCGCGCCGCTGGTCTATCTCTCCAGTCCCAACCCGCTGGAGACCTGGGCCACCGCGGCGGTGGCCGCCATCGGCTGGCTGGCCGTGCTGCTGCTGCGCCGCGGCTACGTCACCTACATGCCCCATCTGGTCGTGTATTCGGTGCTGACCGCCGGCAGCCTGCAGGTGCTGGCGTTCGGATCGGTGCGCACCGCCGGCGGTTTCCTGTTCGTCGCGGCGGTGGCGGGTGCAGGCATCTTTCTGGGCCGCACGGCGCTGATCGGTTCGGTGGTGTACAGCGTGACCTCCCTGGGCCTGCTCACGCTCGCGGAAGCCGGCGGCTGGATGAAGACGCCCAACTTCCAGGTGGGCCTCAAGGTCTGGCTCACGCATGCCACGGTCCTGAGCGTGGTCGCGGTGCTGGTGTACTACAGCCGCATCCGGGCACAGCTGGCCTTCGCCTCGCAGATGGAGGAGCTGGAACACCGCAAGCGCATCGAGCAGGAACGCGACCGCAGCAACGAACGCTTCGCCCGCATCTTCCGCACCAGCCCCAGCCCCATGCTGGCGCAGTCGGCGCGCAGCGGTGCGATCCTGGACGTGAATCCAGCCTTTGAGCGCTGCTACGGCTACACCCGCGACCAGATGCTCGGCCGCACCGACACCGTCCTCTGGGCCGAGCCGGAACAGCGCGAGAGCTATCTCCGGCGCCTGTTCACCGACCGGCGTGCGGAACAGGAACACGTGACCGGCCTGCGCTGCGATGGCAGCCGCTTCGAGGCCCTGATCTCCAGCGAGATGGGCAACGATCCGCAAGACCGGCTGATCATCACCACCGTGGCCGACATCACCGCGCGGGACGAGGCGGTCGAGCGCCTGCGGCGCTCCGAAGAACGCTTTGCCAAGGCCTTCAATTTCAGCCCGATGAATCTCTCGATCACGCGTCTTTCGGACGGCATGATCCTGGAGGTCAACCGCTCGGAAGACATCCCGCAGGAGCAGAGCGCCGAGCTGCTGCGCGGCAGGACCACCCTGGAGACCGGCGCCTGGCTCAGCCCCGAGGCACGCCAGGCCTTCGTCGACCGCTTGCGCCGCGACGGCCGGGTCAATGCCTACGACAGCCACATGCGCACCCGGGAAGGCGACCTGGTGGACGTGCGGTTGTGGGCGGTGCCGATCGAGATCGACGGGCAGGAATGCATCCTCTCGTCCACCGTCAACGTCTCCGAAGAAAAGCGCCGCGAGGCCCTGTTGCTGAGCGTGGCGCAAGGCCTGACCGGAGAGACCGGCCCGGCCTTCTTCGATGCGCTCACACGCCACGCCGCGCTGTCGCTCAAGGCCGATGTGGTGGTGGTCAGCGAGCTGCAGCCCGACCAGCGCATGCACACCCTGTCGGTCTGGAAAGACGGCCAGTCCGTCCCCAACTTCATCGACGACCCGCACGGCACCCCGTGCGAGAAGACGCTCCGGCTCAGCGAGCTCCATGTGCTGGAAAGCGGCCTGTCCGCCCCCCTTCCCGGGGAGGGCATCAACCCCGGTGAAGTCGCGCAGGCCTACGTCGGGCAATGCCTGCACGACCAGGACGGCACGCCCATCGGCGTGCTCAAGGCACTGTGGCGCCAGCCGATCACCGTCGGTGCGGAAATGCGCGCGCTGATGTCGATCTTCTCCGGGCGCGCCACCGCCGAACTGATGCGGCTGCAGCGCGAACGGGAAATCCAGCGGCTCCATGCGACGCTTGAGCAACGGGTCCGCCTGCGCACGGCCGAACTGGAAAAGCTCAACGCCGAACTCGACTCCTTCGCCTACTCGGTCTCGCACGACTTGAAGTCGCCCCTGCGGGCCATCGACGGGTTCACCCGCCTGCTGGGCGAACAGCTGCAGGGCCGTCTCAGCCCCGACGAAGAGCAGCTGTTCGACCGGGTGCTGGCCTCGACCCGGCGCATGAGCACCCTGATCGCCGATCTGCTGGCGCTGGCGCGGGTGAGCCAGGGCGAACTCCAGCTGGGCAACATCAACCTCAGCGACATCGCCGAACAGGTGATGCAGGCAGAGCAGGCCAGGCAGCCCGACCGCCCGCTTTCCTGGCAGATCGAGCCCGGGCTGTCGTGCCGCTGCGACCCGCGGCTGGCCCGCATCGTGCTGGAAAACCTGCTGGGCAACGCCGTGAAGTACTCCCGCGACCAGCCCGCGCCGATGATCGAGCTGCGGCGGCGGCCCGCCGACGCGGCCCATCCCGGCGGTTTCACCGTGCGCGACAACGGGGTCGGCTTCGACATGGCCTACGCCGACAAGCTGTTCAAGCCTTTCCAGCGCCTGCATGGCCCCAGCGAATTCGAAGGCACCGGCATCGGTCTGGCCACGGTGCGCCGCATCGTCGAACGCCACGGTGGCCACATCGAAGGCTTTGCCCGTCCCGGGCAAGGCGCCGAGTTCCGTTTTTCACTGACGCCAGCGGCCCGCCTGTGACATCCCCCTTCTACTCCGACGATCCGCTGGCCCCCGACCAGCCCCTGCACCTGCAGCAATACCAGGAGCGTTCACTGCTGGCGCTGCTGGTCTGCATCGGCGTGGCCGGACCGCTGGTGTCTTTCGGCGTCTACCTGCGCGATGGCATCAGACCGCTGACCTGGGTGGCGATCGCGCTGACGCTGTGCACCTACGGCCTGCTGCTCATGTACCTGCGTGGCCCGCGGCGGCTGGTGGCGACGCTGCTGGTCTACATGCTGATCGTTGCTTCCGGGGCCGCCACCGCCGCACACGGCACGGTGCGCAGCATGGCCATCCTGGTGATGATGGCCGCGGTGGTGGGTTCGGGCATCCTGCTGTCGCGGCGCAACATGATCATCAGTGCGGCGCTGGGCATCGCGCTGCTGGCGGTGCTCAACATCGCGGAAAACGCTGGCATGCTGCCGACCCCGCCGACGCAGACCGGCTGGGCGGTCTGGATCACCCAGACCGTGGTGCTCGTCAGCCTGGTGATCACCGTCAATTTCGGGCGGCGGCGTCTGGTCGATGCCTACCGCACGCAGCACATCACGCTGGAGCACGCGCACGAGGTCGAGCACCTGCTGCGGCTGAGCCAGGCCCGTTTCCAGGCCCTGTTCCGCAGCACCCCGGCGGCCTGCCTGGTCCAGTCGCTCGACACGCGGGACGTGATCGATGCCAACGAGGCCTTCCAGTCGCTGTTCGGTCACCGGCATGCGGATCTGGTCGGCCACCGCCCCCCAAAGCTGTGGGCGAACCCGGACGAACACGCCCGCTTTCGCCACGGCATCGATACGCAAGGCCGGGTCAGCGGCCTGCGCGTGCGGGCGCTGCGGCGCGACGGAAGCGAGTTCCACGCCACGGTCTATGCCGAGGTCACCGACAGCGGCAGCGAGCGGCTGCTGATCGCGGTGGTGATCGACGTGTCTGCCGAAGTTGCCTCGCGCCGGGAGCTGGAACAGTCTCGCGAGCGCTTCTCCAAGGCCTTCAACTTCAGCCCGCTGGGCATGACCATCACGCGCCTGCGCGACGGCCTGTTCGTCGAGGTCAACCCGTCCAACGAGCGGGTGCTGGGATGGACCCAGGCCGATTTCGCCGGCAAGACTTCGACCGAGGTCGGTGTATGGGTCAGCGAAGCCGACCGCCAGCGCTACGTCTCCACCTTGCAGCGCGACGGCCGCCTGCAGGCGCACGAGACCCGCATGCGCACCAAGTCCGGCGCGGTAGTCGACGTCCGTGTCTGGGCCGAGATCATCGAGATCGATGGCGAGCCCTGCGCCCTCTCGTTCACGCTCAATGTGGCCGACGAAAAACGCCGCGAAGCCATGCTGCTGAACGTCGCCAAGGGGGTGTCGGGCGAGACAGGCGAGGCCTTCTTCCGGTCGCTGGTCGAGCGGCTGGCCAGTGCGATCGGCGCCGATGGCGTGATGGTCGGTGAGGTCGATGCCGGACGGCACCTGAACACACTGTCCATGGTCTGGGACGGCGTGCTGCAACCCAACGTCAGCCATGTGCTGCAGGACAGCATGTGCGAGCAGGCGTTGCAACAGCCGGAATTGCTGCGCTTCACCAGCCCGACCGCCACCCACCTGCCGCTGGTGCCCCCGTTTGCCGAGACCGAACTGCACGCGTTTGTCGGCCTGCCACTGCGCGACGCCGACGGCTCGGCCGTCGGCCTGCTCACCGCCGTGTGGCGCCGGCCCCCGCCGCAGGATTCACAAATCGATGCCCTGCTGACCATCTTCGCCAGCCGCTGCAACGCCGAGCTGCTGCGGCTGCAGCGCGACCGCGAGATCCGCAAACTGCACGACACGCTGGAGCAGCGCGTGGCCGCACGCACGGCCCAGCTGCAATACCTCAACCGCGAGCTGGACGCCTTCGCCTACACCGTCTCGCACGACCTGAAATCGCCGCTGCGCTCGATCGACGGCTTCAACCACCTGCTGCGCGAACAGCTGGCCCCGCGCCTGACCGCGGATGAAGAAATGCTGTTCGAGCGCGTGGACACCTCGGTGCAGCGCATGAACCGGCTCATCACCGACCTGCTGGCGCTGGCCCGCGTGAGCCAGGGCACGCTGCAGCGCATGCACACCAACATCAGCGAACTGGCCGAGGACGTGATCCGGCAGGAACGCCACCGCGACCCGACGCGGCCGGTGAAGATCGACATCGAACCCGGCCTGATCGCCGACTGCGACCCGCGGCTGGCGCACATCGTGATGGAGAACCTGCTGGGCAATGCCTGGAAGTACACGCGGCACGCGACCGATCCGCACATCCGCCTGCGCCTGGTGCACGGCGCCAATGGCGGCCCGGCGGTGTTCAGCGTGGAAGACAACGGCGCCGGCTTCGATCCCTCGCGCGCCGACCGCCTGTTCAAGGCCTTCACCCGCCTGCATGCGAGCAACGAGTTCGAGGGCACCGGCATCGGGCTGGCCACGGTGCGGCGCATCCTGGAGCGCCACGGTGGCCACATCCGCGGCGAGGGCACCGTGGGCCAGGGCGCCCGCTTCGAGTTTTCCTTCGGCAGCGACGTCCTGCAATGAGCGCCGCCGCCGACGGCGGATGCTCAGTGCGCGCTGTGGGCGATGCCGCTGACCAGCGACACCAGACCAATGCCCGTCAGCAGCCAGGCCACCTGCGCCACCGTCTCCCGCAGGCCCAGACGCTTCTGCAGCTGGGGAATCAGGTCGGCCAGCGCCACATAGACGAAGCTGCTGGAGGCCGCGACCAGGAAATACGGCAGGTAGTCGTGCAGCGGTTCGAGCAGGAAGTAGCCCACCATGCCCCCCAGCGCGGTCACCGTGCCCGCCAGCGACACCTTGATCAGCGCGGTGCGGCGCGTGCGGGAGGTCTGCTGCAGCACCACCAGATCGCCCATGTGGTGCGGCACCTCGTGCGCCAGCACCGCCAGCGCCGTCACCACGCCCAGCCGCATGTCGGCAACGAAGGCCGAGGCAATCAGGATGCCGTCGCCGAAGGCGTGCACGCTGTCGCCTGCCAGCACCGCCCAGCCACCCGAACGCTGGCCGTGGTCGTGGCGGTCGTGGTCGTGGTGGTCGTGTCCGTGGGTGTCCTCATGGGCATGGCCGTGCCCGTGCGCACCGCCACCGTGGTGGTGTTCGTGGCCGTGGTGCCAGAGCTCGGCCTTGTCGAGCAGGAAGAAGAACACCAGGCCGCCCAGCAGCAGGCCGAACAGGGTGTGCGCCTCGATCTGGCTTTCGAAGGCCTCGGGCAGCAGGTGCATGAAGGCGGTCGCCATCAGCGCGCCCGCCGCCAGGCTGAGCATGTGCTGTGTGAAACGCGCCAGCATGGCCATGCCCAGCACGGCCGCCAGCCACACGCTGCCCACGCCCGCCGCCACGGTGCCCAACAGAATTGCAATCAGGGTCATCAGATTCCATCCACCAAAAGAAAGGGCCGCAAACCGCGGCCCCGATGTGGGTGTTGGCAGCGACGTGTCAGGCCACGCCGTTCTGCCGGAACCAGGCCAGCGCCCGCTTCCAGCCGTCTTCGGCCGGCTCCTTGCGGAAGCTCGGCCGGTAGTCGGCGTGGAAGGCGTGCGGCGCGTCCGGGTACACCACGAAGTTCGAGGCCTTGGCCGCGGCACTGCCCGCCGCCAAGGCTGATTTCATCTTATCAATCGTGTCAAGCGGTATGCCGGTGTCGGCCCCTCCATACAGGCCCAGCACCGGGCCGTGCAGGCCGGCGGCGATGTCGACCGGGTGCTTCGGCGTCAGTTCGCTGGCCTGACCGACCAGCCGCCCGTACCAGGCCACGCCCGCCTTGACCGCCGGGTTGTGCGCCGCGTACAGCCAGACCTCGCGGCCGCCCCAGCAGAAACCGGTCACGCCCAGCTTGCTGGTGTCGCCGCCGTTGGCCGCCGCCCATTTCACCGTCGCGTCCAGATCGCCCAGCACCTGGGCGTCGGGCACCTTGCCGATCACCTCGGACATCAGCTTGGCAATGTCGCTGACCGACTTGGCATCGCCCTGGCGCACGAACAGCTCGGGCGCGATCGCCAGGTAGCCCGCCCTGGCAAAGCGGCGCGCGGTGTCGGCGATGTATTCGTGCACACCGAAGATCTCTGACAGCACCAGCACCACCGGCAGTCCGGTCTTGCCGACCGGCGCCGCACGGTAGGCCGGCATCCTGAAGCCGTTGACGTCGATCACGACCTCGCCGGCCGTGAGGCCATCGGCGGGCGTCTTGACCGCGGTCTGGGCCAGCGCGGGCAGCACGGCCGCCGCATAACCCACGCCGAGCGCGGCCTTGAGTGCGGTGCGGCGGTTGGCCTGCCCGCGGGCGGGGTCGGCGTCGATCAGGGCATGTCCGTCGGTGATCAGGTCGGTGTTCAGCATCGGTGGCTCCTTGAGGTATGGATGGATGGCTGCAGGGTCGTCGGGGCTGGGTGCCCCGGAGGTGGACCGGCAAACCGGCCCGAGGTTCCCGGCCGCCCGAACCATCCTCCGGGCGGGGCTTGTCGCCCACCCGCAAAGCACCGACCATCGCGCCAGAACCACTCGCGGGAGGCGACATGATCCTGACCGGACCCATTCTGCAGTTTCTCGGATGCCAGGGCGGCGTCTGGGGCATCAGCCTGCTGGTGGTTTGCGACGCCGCCGATCCCCAGCCGGCCCTGCGCCTGAAGGTCCCCGCCGAACTGGTCGGCGGCTGGAGCGGCCCGGTGCCCGGCCTCGCGGCGACCGCCTGGCGCTTCGACATCGCGGTCAGGCAGACCGCGGCGGCGCAGACCGTCGACTACCGGCTGGCCGGCCAGGACCACCGCTTCCAGGTGCCCGCCCGGGACGCCACGCCGGCCATCGCCTACTTCTCCTGCAACGGCTTTTCCGACGCCCGCACCCGCAAGACCACCCGCGAGCCCAACGCCCTGTGGGACCGGCTCGACCGCCTGCACCGCGAACTCGACACCGTGGGCAACACCCGGTTCGGCCCGCTGGAGCTGCTGCTGATGGGCGGCGACCAGATCTACAGCGACGAAGTCTGGTCCGTGGTCCCCGAGCTGAAAGACTGGACCGGGCTGGACTGGCACACCCGCAGCCACCTGCCCCTGACCGACAGCCTGCGCGCCGCGCTGCAGGAGCACTTCGCGCGCTGTTACCTGGAGCGCTGGAGCCAGCCCGCGACCGCCCGGCTGCTGGCCTCGGTGCCCAGCGTGATGATGTGGGACGACCACGACATCATCGACGGCTGGGGCTCGCACCCGGCCGACCTGCACGCCAGTCCGGTGTTCCAGGGCATCTTCGCCGCCGCCCGTGCCGCTTTCGAGCTGTTCCAGCGCCAGATGCTCGGCGCGCCGCCGCCCGCCACCCTGCCCGGCCAGCCGGCGCACCACAGTGCCTACCGCTTTGGTGACTCCGCCCTGCTGGTGCTCGACACCCGCTCCGAACGCCAGCCGGGCTGGACACTCACCGACCCAGACGGATCGACCCACCGGATGCCCGAACAGGTGATCAGCCCGACCGGCTGGAGCGCGGTCTGCGCCTGGCTCGACCAGCAGCGGGCGGCCGGCGACCTGCGGCACCTGCTGGTGATGAGCAGCATTCCGGTGATGCACCCGAGCTACGCACAGCTGGAAAAGATGCTCGGCGCCCTGCCCGCGATCGAGGAACTCGAAGACGACCTGCGCGACCACTGGACCAGCCCGGCGCACCAGGCCGAGCGCCTGCGGCTGGTGCACCGGCTGCTGGACGCGGCGCAGGCCGGTGTGCGGGTCACCATCCTCTCCGGCGATGTGCATGTGGCGGCCACCGCAGTCATCGAGCAGGACCGCCCCGATCTGCCGCTGCCTGCGCGCAGCCTGGTGCAACTCACCGCCAGCGGCATCACCCACCCCGCCCCGCCCGGCGTGGCCCGTTACTTTCTCGAACAGGCCTGCCTGGAAACCCAGACGCTGGAGCCGGGCATCACCGGCCGCATGGAACCCCTGCCCGGCACCGGGCGGCGCATCCTGGGTTGCCGCAACTTCCTGACCCTGCAGGCCGACCCCGTCGGCGGGCAGGGACGGCTGTGGGCCAACTGGTGGGCCGAAGGCGAGCCCCGGCCGATGACGCAGGTGATCCAGCCGGCGCGTTGACGCGCTCGGTCAAGCGGGAATCACGCAAACAAAAAGACGAAGGGCCGCGTATAGCGGCCCTTCCATTTGGTGCATCTTTCAGCTTGTTAGCGTCCAGAGCTCATATCCCAATCGCAGTAACGGAGGCATCCTAGCACAACGTGTTACAAAACGACATCGTGAATCAAGGGAGGCAATACGTGCCACAAAAAATGCGCTACCGACTCGCGCTGGATCTGGGCAGCACATCGCTCGGCTGGGCGATTCTTCGACTCAACTCCGATACGCAGCCAAGACCGATCGCTGTCATCAAAGCGGGCGTCCGCATCTTCAGCGACGGGCGCAACCCCAAGGATGGATCGTCACTCGCCGTGACTCGGCGCGAAGCACGCGCCATGCGCCGTCGCCGCGACCGTTTGCTCAAGCGCAAAGCGCGCATGATGCGCACGCTGATCGAGCATGGCTTTTTCCCCAAGGACGAAGCAGCGCGCAAAGCCCTGGAAGCCATCAGCCCTTATGGCTTACGTACCAAGGGTCTGGACGAGGCGCTGAAACCTGAAGAGTTTGCCCGTGCGCTCTTCCACATCAACCAGCGCCGCGGCTTCAAGAGCAACCGCAAGACCGACAAGAAGGACAACGACAGCAGCGCGTTGAAATCCGCGATCAAGCAGTTGCATGCGGCGCTTGATCCTTCGGGTGCAGAGGGGAAGCCTCGCACGGTAGGCGAATACCTGTTTCGGCGTGAGCAATCGGGCCAGACAGTGCGTGCACGATACCGTCAGCAACGCGTTGAAAAGGAAGACGGCAAGACACGCATCGACAAGAGCTACGACCTCTACATCGACCGCGCCATGATCGAAGCCGAGTTCGACGCGCTATGGGCCAAGCAATCGGCGCTGAACCCGCACCTGTTCAACGAAACAGCCCGCGCTGAGCTCAAGGACTGTCTGCTACACCAGCGGCCACTCAAGCCCGTGAAACCCGGGCGCTGCACCTTGCTTCCGGATGAAGAACGTGCCCCGCTGGCCCTTCCCAGCCAGCAGCGCTTTCGCATTTATCAGGAAGTCAACCACCTGTACGTATTGCGAGAGGGATTGAAAGAAGAAGCGTTGACGCTGGAGCAACGCGACAGCTTGGTGCAAGCACTGGAACGAAATGGAAAGCGCAGCTTCACGCAGATCAAGAAGCTGCTGGGTCTTGGCGGAGCGGTTCAATTCAACTTTGAAGACCCGAAGCGACAGGAACTCAAAGGCAACACCACCAGCGCCATCCTGAGCAAGAAAGAGTATTTCGGCGATGCGTGGTTTGGGCTCAAGCCTGAGCAGCAAGACGCTATCGTCATGCGGCTGGTTTCAGAAGAAAACGAAACCCGGCTGGTTCGATGGCTTCAAGCGGAAACCGGTGTGGACGAGTCGCGAGCCGAAGCAATAGCCTCAACAGCTCTGCCAGAAGGTTATGGCAGTCTCAGCGCCAAAGCGCTGGCCCGCATCCTGCCCGAGCTGCAACGCGACGTGATCACCTACGACAAGGCCGTGGTGGCCGCTGGCTTTGAGCACCACAGCAACATCAGCCACGCAGCAACGGGCGAGATCCTTCCGGCCCTGCCCTACTACGGCGAATACCTCCAACGCCACGTCGGTTTCGGTTCGGGCAACGCTGCCGATACACCCGAAAAGCGCTTCGGCAAGATCGCGAACCCGACCGTCCACATTGGTCTCAATCAGGTCCGTGTGGTGGTCAATGCACTCATCAAACGCTACGGACACCCGTCCGAAGTGATCGTGGAAGTGGCTCGCGACCTCAAGCAAAGCCAGGAGCAACGCAAGGAGGACAACGAGCGTCAGGCCAAGAACCAGAAGCGCAACGAGCGCCTGCGTGGTGAAGCCGCCGACCTGTTGCAGATGGCGCCGGAACGGGTGCGCCATGCCGACATCCAGAAACTGATCTTGTGGGAAGAACTGAGCTTCGACCCAGCCGATCGCCGCTGCCCCTACAGCGGCGTGCAGATCAGCGCAAACATGGTGTTGAGCGATCAGGTGGAGATCGAACACATCCTGCCGTTCTCTCAAACGCTGGACGACAGCCTGAACAACAAGACCGTCGCCATGCGCCAGGCCAACCGCGTCAAAGGCAATCGCACACCCTGGGAAGCCCGCGCAGACTTTGAAGCGCTGGGCTGGTCCACGGCGGCCATGCTGGACCGGGCCGAACAGATGCCGAAGAACAAGCGCTACCGGTTCGGTGAGGACGGCTACCAGCGCTGGCTGAAAGAAGACAAGGACTTCCTAGCCCGCGCACTGAACGACACCCGCTACCTGAGCCGCGTGGCGCGCGAATACCTGAGCCTGATCTGTCCGCAAGCCACCCGCGTGATTCCTGGGCAAATGACGGCCATGCTGCGTGCCAAGTTCGGACTGAACGACATCCTGGGACTGGACGGCGAGAAGAACCGCAACGACCATCGGCACCATGCGGTGGACGCGTGCGTGATCGCTGTGACCGACCAAGGCATGCTGCAGCGCTTCGCGCAAGCCAGCGCCAGCGCACGCGAACGGCAACTGAACCGGCTGGTAGAGGACATGCCCCTGCCGTGGGACAGCTATCGCGATCACGTGGCTCGTGCCGTGAACCACATCTGGGTCAGCCACAAGCCCGACCACGGACACGAAGGTGCCATGCACAACGACACGGCTTACTCGCTGCTGGGCAACGGCATGGTGAGCGTTCACAAGACCGTGGAGGGTATTCGCCAGAAAGAAACTTCCGCCCTCAAGGTGATCGAGTTCTCGAACGCCAAATCAGTTGCACGCCACGGCAGCCTGCCCGATGGATCGCCGCGACCGTACAAGGGCTACAAGGGCGACAGCAACTACTGCATCGAGATCGTTCGCAACGAGAAGGGCAAGTGGGAGGGCGAAGTGATCTCCACGTTTGAGGCCTACCAACTCGTGCGACGAGATGGCGAACAACGCCTCCGGCATCCAACACTGAGCACTCGTGGAAAGTCGCTAGTCATGAGGCTGATCATTGGCGACTACCTCAAAGCGGATTTCAAGGGTGTTGTGCGCCTGCTGACGATCAAGAAGATCAAGTCCAATGGGGGCATCTTTGTGGCCGAACACCGGGAATCCAATGTTCGGCAACGAGAGGACGAAAAGGACGCCAGCCTGATCTACGGGTCGTTTACCGCAGGATCACTATTCAAGGCTCATGGACGACAAGTTTCCGTTTCGCCCATTGGCGAACTCCGCGATCCTGGCTTCAAGGAGTAACCCACATGATCGGCCGCATCGTCGAGGTGGCCGATGACCGGCGCCACCTGTTCATGCACCGCGGGTTCATGGTGGTGCAGGACACAGAGGGAGAACGCAAAGAACTGGGTCAAGTGCCGCTGGACGACATCGCCGCCGTCATCGCCAACGCACACGGCCTGAGCTACACCAACAACCTGTTGGTAGCACTGGCTGAACGCGGCGCGCCGTTCGTGCTGTGCGCCGCGAACCACAACGCCGTGGGCATGCTGTTGCCCATTGAAGGCAACTTCGAACAGTCGCACCGCATCGAAGCACAGATAGCGGCCAGTCAGCCGACACACAAGCGCATGTGGGCCGCCATCGTGCGATCCAAACTCGAACAGCAGGCTGCTGCACTGGAGGCGGCCGGGATGCCAACGGCGCCTCTCACAGCCCTAGCAGCCAAAGTCAAAAGCGGCGACCCGGAAAATTTGGAAGCACAAGGTGCTCGACGCTACTGGACCCTGCTGTTCGGTACAGACTTCCGACGCGACCAAAACGCCCCCGGAACCAACGCCCTGCTCAACTACGGGTACACGGTCCTGCGAGCAACCACCGCCCGCGCTGTGATCGCTGCCGGTCTGCATCCCAGCATCGGTTTGCACCACAGCCACGACAACAACGCCATGCGCTTGGTCGACGACCTGATGGAGCCTTTCAGACCTGTCATTGACCTCAAAGTCTGGCAGCTCCGGCGCAATGACGAAGACCATGTAAATCCCGACTCCAAGCGGGCCATGGTGCGCACACTGTATGACGACATGCAAAGCGATGCGGGCGCCACACCGGTCATGGTGTGCGTTCAGAAACTCACCACATCGTTGGCACAGGTCTATCTAGGACAACGAGACAAGCTGGACTTGCCTCTGCCGGGATTGCCCTTGGCACTCGCGTCGGCACTGCGCGACGAATGAAGACATGGACCAAGCACCATGCTCACGGGATACCGGCTGATGTGGATGGTGGTGATGTTCGACTTGCCTGTGGTTGAAAAAGCTGAGCGCAAGGCTGCCACCGAGTTTCGCAACGCATTGTTGGACATGGGCTTCGAGATGAGCCAGTTCAGCGTCTACATGCGCTTCTGCACCAGCCCGGCCCAAGTAGACACCTACTGCAAGCAGGTCGAATCTGCATTGCCTGAAGGCGGTAAAGTGAACATCCTCCAGTTCACCGACAAACAGTACGAACGCATCGTCAGCTTCCACGGGCAGGCCAAGCAGCCCGCGAAAAAAGCGCCTGACCAGTTCGACCTCTTCTGAATTTCGCGATGTTTTTCAAGACCCAAAAATCGAAAAACCCCTTGACGAATCAAGGGGTTATCGAAAGCCGAGTCTAGGCGATTGGGATATGAGCTCTGGCCGGAACTTGGTACCAAGGATGCGCTTCTTGAGTTCAAGTCTAGGCGATTGGGATATGAGCTCTGGCCGGAACGTGGAGATCGACTGCTGCCTGCCCGGTGACAGTCTAGGCGATTGGGATATGAGCTCTGGCCGGAACGACGCTGTTGTGAAAGGGCATCCCGCTGCCAGTCTAGGCGATTGGGATATGAGCTCTGGCCGGAACTACGCTGCAAAGCGTTGCCCGTTTCCTGCAAGTCTAGGCGATTGGGATATGAGCTCTGGCCGGAACGAGGGTAGTCTTTCCAGTCGTTGAAACCGGAGTCTAGGCGATTGGGATATGAGCTCTGGCCGGAACGGCGGGCCAGGCGTCGCGGGCGGTGCGGAAGTCTAGGCGATTGGGATATGAGCTCTGGCCGGAACCGTCGGCATCTGGCGCAGCATCCCGCCCGCCAGTCTAGGCGATTGGGATATGAGCTCTGGCCGGAACCGATTCGATTCCTTCTTCCACATCCGATCCAGTCTAGGCGATTGGGATATGAGCTCTGGCCGGAACCACTGCGGCGAGGCGCAGGTCCTGCTCTGGAGTCTAGGCGATTGGGATATGAGCTCTGGCCGGAACCATGGGGACGATGTGGACAGGCTTCTGCATAGTCTAGGCGATTGGGATATGAGCTCTGGCCGGAACCATGCCGACCAGCCCGTTGAACACGATCGGAGTCTAGGCGATTGGGATATGAGCTCTGGCCGGAACATCGCCGCCCACATCCTCGACCGCCACCCCAGTCTAGGCGATTGGGATATGAGCTCTGGCCGGAACATGATGAACCTCCTCGACAAGGCCCTGCTGAGTCTAGGCGATTGGGATATGAGCTCTGGCCGGAACTCCTGTGCCATGCAACCCTCGCGGCTGCAAAGTCTAGGCGATTGGGATATGAGCTCTGGCCGGAACTAAATACACCCGCGAAGGGCTGATTGAACTAGTCTAGGCGATTGGGATATGAGCTCTGGCCGGAACTGGACAGACGCACTGTCCACCGCCCCGGCGAGTCTAGGCGATTGGGATATGAGCTCTGGCCGGAACTGAACAGGAACTCAGCGCCAGCCCGGCTCGAGTCTAGGCGATTGGGATATGAGCTCTGGCCGGAACGACGGCGCGCTGATGTCCATTGGCGCCGTGAGTCTAGGGATGGTGTTCAAAACACGTTTAGCGCCAGCCGATAGCGGGCGGCTTGCCACGACATGAAACAGCGCGACTCGGAATCAGCGAATTCAACGCAGTTTCTGCGTTTGCACCGCCCGTTTTC